>NZ_JAPELK010000012.1:0-226672 GCF_029813005.1 Hahella sp. CR1
ATTTAAAGCCCTCATTTGGCGCTGCTGGTAGATTTAAATTGCCAAGCTATGAAATGTATATTCTGGATCACTTAACAAATAGCACTGAGGAGTTTATGGGGAGGCTGTTAGACTAATGGGATCAAATGTGAAGTTTTCCTTTAAAGTTTCGGAAAGAAACAGAAATGGTTATTTTTTGTTTAAAGATTATATGGATAATTTAGGCATAGAATATGGTGGGAGCTGCACTGAGTATATTAAAGGTGGAGAAATTCTGGCTGGAGAACCTGAAGGAACATTTATGGAAGACGATTTTGACTTTCCAGGACTGGTTGATTTTTTTTCTAGTGGCAATAGGCAGCTTATATCCGCGTGGCAAAAAGATGAGTATGAATTTGAACTTGGAAGCGTAGAGTATGGTGGCGAACTATATTTTATCTTTCTTATTTCAGATAGATACTTTTCTAGCCTTGGTTGGTGTTTGGAGGAGAAAGGAGAGTCTTATGTTATGTTTTTTTTAAAAATGTTTGAAATTTTCTGTGGTACTTCTGGATATCTTCTAACAGATGCGACATTTATTGATTTTTTGAGGCTTTTTTCATCTGGAAAAGATGTCCAGCCATATAGTAGGAAGCTTATTCCTCGATTGGCTTTTAATGATTTTGGAAATGAGATATCGTATGCGGAAGAGACAACTGCCAAGGGGGTGAAAATATCTCTAAACGGTTTCTACGGAGCGCTTAAGGGTAACAGCTTAGAAGCTGAGTTTTTTGGCGCTATATAGTATTTTAACCTGTTGCTATTAACCCGATACAGATATATGGTCATCCCTACAAATTTTAGATATGTCCATTTAGCGATTTTCGACTTTGGTTACACTCACTGCTTAAGTTGAAGTGTAATGTGGATGTGTAAGCTCTTACTCAAAGCGGATCGCGAAATTGAAAGAACCTGCCAGCACCCATAATGTTTCAGTTATTCATTTTACCGTAGGTAGTGGATTTTTGAAATTAATAACAAGTTTTCAAGTGTTGTAAAATATATGCTTGTTAATAACCTTGTGACACTGTTTTTTGTCTGAGGTGGATTGTATTTTCGAGAAGTATGAAAAATTTTTGAATGAATTTACTGAGTGTCAATTATATGAAAATAAATGTAACTGTAGAACTTGATTTTGATGAGCATAGTATTCCAGTTATTGAATTTTCTGAAGGGGATGTATTCAAAGTAACAGTTGAGCCTAATAATGAAATTTTCATTGAGGGAGATAAAGCCGGACTGACGGCATTAGCAAAAATCATTTTATCGACAGCAAATACACCTGGTTACCATAACCATTTTGAAGAAGAGCTCCACTCTAAGTTTTTTAACTCGAATGGTAGTAGCCTAACTATATCCAATTCTGAGCCTATTAAGAAATCAGAGAGAACAACAAATATTCCCCCGCCTCAATGGTAAAAAGTGTGCTCAAAATTCTGTAATACAACACGAAGTCGCTTCTATGAATGTTTCATCCTGCCAAGGAGGAAATGGATAAGAACCCGTTGTCCTGCCAGCGATCCTCTACCCGACTGTGCGAAGTGCTGCAATGCCATGATACAAAGCACTGGGGACAATGTAGCTAGGGAGTTCTTTGGGGGGAGCTACGGAGTAAATCACCCTTGACTTCCTGTTCAGCACTGAAAGTGGCGCATATAGCTTTACTGATAATACGTGCTCTAATTTTTAGTGGATTGCCTTGAGCGCATAACTATCAATAATTTATTGGCGTCTCTAATCAGAATAAGCACTTAAATACTTGTCATAACTCCCGTCCGACATCATCTCTTTCAGCGCAGCGTCAAATTTGTCCCGTAGGTCGGTGAGGTCTTTCTTTTTTGAGAAGGCGATGTAGCTGGGGACGCTTTGGATGGAGGGGGTGAGTTCTTTGAACTGGCCGGCGAAGCCGAGGTTTTTGAACATCGCCAGGGCGGTGTATTTGTTGCTGATGAGCAGGTCGATGCGTCCGGATTCGAGTTTTTTAACGCTTTGTTCCAGATTGGTGGTTTCGGAGATTTGTTTGAACATGCCATTTTTACGGGCTTCGTCGAAGGTGCTGCCGTAGCTGATGTCGCGCACCACGCCGATTTTTACGTTGGCGAGGGCGGTCAGGTCGCCATTGAAGCTGATGTTGCTGTCTTTTTTGGCGAACAGGACGATTTCCTGTGGCATTAATACCACGTTGGAGTAATACAGGAATTCTTCACGCTCGGGAGTTTTGTACGCAGTGAAAATGGCGTCGGCCTGTCCGCTTCTTACCATCTCCAATGAACGAGGCCAGGCGTTCAGGCGGATGCTGGTGTCCATGCCCACACGGCGAAAGGCCTCATTGACGATATTCACCACCAAACCTTGTACTTCATCTTGTTCCTGATACTGATAAGGAGGGTATTGCAAGGTGACGAGTTCCACAGTCTCTGCTTTAGCTAAGCCTGACATCATCACGAGGCCGATTAACGCCAAATAAAGTTTTTTCATAGCCGGTCCATGTTGAAAAGTAGCGAGTTGTTTTCTTTGCTGTAAGTATAGAAATAGATAGCTCAAGGCGACGGGATTATCCAATTGCTGTTCAAATTCCGCGCTGGGGCGGTTAACTTTTTCGATATTGCCTGCTATTTGACCTGTTTTGCGGCTTTGGATATCCACACAACCTGTGGATATCTCTTTGGAAAACGCTGGCTTCCCTTTATTCCGTAGGGCTTCCGGGAATTTTTACAATTTATGATCAGTGTTATTTTTATACAGACGCGCCACGTCTGACGCTTGTTATTGGGTTGTTGGGAAGGCGTTGCGATTTCGAGCGCCCAGCAGCGCAATTGCCCGTACGCCAGAACCTTGCCATCATGACTTTGAAATACGTTTCCACAGAGGAGAGAGAGGATGACGCTGAAAGAAAAAGCGACCCAGCATATTCTGGAGATCTATCGTGATAACTATGATGACGATAAGTCCGATGAGGAGATTCTGGCCTTTGATCCGAATGAATATGAAGTGGACCCGGAAAACTTCTATGAAGACGTGCTGTACTCTTTTTTCGGTATGGGAACGGATGTTGATATTCAGGGCGGCACGGTTCAGGAGTTGATCGATCAGGTGGCTGCGAAGTGGGACGGCTCCGATATTGATCGAGACTGGATGGAAAACGCCATGCCGGATGATTTTTAAGGCCAGGCTCGCAACAGGTCGCCCGATGCTTATCAGTGTGGGCGACTATTTTTTCAATTAAGCGGCGGCGCATCTCCAAGCTCATTGCCGCCTCTTCGCCGACCGTCTAAGCTTATCTTTACAGACCAATGCTTCTCTGAATGAAGGAGTCTTATGGCGGTATTCCTAAGGTGGTTCAGGGGATTTGCGGTGATTATCCTGCTATCGTTCGCGATGGGGGCGGGGGCGAAACCGCTTATCGTGGTAGGGACGCCTGAACTACGTTATCGAATGGAGATAAACGGCGTTTTCACGGGCATCGATGTTGAGATCGTCAGGGCTATTCTCAATGACTTGTCGATTGAGCATGAATTCCAACTGATAGAGTCCGGCGCCCGAATAATTCGCGAAGCCCATCAGGGCCGAGTGGATATGGTGATGAGCTTTTCTTTCAAAGAAGAGCGCGCCGAATATTTGAACTATCCTCAGGCAGCCTATAAAGACCTGAGCTGGCACTTCTTTGTTCTCAAGGACAATCAGCCCTATATCACTTTCAATACGCTGGAAGACCTTAAAAACCTGCGTATTGGCGCCGTGAATGAGTGGGCGTATACGCCGGAATTCTGGAACTCTGATTTGAATATCGTCAAGGTGAGTCGCCATACCCTGCTGGTGGAGATGCTGTTGAACCGGCGCATAGAAGCCGCGCCGATGAATACCCAGGAGGCGCTTTACGACTTGCGCCAGAGAGGCCTGGATAAGCTCATCACCTATCTGCCTAAGCCCCTGGTCAGCCGCCCTTACTACAACGTATTCGTGAAGGCTTCCGTGCATCCGGAGATGGCGCGACTGCAAGCCGGCTATGACCAGTCGCTCAAGAAACTGGAGGCGTCCGGCTTTGTGGCGGATGTCTTCAAACGTTTCCTGGGACAATTCCCCCTGGAGTGACCTCGCTGCGCAAGCCTTTATCTTTGCGGAGTGTCTTCCTGGGGCTCGTTGATATTGAAATGCTTGTAGTAGTAAGTGGCCCACCTGCGGAAAAGACTGTCCTCAGGATAGTCGTTCGACACCATCTGTCGCTCAATAAATTGTTGCATGGCGCTGATATCGGCGTTGTTCAGAGCCATGCCATACCAGCGATGTAGCTCAACTGCTTTTTTGGCGATGGACATTTGGTTATGTCTCCCCGCTGCTTCGATGATTTTTCCTGACATGATGTAAAGAGAAGCGCTAAGCCGAGTGCGTTCCTCTGAAGGGGTAAATGCGGCGAACTGCTCCGTGTTGGCGACCGTTACTTTAGAAATGAAATTTTTTATCAAAACGAAGGTTCCCCATAGAAAACGTCGGAGTTTCTGGGTAAATCCGTGTACGAGCAGAAAAATGGTGTCTAAATAGAGTACGGCGGATAAGGGCGTAAGCGTATTCGTAAGGTTACCGAAAATGTGGGTTCGTTCTAGGTAATACTACGTAACACTCTCGCTGACCATGTCCCCATTCACCAGCGGACTAAAGTTCTTCCTGTGCAATGTCGGCGTGATGCCGAATTCTTTGCGGAAGTGGTGGCGCATGGTGGTGGCGTTGTCAAACCCGGAGAGGGCGGCGACTTTCTCGATGCTGTAGTTTTGATTTTCCAGAATCTCTTTGGCCAGATTCAGGCGTTGATGGGTTAGCCACTCCTTCGGCGTGATATTAAAGTCGGCGCGAAATTTCCGGTCGAAAGTGCGGCGGGACATGCTGGCTTTCTGGGCGAACAGATTGATGTCGATGGATTTATCCAGGTTGCGTAGCGCCCAATCAATGGCGTTGTGGAACTGACTGTTGTTTTCCGGCACGGGCGTTTCCGCGAACTGCGCCTGGCCGCCTTTGCGGTGGGCGGACAATACCATGCCCCGCGCCATACGGTTGGCGACCTTATAACCGTAATCGTCGCGAATCACTTCCAGACAGAGGTCTATCGCAGCGGAACTGCCCGCCGAACAGCCGATCACGCCATCGTATACATACAGCACGTCATCCACATAGTCGACACCGGGATAGCGGCTTTTGAACTTGTCGCCGTAGCGCCAATGGGTGGTCGCCTGTCGCCCTTCGAACAGTCCTAGTTCCGCCAGCAGAAAAGCCCCGGAGCAGAGAGACAGCACACGTTTGCCCTGTTCGTAGAAACGCGTGACGGCGTTGGCGATGGGGGCGGGAATGTCAGTGAGCTGGGTAGGCCAACTGGGGATGACCAGGGTGCTGAAGGCATCGAGATTCTCCACCTGGCGGGCGCAGATCTGAAATCCGGAGGTAGTCGTCAGCGGTCCGGGAGTGAACGAGACGAGATCGCACTGATACCAGTCTTCGATGCCCGAACGGGGCAGTGCGAACAGCTCCACCGCGCAGCCCAACTCAAAAAACGCCACGTCTTCAAACGCCAGAATGGCCACGTTATGCATCGACTATCTCCTGTTCGTCTCTTTAATAGAGGTTGGCTTGATATTAACGAACAATGTCTTTCAAGCCAATGGCGGATTGACATTGGAAAACCAATAATGATCACGCACTAACCCAAAGGAGAATCTTATGTCATCTGTTGTATCCAGAATTCCCGCCGCAGACAGCCAAACCGCCTTGGCGCATTTTCAGGCGTTGTTGCAGTTTGAAACCGACTGCTGGGACGTTCATCACGCCATCAGCAACAAGCGTCAGGATTTTGTACTGTTGGACGTGAGAGGCGATGAAGCCTATCGCAAAGGCCATATCGCCGGCTCCATCAGCCTGCCATATACGCGTCTGAACGAGCAGAATCTGGCGGCCTATCCTGCGGATACCTTATTTGTGGTGTACTGCGCCGGCCCGCACTGTAATGCGACGGAGAAGGCGGCGATCAAATTGGCGAGTCTGCAACGTCCGGTCAAAAAAATGATCGGCGGCGTGACAGGGTGGATTGATGAGGGCTTCACTTTGGAGACGGATGCGGATGCCTAGCGACAATCCCTGCGTCATCCGTCCGGCGCGCCTGGAGGACGGACCGCGCCTGCTGAGCATGATGCGGCAACTGGCCGAGTTTGAAGGCTATGCTGAGGACTTCGCCGTCACGTTGGAGGAGTTGGAGCGACGTTTATTCGTCAATCGCGATTTCGGCGTCTATGTGGCGGAGTCGGATGGTCAGGCGGTGGGCATGCTGGTGTATTACAGCTTGCCGTTCACCTATGACCTGACGCTCTGGATCTACGTCAAGGAGCTGTTTATCGAGCAACAGTATCGCTACCTGGGGCTTGGCGGAAAACTGATGGCGGCGCTGGCGCGGGAGTGTCTGCGTGAAGGGGGGCGCAAGATTCGCTGGGATGTCCTGACCACGAACGAGCCGGCGGCGATGTTCTATCGCTCCCAGGGCGCGAAGTGCGAGGATAACTGGCGCATATTCAGCCTCAATGCGTCGGATATTTCCAAACTGGCCGGTTATGCATGAAGGTAGTTGCGTGGCGAGCATGTCGCCATATGAGTTCTCAGGCGCATGGATGCGCTTTAACTCTGACTCGGTCGCAATGCTTCATCTATATTAGCTGTGGCGGCTTTGGTAACAGTAGTTGTAATCGCTTTATTAACTGAGTAACCGTGGCTGCGCCCGGTTAATCCTGCTCCAGATTCAATCCTTCCTCGCGCAGTACTTCCTCCAATTCCCGATAGCCCTCCAGCTCCATTAGTAACCGCGTCTTTTCTGACTTGGCGATTTCCATCCAGTGGCGATCTTCCACGGCGCCGACCATGGCGTATAAAAAGTTAAGACTGGGTTTGGCGGCGCTGGCTTGCTTCAACTTCAGAAACGTTCTGACCGGACCGATTTCCCTGAGCTTTTCCGGCGTATCGACGCCGATGGCGATGAGGTCTTTTTCTGACTTGGGTCCAAGCCCTTTAAGGTCTCTGAGGCGCATAATAATGATGTCTCTGAACAATGAGGCGGGACGCCCGGCGGAGTCATACTATCACCTTTTCGCCCGAACCCAGGAATAGGGCTATATTTGAATCGTTGACTAAAGAAACGCTGCCGCAGCGCGGTTTATAAATGAGGCCAGTTCATGGAGATAGCCGTTCATCTGCCGGATGTAACGCTGCTTGATATGTTACGCGTACGCTCTATCTATCCCATCGCCGCGATTGGGCAAACAGTGCAAAAAGGGCAGGTGATCTGCAGATTGAATCTGGCGGTCGGCGAAATCGATCTGGTGAGCCCGGAAAGCGGGCGACTGGAATATTTGGATGTCTACGCGCTGGAAAAGGTCAAACCTGAGCGTCCGCTGTTATTTCGCGTCGGCTCCATTCAGCAGAACCGGGTGAACACGGAGGCCATCGCCAGAGATATCTGGCAGAGCCTGCTCAAACTGTTTGATCAGCGCACGCAAACCATCAAAGAGGATATCAAGCGGGACAAAACCGCGCGCTGGGCGCTGCCTTTGTGCTTTTTCGCGTTCTTTCTGGTGGCTTGGGCTCTGGCGGAATCCGTGCAGCATTTTTCCGGCGACACCGCCGCCTACAAAATCGCGTTGATCTTTCCTGCGGTTTCCTCGGTCGGTGTGCTCATTTCGTTGGTGGCCCCGATTTTTCTTCGCAAACAAATACGCGACAGCGAAGGGCGTCTGGCCCGGCTGATGCAGCTCGACATTATTCGCCGTTGCCGGGATACGATCGCCATTCTGCAATAGAGCGCGCGCAGTGGAAGTAAAAAGCGCTTTTCTTTGATGCTGTATTTATATACAGTATTCTGCATGAGAAAGAGAAAACCCATCAGAGCTGAGCTGGAAGAGTGGCGCTGTAAGAAGTGCTGGCTGGGCGTATTGCGGGCCACTGACGATCACCCGGAGTTGCGGGACTATCTGACCCAGATGCCCGAGTCCATTTACCATGTGCGTTGGCCTCACGCCTGTTCCCATTGCGGTTATGTCTACGACTGGTCCGACAGTTGCCCGGTGATTTTATACGGCGGACAACGCTGGGTGCTGGAGAAGGCGGTTAACAAGAAGCTGTTCGCCTTGCTGGAGCACCTGAAGCGCGCCAAGGACCTGGAGAATATGCCGAGTGGAAATCTGTGGTGACTTGTTGCGGCTGATCGTCTACATTCCACCCCCTTGCGGCCCATACTGGGTCGTCTAAAGGAGGTTGCATTTTTACCATTCAATTAGTGGCGTACAGTCTGGATCTGTTTTACGCCTGGAAACGCCAGTTTGATGGGCTGGCGAATGTAGAAGTCGTCGATGGCGATATTCTGAAACAGGTCGCCGACGCTATCGTCAGTCCCGCCAACAGCTTCGGTTACATGGACGGCGGTCTGGATCTCAAATACAGTCAACACTTTGGTTGGGAGCTGGAAGCGAAAGTACGTCAGACGCTGGAGTCTGAGTTTTTCGGTGAGATCCCCGTTGGGCAGGCGATTGTTGTTGAAACCGATCATCAAAGTATTCCTTTCCTCATTTCCGCTCCCACCATGCGCGTTCCTATGGACGTTTCGCATACCGCTAATGCGTATCTGGCTTTCAAGGCGGTGCTGCAAGCGGTGATTCGTCACAATCAAATGAACGCACCGGGCGGCCGTCAGATTCGCTCTCTCTTATGTCCCGGTCTGGGAACCGGCGAAGGACGTATGCCGGCGCATCGTTGCGCGGCGCAAATGCGTAGAGCGTATGAGGTGTGCGTGAAAGAGCGATATGAAACTCAGGGCGGGCTTGCGGCGGCGGTGAAAGATCACATGGCGCTGTTGGAGTAGGCGCTTTACCGGACGCTCTGAAAATGACGGCGACATGATGAATTTTTAATGGCGGGTTTGATGGCGTCCAGGCGCTTGGGCTTGTATTGTGCAGTGAGCTTATATTCAGCCATATCAAGGAGTTGTAACGTGGATAACCGCAATACCCAGTTCATAAGCGATCCCATTGCGTTTCTGAACAACAATACGATCAATCATCGCTGGTTCGATGAGCATATCCAAAGGCGCAATAACAATCCGCAGGGCGTATCCATGGCTGAAAGGGCCGCAGTGGACCTGTTGCCGTACACGAAAATGGGAAGTTTCGATTTACAGCCCGCCGCGACGCCAGTGGGCGGCCGACGTCAATCCAGATTTGCGGTGATCCACGACCACCCTGCGAATGACAGCGCGTTGACCGGCTACTGGTGTCCCTATGTCAACGGCGCGGGACTGCCGGGATTTGTCGATGTGCCGAGGCATAATCCTCAGCATCGATTCGTGTTTACCGCAGCGATGAACGGTTGCGCCTTCTTCATTACCGAATCGCCTCTTGGCGGCGCTTACTTTCGCGTCTATCACCACCAGCATCCCGGCAATGTCGGCGTCAATAACCTGATCAGCGCCGTGACGCCCAGCGTCATTTCGGTCTTCGATTTCAGTCAGTATGGCAATGACAATCTGCCTGGCCTTAATCTTCCTGTGGCGTTTAACTTTCTGTACTACCGCAACAGTGGTTGGGTGGTCGTCAGCCACGCCACCGCCATGGACGCCCATACTGGCGTCGTACGTTTTGATCCCGCCAAGCCGACGTTGGTGGCGGACACCTTCGTATAAATGAAGATAATCGTTCTCCCGTAGACGCCCGTTCTGCGGGAGGGCTTTAATGCTTTGATGGAAGTGGCATTTTTTCTTACTGGGACGTTATAAAAGATTGCGCTCAGCGCGGGATTTGATAGTGATTAATCGACTAAAAACCAGTTGATCTCCATCAAGATTCAACCTGCCTTCAGCACCCCAGAACACCTCGCAGCGTTACACTGTGTCTGAGTCGACGCCCGCATTTGACGGCGCGTCGGCGACGCATTTATCCATGGAAAGAAAAGCGAGGAGGTCGATATGAACCTGAAGAAATGGTCTCCCTGGAACTGGCTGCACCAGGAAGGTAAAACAGCGAGCGAAGTCCCTGTCAGTTCACGTCAATCCAGTAACTATCCCATGGCGAGGTTCCGCCAGGAAATGGATCGCCTTTTCGATGACATGCTGCACTCCTTTAAATATCCCGAACTGCCGGAATTTGGCCTGGGCAGGGAGTGGGCGGGCTTGCTGAAGCCCAATCTGGATATTTCCGAAGGCAAGGAGTTCTACAGCATCAGCGTCGAGCTGCCGGGCGTCTCCAAAGACGACGTAAAAGTCAGTCTGGACGGCCAACGGCTGACCATCAGCGGCGAAAAGAAGCATGAGTCGGAAGAAAAAAGAGAGGATTATCACTGCGTGGAGCGCAGCTACGGCAGCTTTATGCGTATCCTCACTTTGCCGGACAACGCCGATGGCGAGCGTTTGTACGCCAACTTCAAGAACGGCGTATTAACGTTGAAAGTGCCCAAGGCCGGCGAAGTCACGGTGAAAGGCAGGGAAGTGGAAATCAAAGGCGACTAGCGCACCTCTGAACAACATTGGCGCCGCCGCAGGTAGTTTTTCAGCGGTTCCCTGGCGAATTCTCGCCAGCGGTCCCACTCGGGGCGTTACGACGCCCCGGTTTGCAGGCATTCGTCTATCTGCGCCTTGTGCAGCGTCTCTGAGCGCTCCAGCAATGACACCAGTTTGTCCAGCCTTTCCCGGTGCGTGCGAATCAGCTCGGCCGCGATGGTTTCCGAGGACACCAGCAGCTCGCGCACGGCCTTGTCGATGATTTCCGCTGAGAACTCGCTGTGGTGGTGCGGCTGGGCCATTTCGCGGCCGAGGAAAGGATGTTCTTCGCTGTCGCGCAGATCCACTGGCCCCACCTCTTTCGACATGCCCCAACGACTGACCATGGCGCGGGCGAGCCCCGTCGCCTGATGAATGTCATCGTCAGCGCCGGTGCTGACGCTGCCCAGCAACTCACGCTCGGCGATGCGCCCCGCCAGCATCACAGCGAGCTTGTCGCGCAGATACTCTTCCGGGTAAGTATGCCGCTCCTGCAAGGGCATTTGATGGGTGCCGCCCAAACTGCGTCCGTGGGGGACAATGGAGACTTTGTACAGCGGATCGGTATTGGGCAGATAATAGGCCACCAAGGTGTGCCCTGACTCATGTACGGCGAGACGATGCTTCTCATCCGGCGGAATGATCAGAGTGCGCTCCGCGCCCATAATGATCTTATCCCGGGCGATATCGAAATCCAGACTGTGTACATGATCCCGATTTTCCCGCGCAGCCTGAATGGCGGCTTCGTTGATCAGGTTTTTCAGATCTGCGCCGGAGAACCCTGGCGTCCCCGCTGCGATCTGGGGGAGATTGACGTCGTCCGCCAGAGGAATGCGTTTGGCGTGAACCTTGAGAATCGCGACGCGGCCTTCCTGATCCGGCAAATCCAGGGTGACGTGACGGTCAAAGCGACCGGGGCGCATCAGCGCCGGGTCCAGTACGTCCGGGCGATTGGTGGCTGCCAATACGATGACGGCGTCGTGCCCGGCGAAACCATCCATCTCCGCGAGAATCTGGTTCAGGGTCTGCTCCCTTTCATCATGGCCGCCGCCATAGCCTGCGCCCCGGGTGCGGCCGACGCTGTCGAGCTCATCAATGAAAATGATGCTGGGGGCGGTCTCTTTGGCGGTTTTGAATAACTGGCGCACCCGCGACGCGCCGACGCCGACGAAGACTTCAATAAATTCAGAGGCGGACATGGGATAGAAATTGACGCCCGCTTCTCCGGCCAGGGCTCTGGCCAGCAGCGTTTTACCGGTGCCGGGCGGCCCCATCAACAAGACGCCTCGTGGGGCCAAGGCGCCGACGCGGTGGAAGCGGTCCGGATCGCGCAGGTATTCCACCAGTTCCTGTACTTCCCGTTTGGCGTTAGTTTGTCCGGCGACCTCATCGAACGTGGTGTCCGGCTTCTGGCAGACAAACTGGGTCTCCAGCCGCTTGTCGAAATCGAAGGCGCCGCCCCGGCCGGAAAAGTTGCGGAGGGTGCGCCGGGACAGCCAGAACAGAATGATCATGAACATGATCCAGGGCAGGTAGGACAGCAAAATCACCTTGGAGCTGCTGGCGTCGTGACCCTCTTTCACTTCCAGTGGAATATTCTGCTCCTCCAGCTCCGCCAATATGGCCTCATTGCCGAAATCCGGCAGTTGGGTCAGAAAGCGGGAGTATTGCCGCCGCTGCTCTGGAAACATG
This sequence comes from Hahella sp. CR1, assembly GCF_029813005.1. Taxonomy (NCBI): domain Bacteria; kingdom Pseudomonadati; phylum Pseudomonadota; class Gammaproteobacteria; order Oceanospirillales; family Hahellaceae; genus Hahella; species Hahella sp. CR1. The sequence continues at coordinate 12,263 of NZ_JAPELK010000012.1, forward strand.
CGTGGGGTGATGAATTTGCCGTCAAGTTCGCTGCCGCGGAGGGTGACGCTGCCAATTTGCCCTTCCCGCAACAGCATCTTGAATTCGCTGTAGGGAAGTTTAACAGCGGGCTCCGGACGGTCGCGCATGGAAGGCAGGTAATAAAGCATCAAAGCGACCGCCAGGGTCCATACAACCCAGTTCAAAGGCAGCTTCTGTGGTGGTTGAGGATCAGTATTGCTCATGTGCTGTCCATTAACTCACTGATTCAGTACTCATCATTATCGATAGAGGTTTGCGCCGCGTTGACGCAGCGCAGCTTGTCGCCACTCAGATCCGGCGCGACAGCCGCTGTTTGATCAGACTTCAGAAAACGCGACTGCCCCTCACTTTGAATATAGCAGTGCGGAGGAGTTTTCGGCGTTAACGACGCGCATAAAGTTGAGGCCGGAAGAATGAGATGAATGAGTTGAGGCGGATGATGCGAGTCATTATGATCAGGCGGCTTAAAGATCATGTTGGCGTCCGATAGGGCGACGAGCGGAAGAGAGCGGTATGTCGAAGAAGTTCAAGTTTGTCATGGTGGGCGTATCGCTGGCGGCGACATTGGCCCTGACCTGTTTTTATAAGTTTGGGCGCTCAATCTGGGTTCCTCTGTACCTGGATTTGAAAGGAAGACGCACGCTGGATGACGTGGTGCGTAATATCGGCCCAGTGGTGGAGCCCGGCTTGCAGGCCGCATTCGCCAAGGCGGGCGTGGCGTATCCGCCGCAACACATAACCCTGCTGGCGTTTAAAGAGGAGAAACGATTGGAGTTATGGGCGGAGCAGGATGGCGCCCAGGTTCTGGTCAGCGCCTATCCCATTCAGGCCGCCAGCGGCGTCGCCGGTCCCAAGTTACGCGAAGGCGACCGACAGGTGCCGGAGGGCTTTTATCGGATCGAAGGCTTCAATCCCAACAGCAGTTTCCACCTCTCCATGAAGCTGAACTATCCCAACCCGTTTGATCTTGAACACGCCAGGGCGGAAGGGCGTACGTCGCCGGGCGGGGATATTTTCATTCATGGCAAGGCGTCATCCGTGGGATGTCTGGCGATGGGCGACCCGGCGGTGGAGGATTTGTTTATCCTGGCTAATCGAGTGGGGGCAAGCAATATTGATGTGATCATCGCGCCACAGGACTTCCGGCTGCGTACTTTGGCTCCGCCTCAGAACGCGCCGGCGTGGTTGCCTGGGCTGTACCAGGATATCCAGCAGGCGCTGCGACCTTTCGCCGTCAGCGACGTCAAATCCAGTTAAGCTAAGGTTTCGATGTTACATGGAGCGTCGTCAGACGCTTCAGTAAGGCGGGTCCGGCTCCGCGTAGGAAACGATGGTTTCGGGGCAGACTAGCCATAGAAACCACTCGGCCATATCCACTTTTTTGTCCACGAAAGAACCGAAACTCAGGCCCAGACAACGAAACGCCTGTTCAAGTTCAAGAGGGGAAAAATCGCGGTCGACGACTATTTTACGTTCGCATCTACCGTGAGCTTTGGCCTCCCTGACCATCTCCCAGATCATCCATGAGTTTTCGAAACTGTCGATTACCGCCTTGGCTTTGGCGGGTTTTAGTTTGCTTATCGCGTCCTTCATATTTGCGCACCTCTACACCCTTATCTCTAGTCTTGGTCAAATAGTGAGGTTTCGCCAGTTTTCCAGGGGAGTTTTTTGTTACATCAGATTGGCGACCAGGCGCTTTGTTATCGGCCTGTTGCGGTTTTGCGGTCAGGTGTTTCTTTGTGCAGAGGGAGCGATGATCAGGTAACCAGCGGGTAACGTTCAGAGCGTCGCGGAGGTCTGGCGCAAGGGGGCGAACAGACCTCCGGACAGGATGAGGAATCAGGAATCCCGGGTCAGTTCCGGCCAGGCCGCCCGCAGATAAACGAACATGGACCAGAGCGTGAGCAGGGCGGCGATATAGAGCAACGCCAAGCCAGCCCAGGCTTCTTTCATTCCCGGCGGAAATGCGAGCAGGGCGGTGATGGCGAGCATCTGACAGCTGGTTTTGACTTTGCCGATGAAGTTCACGGCGATACTGGCGCGTTTGCCCATTTCCGCCATCCATTCCCGTAAGGCGGAAATGACGATTTCCCGTCCAATGATGACAATGGCGGGAGCGGTAAGGGCCAGGTTGTGATGAGCCTCCACCAGCATGGCCAGCGCCACCGCCACGATGACTTTGTCCGCCACCGGGTCGAGAAACGCGCCGAAGGGCGTCATCTGGTTCCAGCGTCGGGCCAGATAGCCGTCCAGCCAGTCCGTCGCCGCCGCCAGGGCGAAAATCGCCGCCGCCACCACGTAATTGCCCTGAAAGGGAAGGTAATAAATCACGACAATGACGGGGATCAGGACAAGTCTGCCCAAGGTCAGGATGTTGGGGAAATTGAGAAAAACCGACTTTTTTGAGCGTTTATTCATGGAAGGCTGCATAAATTGTTTGAGCTATCACTTCACTAATGCCAGGCACGCGCTTGATTTCCTCGAGGCTGGCTCGTTCTATATTGCGCACGCTGCCGAAATAGTTGAGCAGGTCCCGTCTGCGTTTGGGACCAATGCCGGGCACGGCGTCCAAAACCGATTGCGTTCGCTTTTTATTGCGCTGGTTCCGGTGTCCAGTGATCGCAAACCGGTGAGCCTCATCCCTGATCTGCTGAATCAGATGCAGAGCGGTGGAGTCGCCCGGCAGATTCAGGATCGAATTATCCGCGGAAATGAACAAGGTTTCCATGCCGGGTTTCCGCGTTACGCCTTTGGCGACGCCAATCAGCGTGACGCCGGTGATTTGCAGCTCGTCAAAGACCTGGTGCGCGATACCGAGCTGCCCCTTGCCGCCGTCGATCAGAATGATGTCGGGTAGACCGACATCGCTGTCTTTCAGCTTGCTGTAGCGCCGCGTCAGCGCCTGCTCCATGGCGTGATAATCGTCGCCGGCGGGCACATCCTTGATATTGTAACGGCGGTACAGATCCTTGATCGCCCCTTCCGGTCCGAACACTACGCAGGACGCGACGGTCGCCTCGCCGAAGGTATGGCTGACGTCAAAACATTCCACCCGCTTCACGGAGGCTTCCAGGCTCAGCGCGTCGCAGAATGACTGCCAGCGCTGCAATTGCGCGTCCTGCGACTGCATGCGCGTGCTCAGCGCCTGATTGGCGTTGGTTTGCGCCAGATGCAGCCACTCCGCCCGGTTGCTGCGCACATTGTGCTCGATCCGCACGTTGCGATTGAAGACTTCTTTAAAGGCGGCTTTGAGCGCGTCCTTGTCCGTCAGGGCGACAGAGGTGGTGATTTCCTGAGGCAAACCGTAAATTGCGTGCTCGCCGAAGTAGTACTGATTGAGGAAGGAGGACAATAAATCGCCGTCATCGCTCTCCAGTCTCTCCGACAAATAAAAGGACTTGCTGCCGACCACGCGGCCGGCGCGAATAAACAGTCCGTGCACCACCACCAGCTCCAGTGATGAAGAGAGTGCGAAGGCGTCGATGTCGCGCGCCACGCCTTCAATCGCCTGCTGCTCCTGCACCCGACGCAGATAGTCCACCTGATCGCGCAGCACCGCCGCCCGCTCAAAATCCAACTGCATCGAGGCGGCTTCCATCTGCTGGATGGTCTCGTTGATGATTTCCGGGTTGCGCCCCTCCAGGAACATGGTGGCGTGGGACATATCCTCCGCATAGCTCTGCGAGTCGATCAACCCCACACAGGGCGCGCTGCAACGCCCGATCTGATGTTGCAGGCAGGGACGGGAGCGATTGCTGAAAAAACTGTCTTCGCACTGGCGGATGCGGAAAATCTTCTGCAGCAGCGCCAGACTTTCGCGCACGGCGGCGGCGCTGGTGTAAGGACCGAAAAAGCGGCCCTTGCCAGACTTTTTCTGGCGTACCCGGCGGAAGGTCAACGAAGGGTAGTCCGAGTCGGACGACAGATAGATATAGGGGTAGGATTTATCGTCCCGCAGCAGAATGTTGTAGGGCGGCTTCAGCGTCTTGATCAGGTTCTGTTCAAGCAGCAGCGCTTCGGTTTCGCTGTGGGTGATGGTAATTTCAATGTCGGCGATTTTCTCCACCAGCGCGCGGGTCTTGATGCTGACGCCGGTGTTGCGGAAGTAGCTGCTGACGCGGTTTTTCAGATTGCGCGCCTTGCCGACGTACAACACCTCACCGCGGGCGTCCATCATGCGATAGACGCCGGGATGCGTGGTGAGTTGTTTGAGAAAAGGTTTAGCGTCGAAAATGGATTGCGATTCCACCGATCAGAGTTTTCCGTCGGATTGCTGTCAAATGCGCCGTTTTCCGCCAGTGCGGAACGGCGCCCGGGGCTGGCGACGTTTTATATCGCCAGAGTCCTTAAGTTCAGGTTTTCAGGCTGCCGACCTGATTGGCGTCGAGCATACCATGCCGGATGGCGAGAAGGGTGAGTTCAACATCGCTGTTGATGTTCAGTTTCTCGAAAATACGATAGCGGTAGCTGTTGACCGTTTTCGGGCTCAGGCAGAGTTTGTCGGAAATTTCCTGCACCTTATGGCAATTCACGATCATCATGGCGATCTGCATTTCCCGCTCGGACAGACTTTCGAACACGTCGCCTTCTTCCGCGTCGAACGGACGCAACGCCATTTTCTGAGCGATGTCCGGGCTGATGTAACGCTGCCCCGCATGCACCACGCGGATGGCTTTGACCATCTCGGTAATATCCGCGCCCTTAGTGATGTAAGCGGAAGCGCCGGCTTTCATGACCCGTGAAGGAAACGGGTCGTCTTCACAGGCGGTGACCGCCACCACTTTTACGCTTTCATCAATACGATGAATGCGGCGCATGGCTTCCAGCCCGCCAATACCGGGCATACGAATATCCATGAGAATAATATCGATAGGATGCTGGCGGACAATACTGACCGCTTCCTCGCCCGAGCGGGCTTCCGCGACTACTTCAATACCGTCTTCATCTTTTAACATTCTGGACAAGCCGGCGCGCACCAGCTCGTGGTCATCAACAATTAACACCCTGATCAAAGTATCACCTCGCAGTCTTCCTTGTTGATCCTTGTTCGAGCCGACCGGGCGTAAATTCCCAAAACACTCGCAAATCTCAACAGAGCTAAGGCGCTCATTATAAAAAACGTGTAACTAAAACGATAGACGAAAAAGTCGGCTACCTTTAGACATTATCACGATATGAAATCGCTGTCGGATTAAATTTGCATCCGCCATTTTAAAAGCGCCGTCGACCACTTGTATGGCGATAGATTCCGCATATTCGAATGAATAAATATCATCGATATTTGTTGCAGGTTTTGATCAAAAACACAGCGCCTTCACGTATAAGTATAGGTTTGGAAAAGCGCGACTAAAATGAGACGACGTGCGCAGGGAGCTTAACGTATATTAATCTGAATATTTGGACAACTTTATAAGTGATTGTTTAAATAAAGCTAATTTTCATCGAAAGCGCTTCCCTTTATCCAGTCGCGCATTGTCGCGGAGGCAGGGAAGTCGAGATAACTAAAAACTGGGAATGGATATGAAAGACGACAAAATCAAAGAGGAAAGCCTTGATCATCACTTGATACTGCGCCACCTGTTATTGGCCGATTACAACGACATCAAGGAGGTGATGGACAAGGTCTATCACAACCTGGGCGGCGCCTGGACCAAACGTAAATTTCGCGCGCAGCTGAAAACTTTCCCGGAAGGCCAGATCTGTATCGAAGACAACGGCAAGGTGGTCGCCGCGGCTTTCTCGGTAATCATCGATTATCACAAATTTGGCGATCAGCACACCTATGATGAGGTCACCGGCGACGCCTATCTTACCACCCACGATCCCAATGGCGATGTGCTGTATGGCGTGGATGTGTTTGTTGATCCGGACTACCGCGACATGCGCCTGGGGCGTCGTTTGTATGAAGGTCGCAAAGAGCTGTGCCGCAACCTGAACCTGCGCGCCATCGTGGCAGGGGGGCGCATTCCCAATTATCAGTCCTACGCGAAAAGCATGACGCCGGAGGAGTACCTCGAAGCGGTCAGTCGTAAAGAGGTATACGACCCGATTCTGACGTTCCAGCTGTCCAATGATTTCATGGTGAAAAAAATCATTACGGGTTACCTGCCGGAGGACAAAGAGTCCAAAGGCTACGCCACCCTGTTGCAGTGGGATAACCTGAATTATGAGCCCGGCGCCAAGCAACTGATCGGCGCCGCCAAGACCACTGCTCGCGTCGGTTGCGTGCAGTGGCAGATGCGTCAGATGCGCAGTGCGGAAGAGGTGCTGCAGCAGGTGGAATACTTTATCGACGCATTGTCGGACTACAAGTGCGACGTGGCGTTGTTCCCCGAGTTTTTCAACGCGCCGCTGATGGGGCTGGAGCGTCATGCTAATTCCATTGACGCCATCAAGTATCTGGCGGGCTTTACTGACAAGATGCTGGAGGAAATTTCCCGCCTGGCGGTCAGTTACAACATCAACGTGGTGGCTGGCAGCATGCCGGTGATCGAAGACGGCGAACTCTATAACGTCGCCTACATGTGTCGTCGCGACGGCGGGATTGAATCCCAATACAAACTGCATCCCACCCCCCATGAAAAGAAAGAATGGACCATGCAGGGCGGCGATGCGCTGACGGTATTCGACACGGATTTCGGCAAGGTGGGCATCCTGATCTGCTACGACGTGGAGTTCCCGGAACTGGCGCGTCTGCTGTCGGATCAGGAGGTGGAGATTCTATTGGTGCCGTTCTGGACCGACACCAAGAATGGTTATCTGCGCGTACGTCGCTGCGCCCAGGCGCGGGCGATTGAAAACGAATGCTACGTGGCCATCGCCGGTTCGGTGGGCAACCTGCCTCAGGTGGACAGCGTGGATATTCAGTACGCCCAGTCAGCGGTATTTTCGCCCTCAGACTTCGCATTCCCCCACGACGCCATCATGGCGGAAACCACCCCGAATACAGAGATGACGCTGATCGTCGATCTGGATTTGAACAAGCTGCAGGAACTGCAGAACGAAGGTTCCGTGCGTAACTATCTGGACCGCCGCCGCGATCTGTATCGCATCGAATGGCAGGGAGAGCAGGAGTAGCCGTCGGGCTACTCCGGTTTGATCAAATCGGGACCGAGAGAACCGGGAAGAGCTGACTACAACAGGTGTTTGTAGTCAGCTTCCAGCTGGTTGAAGTTAAGCTGCCCGATAAAGCGGGAGAAGCTCATCCAGGCCGCCAACCCTTTCAAATCCTGGAAGAAGGGTGGCACATAGCGGGGCGCGGTAATGACGCCTTGCTCCTCCAGATCATGCAAGCTGGCCAAATCATCCAGTACGATCTTGCCGCAGAACAGCATGGGCAGGCGGTCGATCTTGCCCCTGGCGAAGGCCAGACGCAGGAAGTTGTAAGTCAGCACAAAGCCCTTGATGTAGGTGATGTCCTTGGCGAAGGGGCCCAGATTGGGAGTGCTGCCGCGAAACACCCTGGCTGCCAGGGTGAAGCTCTCGTCCTCGCTGATGCCTTTCTCACACAAGTAATGAAACACATCGTTAAAGGTGGCTCCGTCCTCGGCGAGAGTCACTGCGCGCACCCGATTGATAAGCTTGAACAGGCGCGTCGGGCCGGAGCGCAGAGTAAGAATTTCACTCAAAACGGCAAGGCCTTCCTGGGTGATCGTCGCGGAGGGCGGCCCTTTGCTCAGAAAGGTGCAGTAGGGCTGGCTGCCGCCGTTGAGGGTGGTGCCGAGATGCACCCAGCCCTCGTGAACTTCCAGTACATCCACGTCTTGTTGATTGAACAGGGCGTCGTTGCGGATCTTGATGTAATCCGTGCCCGCCGCCGCATCTGCGGCGATACCGTCGGAGATCATGACGCGAATACCGGCGCCGACGAAAAAGTTGGACAGGCGGGCGTTCAATTCGTCCACCACATATTGCGCGGGTAAATTCTTTTCCGACTCCTGCATGGAGTTGTCTTTTAGCAGATTGGACAGGGTCATCTCCATCATTTCCCCTAGCTCCGCCAGAGTGGGATCACCGGCATGGAACGCGTCGCTGGGGGAGCCGTACAGTTCCTGGGAGATATAGCTGAACTCCGGCGTGCCCCGCGCTTCCAGCATGCGCACCACCATCTGATATTCCCGGCATACGCGGCGCATGATCTGGGTGACCGGGTTCATTTGCCCCAGTTTTTTACTGATCTCGCGTTCTATCTCGTAGAACTCGGCTTTTTTTGCGGCGGGATCGAAACCCAGCGGACAGTTTTTCTGGTAGTACTCAAGGTCCACCTGGGGCGCTTTTTTGAAACCGGAATCAAAAAACTGCTGACGGATCGACGGCGACCATTTGATGGCGTCCAGGATGCGGATCGGCTTTTGCGCCTCCACGATGCGATCAGAGAGCGATTTCAGGGTTTGGAGGTACGACTCTCCCATTTGATTGGACGGCATAGACTCTGTGAGTTCCTCTTGTTGGACGGCTGCTTTCCGGTCGAGTTGGCGTCAGGAAGAATGCGGCGCCTCGCGCGGTCCGGCAGTTTCGATTCTAGTGGCGTTTCCGGCTTCGCGCCAAGCCAATTTATGCGTTTCGACGTGGCCGATCACCCAAACCGTGGTGAAGGCCGCGCACGCGGTGGCGTAATCGCCGGTTTGTCTGTAATCTTCTTTAAATACGTGCGCTTGCGCGCGCGCCAAAGGGTTTCCGCCGGGGCCTGGGAGTCCGGCGCTATGGGGAGTTCAAGGGGATGAGCACAACGCAGTATGCAGATAGTCTGAGAGAATTTCTGGTTCGGAAGATTGTTAAAGCGGAAAGAGAACTGCAGCAACTGAAGATGGACTATTGCCGGTTCATCTACGGTATTTCCCATCGCACCAAGATCAAGTTCGAAGGCGGCGTTTATCTGGTGCAGTCCGTGGACCTGGACTCCATGCAACGCCTGGATAACGGCGAGTGGGGGAAACCTTGCGTCACCGCGACCAGACTTGACGGCGGGGAAAGCGAAGGCGCCTCCCCCAGACAGATTCCTTCCCAATGGGAACTGTGCTGACTCAGGCCACCAATCCCCAGGCGTTGATGCTGTTGAACAAACTGCACTCTTTGGGAAATTCCTGGCTGTACAGCCACTGCTCGGCGGCGCAATGGCCAGCGACGTACATCTCTGTGTGTCGGTGAGACTGCGCCCGCTCAATCAATTCCAGATCGTTGTCGTCATGACCCGGCGCGCCCAATCCTTTGGCGATGAGATAGCACTGCATCTGCAGGCGCTGACGGTCGCTGCACTGAAAAAACTCCGCGGCTGCATCCGCCGCGCCCTGCAGATAGTCCAGAGTATGTTCGAACAGTGCAGGGTGCAGCAGGATATCCGGGGCGAAGCCGTTCAGGCGCATTTCCAGCACCTGGGTTGACCAGAACATCTGCAGTTGTTTGATGGATTCGGAGGGCGCGCAGGAACAGCGCGGATCTTTGCGCACGGAGTTGACGCTGAGGTTGCCGAGGACGACGTGTTCATCCGCGTCCTTTTTCATGGCTTCAGTCAGACTGTATATCAGGCAGACAATAAGACCGAACAGTATTGCCTCCATCCCGTGGATCAGCCATTGCATAAATTGAAGTATCCCTATTATTAACCAGGCAGACAAATAGCTCCCTTCTATTTGTCTGCAACGACAGGTCCTGCACATGTCAGGCCCTGTCTCCCGCGGCTGGCCGCCGCACAGGCGCATCCATGCGCCTGATTATCAACATGCCAATATCATCGCCATGTTAATAAAAGACTCACTGGCGGCTAAGCGCGCAGGGTGATTTCTTAGTTTCCGTCTCTTTTACTGCTTTGACCTGTCAGCGTTTTGTCCTTGCTCGTGCGGTGTCGGTATTCCGCCTGGCGTCAGCAACGTATGCTTATAACTGCTGGTAATCAAGTTATACGAATCGCATAAAAGCGCCTGTGATCCAGGTGACATTTTGTTTTATGTCGAAAGGATTAGGCTGAAACTGTGAAGAACCGCATGCGAGATTCGTTAACCAGGACGACTTATTGGCGCGCCAGACAGAGTGCCAGCGCGCTCGGGGCATGAAGAGTAAATAAGAGAAGGTAAGAGAAGAGTAGCGAAGAAGAGATTGACGGCTCAGGCGGTCTGCTTGAGCTTGTGCTCGTTCAGATAGATGTAGAGATCTTCGAAGGACAGAGGCTTGCTGAACAGATAACCCTGGGCGAAATCGCATTGATTGGCGATCAGGTATTCTTTCTGATCGGCTGTCTCCACGCCTTCCGCTACGACCTTCAATTGCAGTTTGTGGGCGACGGCGATAATCGCTGAGGTGATTTCCATGTCGTTGCTGTCCTCAGGAATATCGCGCACGAACTCCCGGTCGACCTTCAGCGCATTCACCGGCAGCTTTTTCAGATAGCTGAGTGAAGAATATCCGGAACCGAAGTCGTCGATAGCCAGACTGACCCCAGTTTGCTTGAGGCGCTTCAGTTTGGCGGTGACGGCTTCAATATCGCCCATCAACATGCTTTCGGTGACTTCCAGCTCCAGCCATTGCGGCTCCAGGCCGGTTTCGTTGAGCACTTCCTCAATGCTTTGCTCCAGTTTCGGATCATCGAACTGACGCGCGGACAGGTTGACGGCGATTTTGATGGCGGAGCCGGTCAGGTCCTGCAGCATTTTCATCTGCATACAGGCGTTTTTCAGCACCCAGCGGCCAATTGGATTGATGAGGCCGGTTTCTTCCGCCACGCTGATGAAACTGTCCGGCATCACCAGTCCCTTGCTGGGGTGGTGCCAGCGGATCAGCGCTTCGACGCAGACGATTTTGCCGGAGGCCAGATTGACCTGGGGTTGGAAGCCGAGGGTGAATTCCTCGAACTGTAGCGCGTGGCGCAACTCCTGCTCCATCAGCAGTTGTTTGAGAGCATGAGCGTTCAGCTCTTCCGTATAGAAGTGATAACGGTCGCGGCCATGCTCTTTGGCCCGGTATAGCGCCAGATCCGCGTTCTTCATCAGCACGTCCGCGTTGGCGCCGTCCGCGGGGGCCAGGGTGACGCCGATGCTGGTGGAAACGATCACCTCATGTTTCTTGAGTTTAATGGGCTCCTTGAGCGCTTTCAGGATCTGCGTGGCGACAGGGGTGACGGAAAACGTGTCGACGATATCGGTCAATAGCACGGTGAACTCATCGCCACCTAAGCGAGCGACGGTGTCTTTGGCGCGCACGCAGTTTTTCAGACGTTGCGCCACGGTTTGCAGCAGACTGTCGCCAGCGTCATGTCCCAGAGTGTCGTTGATGCGCTTGAACTGGTCCAGATCGAGAAACAGCAGGGCGATTTGTTTACGATCGCGGCGGGCGGCTTTCACCGCCTGTTCCAAACGGTCCACGAACAGGCGACGGTTGGCGAGGCCGGTGAGGGAGTCGTACAACGCCATTTGCTGCATTTTGCGGTTGGCTTCCTTCAGCTCACTGACGTCCACCCCGGAGATCACATAGTTGGTGACGGTGTTGTCGCTGTCGCAGACGGTGGAGACCGTCACCGCCCACCAGAAATCATGGCCGTCCCGGCGACGGCTTAATACTTCGCCTTCCCAGCCATCGTACAGAATCTCGCTTTCCCAGATCTGCTCCTGCGGTTTTTCCTCTTCCACGTCTTTGGGATTGAGGATGTCGAGGAAGCGGCCGCGGGCTTCTTCCTGACCATAGCCGGTGACATTGACGAACTTGTTGTTGACGAATTCGATGCGGCCAAGACGGTCTGTGATGATGATTGAACAGCCGCTGTTAGTGACCGCGCTGCTCAGCTTTTTTAACTTGAAGTCACGCTCATGCAATGCTCTGACCTTGGCGGAGAGCTGACGATTGAGGCGGATTTGAATCAGGGATAAAAACGCGAAGATAACAGCAATGCTGAGGGTGGTCAGAATCGGCCAGGACAGGCTTTCGCCCTCAAAGTAATACAGCGAAGCCAAGTGGATGGTTGCGACGCTTCCCAGCATAAGCAACGAGATAGGTAGTACGTTCCAAAACTCACCATGTTTTCGCATGTATCTGCATCTCTGTGTCCAGGTTCCATCCGGTAACCTATTGCGGGCCTCTTCTTAAGCCTCCCAGTGTAGAAGCTGGCCTCAGGTTGCTATAGTCAGATTTTGTAACCATCGTAACCATATGTAAAGCGACAAAGCCGGAGTGTGACGCCCCTCAAAAAAAGCGCCTCGGTCTGATTACGGGTTGTAAACTGTTAAATAACTTTTACAAAGCCCATGCCGGCGGACTTGCATTAGTCATGGCAAATTCCCTGTATTGAGGTCGAGAGACTAGGTCGTATGTGTGGACGTTTTATCGACAATAAGCGGTCGCTGCGTATCAATCATTAAAAAAGGGATAGGTTAGATCGAAAGCTCGCCGATCGTAGGTGACAGTAGTGTCAAATTCGGTGGCTGGGGAGTAGAATCCGAGCGCAAAATAATCAACCGCCTGTGGCTATATTAAAAAAGAACACAACCTTAGGTCGGACCCTTACATGTCGCAAAAATTAGTCATCCGAGTCAAAAATGCGGAGTCGTTGGCGGATGCGTCCGCCAAGCCGCCGCAAACCGTTACGGTTTACCATTGGAATCGCATCATCGCCGCTGGCTGCGTAGCATTCGCGCTGTTTATCGGGGCGTTTTGGGGCGTATATCGCTGGGCGTTCGCCACGCCGTTGGACGTTGCACAGACAGGTCCCGTTGCACAGAACGAACCTCCGTCTATAACGGGCGAACAGCCTGAGCAAGCGGCTGAGTCGACGTCAGTCTCTTTGGCCGCCGAAGAAGGGCGTGAAGAAAGTGTTTATGGCCGTGTAGAAATTCCGATAGATGAGCCTGTTATCGTAAACGTCGCGCCAGAGACCACGGCGGAGCCAGTCGTAGCGCCGGACCCTGTCGCACCGGAAAGCAAGCTTGAAGAGCGCGTCGTCATGGCCGAGCCAGCCGCCGCCAGCGCATTGCCAACGGCCTCAGAGCTGGAAGCGCCGCTGCAAGTACAAGAAGAGAGCAACTCTGCCGACACGACGCTTGCCCCGGAGACCGCGCCTGAAATAGACACGCTTGAGGACGTTGAGCAAGTCGAAGTCGCGCAAGACGCAGAAGAAGAGTCTGTCGATCCCACCAGGCGCAGACATCTGGAAACGGTCTCCAGCGGCGGCGAGCCGGTGAAAATCTTTTCGGACGCCATCAGTCGCGCGCAATTGACCCAGGAACTGGACGATAGCGAGCCGACCAACGCGCTCCGCAATAGCATTGTCATGAACGACGAAGGCCTGCTGCGCATCTATCTGTTTACGGAAATGACGGATATGACCGGACAGACGCTTTATCACGAATGGTATCGCGGCGATAAGCGGGTGGCGCGCATAAGAATTCGGCCGCATCGTTCGCCCATGCGCGCTTCCTCCAGTAAATTTATTGATCGGCATATGCTGGGGCAGTGGACGGTCAAAGTGACCGGACCGGAAGGCAATATATTGGCTGAAGCGGCCTTTTCGGTTAATTAGGCTGCGATTGAACGATTGAACGATTGAACGATTGAACGATTGAACGATTGAACAAATGAATGAAAGAAAGCCCGATGCAATGTCGGGCTTTCTGTTTGGATAGATAGGATAGGTAGCAGTTCGGCGTGGGCGCGGCTGCTCAGCGAGGAACCGGATTGCAATTCTTGATGACCACTTTGCCTTCCAGCATCGCGCCACGGGAATATTCCTGAAAATAACAGGTGTTGGTTTTGGGGTCGTAATTCTCAATCCACATATTGTCGTCTTTCCAGGTGGCGGCGACATGCTGCATGCCTTCGGGGACAGACAGGCTCATGGTGCCGCCCCAGCGCTTCACGAACATTTGCTGCAGATAGAAATAATAGAAGGAAGCGCAGACAACCAGAATAACGCCACTGACTACCGCGGCGGGTATCCACTGTTTAAGTTTTATGCCAAGCAGGTAAAGCGTTCCCCCGGTGAGGGCGAGGACGAAAATCCAATATATATAAGTTATCATCGTTAACTTCCAAATTTTCCTTTATCGATTTAAAGTGTGAGTCGGCGCAAACGACTAGTCCCGGTGGCGCGTTGTCAGTTCACGACTGCCAGGCTGACCGGCGCGGGCGTTGCTCCCGAAAACCCGTATACGGGCCATGCAATTAATCAAAACGTCGTATTCAGATTTACAGCGACCGCGGTGAAACTGAAACTGTAGTACGTTGCAGGGCTAAGGTTAAGCCCTTGTTTTGCATTTATAAAATATTAAGCGCAGAGCCGCCTCTCCGGCTGTCTCACCGCGGCGCGCCCGTCCGCCGTATTTCTGCGCCGCACGAGTCAAGAAATGGAGAAGACACTAATGCGCACGCGCATACCCACCTATTGGATTTCATTCGGAATTATCGTCGCATTAGCTGTCTGGCTGATGGCGGGGCCTGTGCAGACTGCTCAGACCGAAGCGCCTGAAGCGGCGAAGCAAGAGAAGGCCGCGCCGACTAAAGTGGCTTATAAAGTGGCGCAGGCTGAAACGATCAAGAAAGCATTGGAGATTCAGGGCCAGATTGATGTCTGGCGCCAGGTGAATCTGCAATCCCGTCTGGGCTCCACGGTTGAAAAAGTCGCTGCGGAACGCGGTAGTCGCGTGAATCAGGGCGACCTTTTGTTGACCCTCAGCGAAGAAGATCTGCCGGCGCAAATGGCCCAGGCCAAAGCGCAGGTGGATGTGGCGCGCAGTGAATTGAAAGCCGCCAAATCCCTGATGCAAAGAGGTCTGCAGGCGGAAACTGAACTCAAGTCGAAGCAGGCCGCCCTGGCCGGCGCGGAAGCCGCTGTCGCCAGACTGGAGCAGGACCTGAAGCACACGCGTATTCACGCGCCGTTTGCTGGCGTGATCGAAGACCGGATGGTGGAGCTGGGGCAGACTGTGCAGGAAGGCGTTACTCTGGTGCGTCTTATCGATGATCACAAATTGAAGCTGATAGGGCAGGCGCCCCAGCAACAGGTTGGGCTGATCAGCATTGGTCAGCCGGTGACGGCGCACTTGCTGAACGGTGAAACCCTGACTGGCAGAGTGTCATTTATCGCCGCCCAGGCGGACGCCAACACCCGCTCCTTTACCGTGGAAGCGGAGCTGGATAACCCGCAGCGTCTGCGTGTGGCCGGCTCCACCGCCACCTTGAACATCGACGTCGGCGATGTCATGGCCCACCGTATTTCCGCCGCTTTGTTGAGCCTGGATGAAAAAGGCCGCCTCAGTGTGGAATATCTGGATGCGGACCAGCGCATCGCCCGCACCCCGGTTGAGCGCATTCGCGCCAGCAACACGGAACTCTGGGTCAGCGGACTGCCGGAAACCGTCAAGCTCATCACCATGGGGCGCGGTTACGCCAAACTGGGTGAAAAGGTCGACGCGACGCCAGAAGAAGAGTTGCTCAAACACGATCAAGACAAAGATGAAGAGCCGGATGCGGATAGCGCCAGTCTGGCGATGAAACAAGCGGTGAACTGATGGATAAGCTCATACGTGCGACGATGGATCGCTCGCGAGCGAGCGTGATTGTATTGCTGATGTTATGGCTTGGCGGTTATTGGGCGTTTATGACCATGCCCAAAGAATCCAATCCTGACATCACTATTCCCATAATCTATGTCTCCGTATCCCATGAAGGCATCGCGCCGGAAGATGCGGAGCGCCTGTTGGCCCGTCCTCTGGAGCAGGAGCTGCGCTCTCTGGAAGGGCTGAAGGAAATGCGTTCGGTGGCGGCGGAAGGCTACGCCTCAGTGACCCTGGAGTTCCTGGCCGGTTTCGATCCGGATCAGGCGCTGACCGATGTGCGCGAAAAAGTGGATACCGCCAAAGCCAAGCTGCCGGTGGAGAGCGATGAGCCCCGCGTTGTGGAAATCAACGTGTCGCAGTTTCCGGTGCTCAACCTGAGTCTGTCCGGACCTTTCGCTGAAGATCAGCTGGTGCGCATCGCCCGGGAACTGAAACGGCATATCGAAGGCATTCCTGAGGTACTGAAAGTAGAAATTGGCGGCGACCGTGAGGATTTGCTGGAGCTGGTGGCGGATATGCAGGTGCTGGAGCGTTACGGCATCGACTATGCGCAGTTGTTCTCCCTGATCTCCAATAACAACCGTCTGGTGGCCGCAGGCAATATCGACACTGGCGCGGGTCGCATGGTGATCAAGGTGCCGGGGGTGATTGAAAACCTGCCTGACCTGTTGGGCATGCCGATCAAAATTCATGAGGGCCGCGTCATTACGTTTGGCGACGTCGCCACGGTGCAGCGCACTTTCAAAGATCCGGGCGGCTTCGCCAGAGTGGACGGCAAACCCGCCGTGGTGCTGGAAATATCCAAGCGCGCCGGCGCCAATATCATCGAAACCATTGAGACGGTGAAGGCGGTGGTCAAGATCGCGGAAGAGCGCTGGCCTTCCAGTCTCAAGGTGACCTACATCACTGACGAATCCAAGCAGATTCGCGAGATGTTGCGCGACCTGCTCAATAACGTGCTGTTTGCGGTGGTGCTGGTGTTGATCGTTATGATCGCCGCTATGGGCATGCGCCCGGCGTTGCTGGTGGGGCTGACCATTCCCGGCGCCTTCCTGGCCAGTTTGCTGGTGATCCAGGCGCTGGGCTTTACGCTCAATATCGTGGTGCTGTTCAGTCTTATTCTGGTGGCGGGCATGCTGGTGGACGGCGCCATCGTAGTGGCGGAACTGTCCGACCGTAATCTGGAAAACGGCATGTCGCGCAAAGAGGCGTATGCGCAGGCGGCCTATCGTATGGCGTGGCCGGTTATCGCCTCCACCGCCACGACGTTGGCGGTGTTCATGCCGTTGCTGTTCTGGCCGGGCATGGTGGGCGAGTTCATGAAATATCTGCCGGCGACGGTGATTGTCTGCCTTATTTCTTCGTTGCTGATGGCGCTGATTTTCATGCCGGTGCTGGGCGGCGTCTTCGGGCGCTCCAAGGCGCCGGTCAACGCTTCCAATGGGCCCAGTCGCTTCACGCACTGGTACGCCGCGGCGCTGGCGCGATTATTGGCGGCGCCCGGGAAAACGCTGCTGATGTTCCTGGCGTTGCTGACGCTGACCTATGTCGCGTACGGCCGCTACAACTACGGCGTTGAATTCTTCCCGGAAGTGGAGCCTGACTCCGCTCAGGTGCTGGTGCACGCCAGAGGCGACCTGTCGGTGTACGAAAAAGACACCATGTTGCAGAGCGTGGAGCAACGTCTGTCCGGCATGCCGGAAGTGCGGGCGCTGTATGCGCGCTCCTTCGCCATGGCGGACGGGGATATGGCGGAAGACGTCATCGGCGTCATCCGTTTTCAGTTGATCGACTGGCACGAACGCCGTCCCGCCAATCGCATATTGGAAGACATGCGCCTCCGCGCTCAGGATTTGCCGCTGAAGCTGGAGTTCCGCAAGCAGGAAGACGGCCCGGCGCAAGGCAAACCGGTCAAGGTGCGTCTCTCCGGCTCCACTGAGGAAGTGGAGGAAGCGGTGGGACAACTGCATGAGCGTCTGCTGGAGTTGGGCGGCTTTATTGACATCTCTGACAATCGCCCGCTGCCCGGCATCGAATGGCGTATCGAAGTGGATCGCGAAAAAGCCGCGCGCTATGGCGTGGATGTGGCCACCGTCGGCAACGTGGTGCAGTTGGTGACCACGGGGCTGAAACTGGCGGACTATCGTCCCGACGATGCGGAGGAAGAAGTGGATATCCGCCTGCGCGCGCCGCTGGAGCGACGCACTCTGGACGCTTTGAGCGGTCAGATGGTGAGCACCGCCATGGGGCCGGTGCCGGTCTCCAACTTCACCCGCCTGATTCCCGCGCCGAAAACCGGCACCCTGCATCGGGTGGACGGAGAGCGTTCATTGACGGTGGAAGCGGACGTGGCGGAAGGCGTGCAGGCGGACGAGCGCATTACTGCATTGAAGGAATCTCTGGCCAAACGTCCGCTGGATGATGTCATGGTGAAATTCGCCGGGGAAGACGAAGACCAGCGTGAAACCATGGTCTTCCTGGCGCAGGCTTTCCTCATCGCCATTATGCTGATGGCGCTGATTCTGGTGGTGCAGTTCAACAGCATCTATCAGGCGGCGCTGGTGTTGTCGGCTATCGTATTCTCCACCGCAGGCGTGTTGCTGGGGTTAATGATTACCGGTCGGCCGTTCGGCATCGTCATGGTGGGGCTGGGGCTGATTGCTCTGGCGGGTATTGTGGTGAACAACAATATCATCCTGATCGACACCTACAATCAGATGCGCGCATCCGGCGCGTCGCCCTACGAGGCTGCGCTGGAAACCGGGAAAGTGCGTCTGCGGCCGGTGTTGCTGACGGCGGTGACCACGGTGCTGGGGCTGATGCCCATGGTGCTGGGGGTGAATGTGGACCTGATGACGCCGTCTCTGGGCGTTGGCGGACCCTCCACCCAGTGGTGGACGGAGCTGTCCAGCGCCATCGCAGGCGGCCTGACTTTCGCCACTTTCCTGACTTTGTTGATTACGCCTTGTCTGTTGGTGATTGGTGAGAAAACCGGCGCCAGGTTGCGCTCAATTTGGCGGCGTAGATTCCGCCGTCGCGAGCAGGAGGAGGCGGGGCTTGAACCGCCGCCGGTGCGCGGTCTCAGCAACTCGCCACGACCCAAAGAGGAGATCTTCGGCAAGTGATAGATGGCTCCGGCGCGGATTAAAAACTACACTGTAAACGGCTGCCGCCTGAAATCCAGACGCGCCCTCGACGGGACATGAGGTCAGTGCGTGGGGAAGGGATAAACGCCGAAACTGCTTCGGCGTAGCTTGAGGCAGTGTAGAGCAACGCGCCGGACAACTCTGCTTGTTCGGTCTCTGTTCGCCTGGGGCCGAAATGGAAGAGAAAGAATTTTATAGGGAACTGTTCAAGGGGCTTCGCGCAGTGGCGGAGTCTGCCTTCCCAAAGCGCTGCAACACTTGTGGTCGCGTCTATGAGACAGCAGAACAATTCCTGTCTGAAACGGAAAACATCCGCAACACCCGCAGCGGCCTGAAAGAGTCCGAGGACGATGACGGCTCCATGATCGTCGAGGTGTTTCGCAATTGCGCCTGCGGCTCCACCTTGATGGACGTGTTCAATAATCGTCGCGACCTGTCCGAGGCCGGTCTCAGACGCCGCAAACGCTTCGGCGACTTCCTGGAGTTTCTGGTGGAGCAGGGCATTGACCGGGAACTGGCGCGCGACGAATTACTGAAAGTGGCGCGCGGCATGCGCAGCCATGTTCTGGAGAAAATCCGCCCGCCTAAAATCTGATCCCATCCCACGCCATTCTTCTGCAATCATCCCCTTCAGTATCGCGTCGATGAAGTTTCGTTTTCAGCGTGAAGCCCCTGGCTGACGTTTGCGCAACAGCATATCGCTACTACACTATGTGGAGAGAGTTTGGAAGGAATCAAAGAGACTGTTAGTGGAAACAGATCAGCTCCCCGACGCCCTATTACTGGTGGATGATGAAGTTAATATTCTCAGGTCCCTCACGCGCCTGTTTCGTCGCGAAGGATACCGGATCTTAACCGCCAACTCCGCGCAGGAAGGCCTCGACATACTTGCGAAGGAACCGGTGGCGGTGATTCTGTCGGATCAGCGTATGCCGGGCATGACCGGGTCGGAAATGTTCAAGGAAGTGAAGTCCCGCTATCCAGACACCATCCGGCTGATCATGAGCGGCTATACCGAGCTGGAAAGCATCACCTCCGCCATCAACGACGGCGCCGTCTACAAGTTTCTGCTCAAACCCTGGGAAGACGAAAAGCTGCTGCAGCATATCCGCGAGGCGTTTTCCATTCATGAACTGAAAAGTAAAAACGCCCGCCTGAACGAGCAGCTCAAGGAGTTGAATCGTCAGTTGGAACAGAAAGTGGAAGAGCAAAACCTGGAGTTGATACTGAATGTTCGCTCGCTGCGCGCTTCCCAGGAAATTCTTGAGCATTTACCCGTCGCCATCGTCGGCGTCTCCGATGACGGCATGATCGTCGAAGTGAACGCCGCCGCCCGCGGTCTGCTGGGAGAGGGGCTGCAGGTCGGTATGTTCGTGATGCAGGTGTTTCCGGAAAATGTATTTCACAGCTACATGGAGGCGGTGAAATCGTCAGTAGGGGAGGTCGTGCAAGTGGCGGCGGCGATAGGCGGCCAGTCCACGCATCTATTGATCAAACGTTTCAGCGGAAATTTCAACGTTTCAGGCACCGTCATGGCGATGTTGTCCGAGGAAGGATGAGCAGCGCCTTGCGGATTTAATCAGGAGAGAAGGATATGACCTGGAATGTGGAGGAGATCAAAACCAAGCTTTCCGAGCTTTCATCGCCCAATCCGGAAATTGAAGCCATCATCAAAATGATGGATGACGGCATTAGCGACCTGGGCATTATCGGTAAAAAAGTATTGGCCGACCCTGTGCTGGCGGCCCGTATTCTGCAACTCGCCAACAGTTCGTTCTACGGCTTCACCAAGGAAGTGAAGGACGTGGACATGGCCTGCGTCATTCTTGGCGCCAATACCATTCGCAATCTGATTTACACCCTGGTGGTGCTCTCCCGTTTTAACGGGCCCCGACAGGATACCCAGCTCGACTACACGCAAATCTGGCGGCACAGCCTGATGACCGCCTGTATCTCCCAGGAGTTATCCCGGCGTCAGGGCATCGACTTTCTGACCGCCTTCACCGCCGGCCTGTTCAACAATCTGGGCGTGGTGCTGATGGACTATTTTTACGGCGACGAAATTACCGAATGCGTAAAAGTCGCCCGCCAGGAGAAAAAGCATCTGGTGTCGTCGGAGCGCAGCATTCTTGGCAAAGATCATCGGGCGCTGTCCGGCATCGTCCTGGAGTGCTGGTCGTTCCCCCAGGAAATTGTGCAGGTGTTGAACGCCGGCAGTGAAATCAATACGCCCATGGCGTTGGCGGTCAGTCTGGGAGATGTACTGGCCACCAGTATTGTCGGCAATTGTATCGCCGGGGTGCAGTTGCATTGCATCGCTCCCTGCAAAGTGGAAGCGAGCGGCGTGGATATCTCAGAGGTTCCCGCCATGACCCTCAACGGTTTGAAGTTGTTCAAGGAGTTGGCGTCGGAATTTATTCCCAAAGGCAAGAAAAACGGCTCCTGAGCCCCTGTTAGATAGGATAAACGGAATGTTGCTTTATAAGGTTGTTCATGACGCTGGCGGTAACCAGGGCAATATCAGTGAGTTGCTGGAAGCGCTGTTCGCTGAAGACGAAGGCGTTTCGGTAAGCTGGATGTGGCTGGACCCGCAAAGTCAGTATATTGCGCAACACCTGCAAAGCTCGGTTATTTCATTCCGTTTCAAATGGGGAGATGAGGCGATCAGCACCCTGCGCGAAAGGGTGGAAACCTCGGAGCCCAACGCCTGGACCGAGTTTGAGCTGCCCCTGGCCAACGGCAAGACCCTGCACGGCTGGCATATCAAGATCAAACTGAGCGAGAGCGCCTCCAGCGGCATTGCCGTGTGCGCGGATGAGCGCTTCAAACTGTCCGAGAGACTGGACAGCAAACTGAGTTGGGCGATGACCACCTTGGGATTGACCCGGCGTAATGAAGTCCTGCAATACCAACTGACTGATTTACAGAAACTGATGCTGTTCCAGGTCGTATGGGCGGAGACCCTGGAATGGATCAAAGGAGTGGAGAACGAAGACGACGAGTTTTTCCGCGAGTTACTGGTGCGTCTGGAGATTGTCACCGGCGCCAGCGGTTCCGCCCTGGAGCTGCGGGGACAACGGGGCGAGCCGTCGAAATGGCTGGAGAAGGGGCTGACGCTGGCCAAGTTGAAAAGCATCGCCGCCGCTCTGGGCGACGAGTCGATTCTGGAGTCGGAAAAATCGCTGTGTCTGGGCGACCTGTCTGAAAAGTGCCAGCCGCCGGGCAGTTGCCACGAAATCGACCAGTTGAATATCTTTCCTATTCAGACCGGCGACGGCGTGTGCAAAGGCACTTTGTATCTCGCCAAGAGCAAAGGCAAACCGGTGTTTTCCCTGGCGGATGAAATGTATATCTCGCAGATGGTCAGCCAGGCGTATAGCGGCTTTGAGAAAAACGCGCTGCTGGCGGAATTGGAGAAGAGCAACCAGCAACTGGTGCTGGAGCGGCAGCAACAGGAGAAACTGATCAGTCAGCTGCAGGATACCCGGGCGCAACTGCTGCAGTCGGAGAAACTCGCCTCCATCGGGCAACTGGCGGCCGGGGTGGCGCATGAGATCAATAACCCCATCGGCTATGTCAGTTCCAACCTGACCACCCTGAATGAATACATCAGCACATTGTTTGAGCTGCTGGATGAAATCGAAGAACGTCTCGGCGGCGACAAAGCGGAAGTGAAGGCCATCTTCAAGGAACTGGAGGAGAAATACGAAACGGAATACATCCGGGGCGACGTCACCGATCTGATGAAAGAGTCCAACGAGGGCATCTATCGGGTCAAGCAGATCATTCAATCCCTGAAGGATTTCTCGCGGCCGGATACCGGTCAATTCGAGCTGGGCGACCTGAACCAGTACATCAACAAGACGCTCAACATTGTTCACAACGAGATCAAATACAAGGCGGAAGTTATCAAGGACTTTGGCGATTTGCCCAAGATCGAGATGGTGGAGTCGCAGATTGGCCAGGTGATATTGAATCTGGTGGTCAACGCCGGTCATGCGATCGAGCACAACGGCGTTATCAGAGTATCCACCAAAGTGGTGGAGGACGGCTTCATCTGCGTATCCGTGGCGGACAACGGCAGCGGCATCGCCAAAGAAAATCTGTCCAAGCTCTATGACCCTTTCTTCACCACCAAGCCGGTGGGACAGGGCACCGGACTGGGGCTGGCGCTGTCCTACGGCATCGTCAACAAACACCATGGCCGCCTGGAAGTGGAGAGCGAACTGGGGAAAGGCACGACGTTTTACGTTTATCTGCCCGTTAAGCAACCTAAACAGGGAGAGGAGCAATGACGCAAGACCTGGCTTCGCCGGATTCCGCCTCACCCGCGGCCTCTGATGCGGACGTTGATTATGTGCTGTTTGTCGACGACGAGAAGCCGATCCTCTCTTCCATTCAGCGTTTACTGCGCAAACAGGATTTTAAGTGTCTGTTTGCGGAGAGCGGGGCGGATGGGCTGAAAATTCTTGAGTCGCAGCGGGTCGATCTGGTGATCTCCGACATGCGCATGCCGAATATGGACGGCGCTCAGTTTCTGTCTCAGGTGAAGGCGCGCTGGCCCCTGACAGTGCGTATGCTGCTGACCGGCCACTCGGATATTTCCGCCACGGTGACCGCGCTTAATGAAGGCGGCATCTATCGCTACATCAGCAAGCCCTGGGATGATGAAAACCTGATTGAAGTGATTCACGAGGGCTTGCGCATAAGGCGTCTGGAGCGGGAGAAAAAACGCCTGCTTAATGTCACCCAGCAACAGAACCGGGAGCTGCAGAAGTTCAACAAGGATCTGGAAAAAATGGTCGCCGCGCGCACCGAGGAAGTGCGCCAGACTGCGGACATGCTGGAGCTGGCGTACCAGCAACTGAAAGACAGCTATGACGATTTCGTCAGGGTGTTCTCCACCTTTATCACCAGTCGCGGTTATTTGATCAAGGGCCATTCACAGAGCGTGGCGGACTTGTCGAAAACCATCGCGGAAGCCATGGCGCTGCCGGAGGCGGACGTCAAACATATCTACTACGCCGGCTTGCTGCATGAGGTGGGCAAGCTCAGTCTGTCTGACGATGTGTTGAGTCGGGCGGAAGCCAAACTGACCCGACAGGATGCGGTGGAGTATCAACGTTACCCTCTGCTGGGCGAAATGGCGCTGACGGCGATTGCGGAGCTGGAGCCGACCTCCCGCTTTATCCGCCATCATACGGAATACATGGATGGCAGCGGTTTTCCTGACAGGTTGAAAGGCGACGCCATTCCCATGGGCTCGCGCATCATCCGCGCCGTGCGCGACTTTGTGGGGCTGCAGAGCGGGCTGATGCGCACCGACGCCATGACCAAGGACGACGCCTTCAAACTGATCCAAGACAACGCCGGCAAGCGTTACGATGCCCAGGTGGTGAAACTGCTGGCGCCGCTGGTGGACAGTTATACCGGCGACGATGTGTTGCCTCACGAAGATAAGCTCGGCGTGGGAGCGCTGGTTCCCGGCATGCGGTTATCCCGGGACTTGAAAAACACCAATGGCATTCTGCTCATCGCCAAAGGCCATGTGCTGACGGAGAAAATCATCGAAAAAATGCTGTCGTTGGAGAAGTTGGAAAACCGCAAACTCAGTGTGTTCGTAATGAAAAGATAGGCGGGAGTCTATATGACTACATTGGCGATAATCGATGACGAAGAAAACGTGCTGCGCGCCATGCAGCGGATATTACGCAAGAAGCCCTGGAAGGTGCTCACCTTCAACGACCCTTATGAGGCTATCGACGCACTGAAGAAAGAGCCCGTTGATCTGGTCATTTCCGACTATCGGATGCCGGAAATCAATGGCGTGGAGTTGCTCAACGCACTCAAAGAAATACGCCCGGATGCGTTGCGCATCCTGTTGAGCGGACAAGCGGATATTGATGGCGTTACCTCGGCTATCAACGATGCGGAAATTTATCGGTTTATCTCCAAGCCCTGGTCCGACGAGGATCTGTTAATGACCCTGGAGAACGCCCTGGAGCATAACGCTTTGGTGCGGGAGAACCGCCGCCTGCTGGATCTGGTGCGGAAACAGGAAGGCGCGCTGAAGAAACAGCTGGAAGAACTACAGCGGCTGGAGGCCGCGACGCCGGGCATTACCCAGGTGAGCTGGAATGAAGACGGCAGCATCGATCTGGTGGATGAGGACTTCGACGAACTCTGACGTCGAAAAATTCGGAGCCCCTAAGCGCTCCACAGCATAAGGCGACCCCGCAAGGGAGCGCCAGGAAAAACCCGGCCGCGCGACATCCTCATGATGAGGGAGAAGTAAACGTCGTATGGATAATTAGGGCATGGATATATTGTTGAAGGCGGGCTATTTTCGCAGATTAAGACTCACCCGGCGCTTGATGGTCGCGATCGCCGGGGCGTTGCTGCTGTTTTACGGAGGCTTCGCCTTTTACACGCTGTCCAGCCTGAAGGAACAGGTGTACGAAGATTTCTACGCCCGCGCCGACTACCTCATGGAAATCGCCGTGCAGGCGAACGCCCAGAACATGTGGGATTTCGACCTGAGCAAAAGCAATCAGTTCGCCAAATCCCTGTCCAAAGATCCCATTGTCAGCGCTGTCATCTTTGAGGTGTATGACGCCGTTCAGAACGGC
Organism: Hahella sp. CR1; assembly: GCF_029813005.1. Lineage (NCBI taxonomy): Bacteria > Pseudomonadati > Pseudomonadota > Gammaproteobacteria > Oceanospirillales > Hahellaceae > Hahella > Hahella sp. CR1. The sequence goes on from NZ_JAPELK010000012.1 coordinate 37,595, forward strand.
GGCAGCTTCTTTACCGGCAATATCGGCGGCATCGAAGAAGTACGGCAGCGCTCTCCCAGCCTGGATGTGCTGGAGCCGGAACGCAGTCGCTACGTATTTCGTCAGGAGCGGGAAGTGGTCTGGGAAAACTCGGTCATCGGCCGCGCCTATCTGTATTTCAGCGACAGTCCCGTGCAAGCCAAACTGGAAGAACAAACCGCCAGCTTTGTGCTGGCTTTACTGGGTTTTCTATTCCTCTACTTATTGGCGCTTTTCTACATTTTCAGCCACTGGTTCAGCCGGCCGTTTTTAGGCATGCATCAACTGGCCGTGAACTTGGGCGGCAGCCTGGATAAGTACCGTTGCGAGATGGAGCAGGGCGATCATAACGAGAATGCTCTGCCTGACCTGGGAAAGCTGCTGCAGCAAAGTGGTGTCGACACCCACCGGGAAGATGAGATGGGGGATTTTATCCGCGCCTTCGCCCAGGTCATGCAGGCGTTTACCGTAGTGGCGTCGGAGCTGTCGCAACGTTCGCAACATGTGAGCAAATTGAATGAAGAACTGGAGAACCGCATTCAGGAGCGCACCTGGGAATTGAAACGCGCCAACGCCAGTTTGCAGGAGTCGCTGGAGTCGTTGCAGGTGACCCAGTCGCAAATGGTGCAGCAGGAAAAGCTGGCGTCTCTGGGGCAGCTGGCGGCGGGCGTCGCCCATGAAATCAACAACCCCATCGGCTATGTCGCCAGCAATATCAACCGGCTGAAAGAGTACTATTCAGACTTCGAAAAACTGTTTCAGGTGGTGGAGGCGCACTATGACCGTGTGCCGATAGAAGTGGCGGCGGAACTGGATCGGGTGAAGGACGAGATCGACTACGACTTTCTAAAAGAGGATTTACCTGAACTCCTGCAAGATTGCCTGGAGGGCAGCCGTCGGGTGCAGGAAATCGTCGAAAACCTGAAGAACTATTCCCGTGTGGATCAGGGCGACGTTCACCTGGACTTCAATATCAACGACGTCATCACCAGCACGCTCAAACTGGTGTGGAACGAGCTGAAATATGACTGTGACGTGGAAACCGATTTGCAGAACACTGAGCTGACCTGCGGCAACCAGGGACAGATCAATCAGGTAGTCTCCAATATTCTGGTCAACGCCAGCCACGCCATTAAGGAAACGCAACGGCACGGCAAGGTGCGCATTCGCACCCACAGCGATTCGGAATGGGTGTATGCGGAAGTGTCGGATACCGGCTGCGGCATTCCCCAGGATATCGTCTGCAAGATCTTCGATCCGTTTTTCACCACCAAACCAGTAGGCAAGGGCACTGGGTTGGGGCTGAATATTTCCTATGACATCATCGTCAATAAGCATCGCGGCGACATTAAAGTGGAAAGCCGGACCGGGGTAGGATCGACGTTCATCATCAAACTGCCGATCGCCCAGCGCAAGGCGCAGCCGGAGCGTCCTTCCTCCGCCGCCTGAAGAAGATGCTTCCGTCGGGCAAATTAGGCCTATTGTCAGGCGGCAAATTTCCTTAGAATTCCATGCTTCATGAGAAAGCGGGAAACTCATCCGTTATGTCGCTTTCCTAATCCATACAAGAAATACCAGAGAGAGTCGCTCAAACATTGGTCGGCTCTCATTGCGTGTGACGCATGAAAATTTGCAACATCCATGTGGCTTAACAAGTAAGCACAGTTAGATAACTCAATACTGACAGATAAAGAAAAGGAGACCCGTACGCATGGCGTCAGGTTCTAAAAAAGTGATTTATGCGGCCTTGGTCGGCAACGCAATGGTCGCGCTCACTAAGTTTGCGGCGGCGGCCTTCACCGGCAGCTCGGCGATGTTTTCCGAAGGCGTTCACTCCGTGGTGGACACCGGTAATCAGGTGTTGTTGTTGCACGGAATGAAGCGCTCCCAGCGCCCCGCATCAGAAGATTTCCCCTTCGGACACGGTAAGGAAATTTACTTCTGGTCCTTTATTGTGGCGATCCTGATTTTCGCCCTGGGCGCGGGCATCTCCATCTACGAAGGCATTGAGCACATCCTGCATCCGCAGGTGGTGGAAAACCCGGTGGTCAACTATATCGTGCTGTCTTTGGCGATTCTTTTTGAAGGCTTTGCTTTCGTCATGGCGATCAAGGAGTTCCGCAACGCCAAAGGGCAGATGGGATACGTGGAAGCGGTGCAACGGGGCAAAGACCCCTCCATGTTTGTCGTGCTGTTTGAAGACGCCGCCGCCATGCTCGGCCTTGTGGTGGCGTTGGGGGGCATTGTGCTGGGACAGGTCACCGGCAATCCGGTTTACGATGGCGTCGCCTCGGTCATCATTGGCTGTATTCTTGGCCTGACGGCGCTGTGGCTGGCGGTGGAGACCAAAGGGCTGTTGATCGGTGAAAGCGCCAACAAGAAGGTGGTGAAAGGCATTCGTGAAATGACCCAGGCTATTCCGGGCGTGGAACATGTCAACGAAGTGCTGACCATGCACATGGGGCCTGACTTCGTACTGGTGAATATCTCGGTGGATTTCAAAGACAGCATTTCCGCCGGCGAGATTGAAACCCGCATCGCCGGCCTCGACGAACAGATCAAATCCTCCTTCCCTGAGTGCAAGCGCATTTTCGTAGAGGCGGAAAGCCGTCGTAAAAAGGCGGCCGTAGCGGCGCCGACGGTCGACGTATAACCCCATTCGATATTAGCAGCGGACCCGCATGGCTCCGCTGTTTTTACTTCTAACCTGTGCCTTTACGACTCTAATATCACACCCTGCTGGATCAGTTTTTCTCTGGCCTCTTCCTGTATCAGCAGGCAGGCGTCGGGATCGTGCAGATTCAGGGACAGAGGCGCACGGGTCAGTTTATTGCCGTAGCTCGACTTGCCTTCGAATAAGACGCCTTTCTCCGTGATCAACAAATCTTCGCCGTCAAACAAAGGGCCTTGGCCGATCGCCAACGAGCTGGGATTTTCGAAGGCGAACCAGGGTGTGGCGTAAAGTTCTGGAAAGTATTCGCGTCCCGTCGCGGGATCGGTGTATGAAGCGACATAATGCAAGCGCCCGCTGAGAAAGCTGGTCAAGGCGACGCCGCCGCAATAAGGCATGATGTCATCCACGATCGCGCCGGGCTCCCGCCAGAGAGTGACGCCCAGATTAGTTTGATAGTTGCCGTCGCGGTCAGTGACCAGAGCGGGTATGGAACCGTCGGCGTCAAACTGGAAACGCTTCACGCTGTCGCCATCGCTGATGAATAGTTGATCACCGACCACTCTGACGCCATTGGGGGAGCCGAGGCCGTGCTCTCCCGCGATCCAGTCCCGCTGGAAACCGGTGATTTGCGGCGTTCCGGCGGAACCGGCTTCAGGAAACGCCAGTGTAATGCGTGTCAGGCCGGAAGTGGCGAAGAAATTTTCATCCGCCACCAGCAATGCGCCATCCGGGGCGAAGGCCACGCCATTGGGGATCGCCAACGCATCGAATGGGTCCCGTGTATCATCCCTGCGTGTCACGAATTCGAAGCGATAGTCCGGTCGACTCAGATTGGCGGCCAGCAGGTGATTGTTGCGAATGACCAGCCAGCGCGTCTCCACACAGGACGTCAGCACCCAGTCGCCATGTTGCGCCATACCGGTGTAATTGCAGCTGTCCAGTTGTGGGGGCGAAAGCTCCGTGGGGACGTAAACGACCTCGCCATTGGCGTCCGTGTGGGTGTCGATGCGGTATATGCCTTTGCCCCCGGTCACCAGTAATTGGCCGTCCGCCGTAAACAGAATATTTTCCGCATCGGGAATGGCGACCAGGGTTTGTTTTTCCAGGCATCCGCCCAATAACGGCGGCAGGATGGCGGCGGCAATCGCAGCGCGCCAGTTGTAATGATTCATGGATTTCCTTCCTGATGATTTATTGTTGTTGGAAGGAAAATTGTCTTCGATTAACCAAGGGCGAACATCACTCAAACGAGTGGCGCGCCCGCAATGTCACGCCTTGCGATTCACCAGCCATACCGCCGCTTCGACTCGGGAGCGCATGCCCATCTTCTTGAGAATGTGCTTAACGTGGACTTTCACAGTGCCGTCGGAAATATTCAGATCGCGGGCGATAACTTTGTTGCTGTGTCCCTGCGCGATGCGGGTGAGGATCTCATATTCACGGCTGGTCAGGGTTGCGGAAGGATCGGCGGCTTCCACAGGTTTGCGCAGGGCTGAGGCGAGAATTTCCGTCAAGCGCTCGCTGATCGCCATTTTACCCAACGTCACTTGTTTGATTTTCTCCAGGATGTCTTCCGGCTCCATGTCCTTCAGCAGATAACCATCAGCGCCGGCGCGGAAACAGTTCACCACATCGGCTTCGTTATCGGACACTGTCAGCATGATGATGCGCGAGTCCACGCCGGCGGCGCGAATGGCGCGTAAGGTATCCAACCCGTCCATGCCCTGCATGTTGAGGTCCAGCAGAATCAGATCAGGCTCCAGTTCCTTCGCCTTGGCCAGCCCTTCCTCGCCGTTTTTGGCTTCGGCGACGATGTCCAGCTCATCCTCCATTTCGATCAACTGGCGGATGCCTTTGCGAAACAGGGGGTGGTCGTCCACCATCATGATCGTTGCTTTTGCGCTCATCTCAGCTTCACCTTGTCATTCTTTTCATTTATACGGCCAGCGTTATCTGACGTTTTCAGCATAACACGAACTCAGAGAAGCCCCTGCGACGGCGCGATAGGGACTTGATCCATATCAGGTTTACCAACGATGACCCTGAGCTGCGCATACCGAAGACCTACCGCTTTGGCGCCGGATTCGTCTACCTCATTGGGGGTATCTAAAGTCTTGCACAGATTCTCGGGAATCGCTCTAACTATATGAAAATAAAGAAAATGATAGCGCGATCTAAAGTCGCTTGTGAGCAGATCATCCATACGGCCCCGGTCTTAAACGCTACCCCCTCCGGAGCATTGTCGCCCCGTCTGTTTATAAAGATAGTTGAGCCGAAGATTATTATTCAGGCCCAACGCAGAGGTAAGGCATATGGCGGACATCACTGCTGGCTGGAATCCAGAGGACAGCGGGTTCTGGCAAAAAACCGGTAAGAAAGTAGCGAATCGGAATTTGTGGATATCCATTCCGAGTTTGCTGTGCGGCTTCGCCGTATGGTTGTACTGGGGCGTCATCACAGTACAGATGTTAAATCTGGGCTTTCCGTTTCAGGCGTCGGAATTGTTCACATTGATGGCGATTTCCGGTCTGACCGGCGCCACGCTGCGCATACCCAGCAGCTTTTTCATTCGCTTGTGCGGCGGTCGCAACACGATATTTTTCACCACGGCGCTGTTGATGATTCCTGCAGTCGGCGCGGGCATCGCCTTGCAAAGTAAAGACACTCCGCTATGGGTGTTTCAGGTGCTGGCGTTGCTATCTGGTCTGGGCGGCGGCAATTTCGCTTCTTCGATGTCCAACATCAGCTTTTTCTTTCCCAAGAAACAGCAAGGGTTGGCGCTGGGCCTCAACGCAGGTCTGGGTAACTTCGGCGTCACCACTATGCAGATACTGGTGCCGTTATTCATGACGTTCGGAGCCTTTGGTGCGGCCGGCGGCGACCCCATGACCCTGGTCAATCCATCCGGCACGCTAATCGGCAAGATTCCTGCGGGTTCTGAAACCTGGATTCAAAACGCAGGCTTTGTGTGGCTACTGTTCCTGGTTCCACTGGCGTTCGCTGGCTGGTTCGGCATGAACAATATTCGCACCGATGAAGTGTCGCCGGACATTGGCGGGCCTGTCGGCTCCTTCTCCAAAATCACCTTCATGCTGCTGATCGGATTCCTGACTTCCATCGCCGGACTCTGGCTGATGTTGCCTGAGTCCGCCAACGGCGCAGGGTGGGGCATCCCTAAAGAACTGGTGCTGGTGGCCGTCATCGCCGCCACGGTGTTCCTGCTCAAGCTGTTGCCGGGACAGATTCGCAGTAGTCTGAATCGTCAGTATCGTATCTTCGGCAATCGTCACACCTGGGTGATGAGCGTTATCTACACCATGACCTTCGGCAGCTTCATCGGCTACGCGGCGGCCTTTCCGCTGGCGATCAAAGTGATCTTCGGATACAGCCATGTGATGGTGGACGGGGTTATGACTCATAATACCGTTAACCCCAACGGTCCCAGCGCACTTATGTACGCCTGGATGGGGCCTTTTATTGGCGCGCTGATTCGCCCGGTGGGCGGCTGGATCTCCGATAAATTCGGCGGCGCGCTGGTCACGCAGATTTGCTCACTGGTGATGGTGGTGTGCGCTCTGGCGGTCGCCTATTACATGAGCGCGGCCTATAACTCAGCGACCCCTGAAGAGTACTTTGCGCCTTTCTTCATCTTGTTCCTGGCGCTGTTCGCGGCGTCCGGCATTGGCAACGGCTCCACTTTCCGCACCATCGCCATGGTGTTCCCGAAAGAACAGGCGGGCCCCGTACTGGGCTGGACCTCTGCAGTGGCTGCCTACGGCGCGTTCTACATTCCCCAGGTGTTCGGCGAGCAGATCAAAGCCGCCACGCCGGAATACGCGCTGATTGGTTTTGCGGTGTTCTACGCGGTATGCGTTCTGGTGAACTGGTTCTTCTATCTGCGTAAAGGCGCTGAGTTTTATAACCCTTGATTCCTGAGTCACTCCTGCGGAGTGGAGTTCCGTCCCGTCGTTCACGCAGCTGGGATGGAACTTGATCTTGGCGCGCCTTAGGGCGCGCTTTTTTATTGCGCTGAGGCAGGTTGCGGCAGATAAGGGTCAGCTTTTGAGCAGCTGGTCCAAATCCTTGGCGATCATGTCTGCGCTGAGATCATCCCGCAGCAACAGGCGAGCCTTGCCGTCCGCGTCGAACACGAATGCGGCGGAGCTGTGGGAGACCTCATAGTTGCCGGTTTCATCGGGCTTGCCATAACCGAACGCTACCCGGTAGCGTTTCGTTAGGGTCTGTAGCGCGTCCATATCGCCAGTAAGGCCAATAAACTCCGAACCGAAGGCGTCGGTATAGGCTTTGAGTTGTTCCGGCGCGTCTCTTTTGGGGTCGACGCTGACAAACAGGATATTGATGCGCTGCTGCTCGGAGGCCTCCAGTTTACTCAGTGCGGACTTCAGTCTGGCGAGGGTGGTGGGGCAGATATCTGGACAGTAGGTGTACCCGAAAAACAGGATATTGTATTTTCCAGCGAAATCCTGCTCCGACACCTGTGTGGCGTTTTCGCTCTGCAGGGAAAACTTCAGCTCCGGCAGCATGCCACCGATATCGGTCCCTGACCATTCCAATGGTTCCTGACTACAGGCGCTGGTCAGCGCCATTACGATTGCGATAAAAACGAGGCGTATCGCCGTCACGAAGGGATCTCCTTAATAGTCTCTGAAAACTCAAGCAGCGCCGGTGAGAGCGCCTGGGCTGCGTGCGCTCACCATGTCCTGGCGTCGGATATAGGATAACATCACCAAAATGGCGATAGCGCTCATCATCGCAGGCGGAATCCAGGTGATCACGCCGCCCACCATTTGGTCCGCCGCCGGCGCAATGGGAAAGGCGCGTCCGCAGATGGCGTAGATATCGTATAGGGTGGATTCCGACAGCGTAATATACGCGCCCAGCAGAATCTGGGGCACCATAATGGCCAATAAAATGATGATGCGCCAGCCAAAGGAAGGGCCTTGCTGGGGCGAAGGGTTGAGAATCAGCCACCAGAACAACAGTCCATCCAGAAACATACTCCAGTTCATCAAGTGATAGAGCTTCAAGTCCAGCATGGCGTAAAAGTGTATGGACGGCGTCAGCCAGAAAAAGATGATGCCGACGAATAAAAAAGCGGCCAGGGGAGGAAACTGTAATATCCGGTAGCCCCCCACAATCAGCCACGCGCCGGGAAGGGCGCCCCAGTTGACGTCGCGCCAGCGTTGCGGCAAACCCGCCGCCAGCACTGACCAGGGGGCCGCCAGAGCGATAAAAAACGGTCCTAGATGATGCAGCACCAGATGCTGCAGGCGATGCGCGAAAAACAGGTATTGAGCGTAGTAATCAAATTGCGTGTGCAGAACAGCGTAAGTAATCGCCACGCCGACAAAGAATGACAGAGAGCGGGCGAAACTGACAGGATGACCCGTTGCACGCAATCTGCGCATGCCGCGTATGTACAGCGTGACAGTGACCAGGGAAACTAAAACGACCGAAGGGTAAAATTCCCAGGGCGCGAGAACGGTAATCCATGTCGGAGCACTATCGGGCATGAGCGACCTTTCTGTTACACCGCCGCGTTAACGTGAGGGCGGTGGTGATTTAAGTTATTGTTATTCAATTCTGTTCGGCAGAGTCCTTGTTTTACCAGTCGCCACGAGAAATGACAATAACCGCCGCGCGGTGAAAAATACGGTACGCGCCGGCGAAATAACGATCTATATGACAGGAGTGAGTTTTGGGCGGTAACGCATTAAAAGATTACGGCGCGCAGCGCTTGTGCACCGCAGACGCTTTGCGCATAGGCGAGAAGGCGCTTCATGCTATTCAGGCATTGCGGTGTCATGACGGCGCGCCGGTGCGCGCGGAGATCGTCACGGCGTACCGGAAGAAAGAGACCTACGGCGACATTGATATTGTGGTCAGCGACGGCGTTAAACGTGATTTAGGCAATGCTTTTATGGCTGAATTACTGGGTAACGTATTGGGTGATGGCCAACCGCTGCCGTTCATCGCCAATGGCGGCGTGGCCAGTTTTGGCGCCCCGTTGGAGCAGGGCGGCGTCTTTCAGGTGGACCTGTTGTATACGCCCGCGTCTCAGTTCGATTTTGCATTGAGTTACTTTTCTTGGAACGACGCCGGCAATCTGATTGGTCGCGTCGCCCATAAAATGGGAATGAAGTTCGGCCACAATGGCTTGTGGCTACCTTTTCGGGATGGTGACTATTTGTTTACCGAAGTGCTGGTGACGCGGGATTTCGACAAGGCCGTCCGCTTTTTGGGGTTCGATATAGCTCGCTGGAAGCAGGGCTTTGACGATTTGATTCAGTTATATCAGTTTATTTCAGCTTCCAGATACTTCGACAAGAACATCTATTTGCTGGAAAACCGCAGCCACAACGCTCGCGTCCGCGACGCCAAGCGACCCACTTATACGGGCTTCCTCAACTGGCTGCGTGAGGCTTATACAGGCGAAGACTTTAAAGACTGGCCGGCGAGCAAAACCGCCTGGCTGTCGCAGATTTTCGCCGAGTTTCCTGAAGCGGAAGCTGCCTGGCGGGCTGCTGAAACGGACTTGGCTCGTCAGCGTGAGATCAAGCGGAAGTTCAACGGCGAGTTGGTCAGTGGGTTGTCAGGCCTGACAGGGACCGAGCTTGGGGCGTTGATGCAGCAGATCCGCCATAGTTTTGAGGACAAGAAAGCCTTTGATTCGTTTGTATTGAACGCATCGGAAAGTGAAATTGAAGCACTTGTGGTTGCGCAAAAGAGCGTATTGGAAGGGAGGGAATAAGGAATAAAGGGACTGAGATTCAGTGAGAGAGGCGACGATGTGGCCGTCGTCGCCTTGGCATCAGATTTACAGGTGCAGACCGCACTCCGTCTTTTCTTTACCCTGCCAGCGTCCTGCGCGTTCTTCCCCTTTACGGGTGCAGTGTTCGCAGCCGATTGAGGAGTAGCCTTCGCTCACGAGCGGGTGGAAGGGCAGGTTGTGATCGCGAATATACGCGTCGCGCTCTTCTCTGGTGACATCAATCATCGGGTTGAATTTGATAATGCCTCGGCGCTCTTCAAAAATCTGCAGGCCAGCGCGATGCTCGGTCTGCCAGCTCATCAGGCTGGATACCCATACGTCGTAGTTCTCTTTCACTTCTTCCAGCGGCTGAACCTTGTTGACGGAGCAGCACAGATCGGGGTCGGTTTCCCACAGGCGTTCGCTGACCGAATAAGCATGATGATGCCTGTCCGGTTTTACATCCTCCACATTCAACCCGTACAAGCGGGTGAGATAATCCCTGTACTCCAAGGTTTCCTTGAAGTGGAACTGAGTATCGATGAAGTGAATTCTCTGCGAGGGACGCATGCGAGAAATAATATGCAAGAAGTAAGCGGACGTGGCGGCGAAAGAAGACGTCACCAGCACCTTCTCCGGTGCGAAATCCTGATACAGGCGACGGATACGCGCTTCAAAATCAAGCGGGGCATAGGAGGCGTTCAAATCGGCGATGGCTTCGTAAGAAAGCCCTGCGCTATTGTCGCCTATGCGGGTTATCAGTTGCGCGCTGTTCATGAATCGGTCATCTCCAGACTACGGGTCATCAAGTCACGGGTTTCATGATACGGAACGAGCATAAAATTTAAAGTAATAAAAAATTCTATTGTTATGCGTTTTTGTTAATGCTGGTAGCGAAGTGGCCTGCGAACATGCGCTATCTTTGCTTAGATATAACTTGATTAGTCTAAGGTTAAGTCGCTTGTCTAATTCGTTGATTGGGCGAGTTGAGAATAGCTTGGCGCCTCCCAAAAGAGTGCTATAAATGAGTGTTGCAGATAGCTTGATAGACAGGTTTGTCGCTGCATGTGGAACGCACTGCAAGCCATACATACTGATAGAGCCGATTAATGAATTCCCAGAAAGTTGGGATGAAGACGGCTTGCGTGTTTATGTTAATGGCAAGCTTCATGAAATAGGGTGCGTAGAAGTTAATTGGAAAGTCATTTCTTATAAAGAAATGTATCGGCAGCTTAGGCATATGTTAACCGTCTCATTGGTAGGGGAGTACCCACCTTTTTTCATGTCTAGTGAAGAAACTGTAAATTGCTTTATTGAAGACTTTCTTTCACTTGTCGACGGTGGCTGCTATCTCTCTAATGCGAGATTCGTTAATGAGAACATCGAGCACAGCAATGTTTTCGAGCGTGATGATAGATTCTCTGACTTGGCTATAGTATGGATTAGCGCTGAAAGGCTCGCCGTTATCGCACATAGAGGATTCGATTAGTCATTGTGTATGGTTATATCAAAAAAGCCGCCTGGAGGCGGCTTATGACTTAGCTTTCGATGGATGATTCAACTGTATTGGTCTGCTGAATCTTTTTCTCCAACGTGTGAAAGCTGCAGATGAGTTTTATCACGTAAACGAGGTAGGCGATGCTTAGTCCCAGCAAGACTAGTGACAGCAGCCCCATGAAGATGACGGTCGCTTTGTCCGGATATCTGACGGTTACTGATATCAGGGTGATGAAAAGCCATCCGCACAGCAGGCTGATGAAGACATAGCGTACCCGGTCCGCCAGCTGCGCCTCGCGAGCATTGGCGTCGCCAAGGGCGCCTTTGACGGTTTGCGCCCAGCGGCTCAAGCTGCTGCACAACCAGAAAATATTGAATACCGGAATCGCCATCAACCAGGCCATGTATTTGGGCGAATGGGGGCGTTTGGATTCAGGAATCACCCGCCACTGGACGTATGTCATCAACATCAGTGAAACCAGTGAATAAGTGGTGGCGAACAGGTAAGTAATCAGGATGTAGATAAGCTCGTCACTTGCGCCGTACATGAATGAGGACTTTTTCGAGAAAGCCAGAATGCTGGTGTATACGCTCATGACGCTGGCTGCGGCGAGGAGGGTAAGAGTAAATCCACCCAATGCCTTGGTGGAGTCTCTAAGTCTGTCCACTCTTTCCTTTTTGAAAAGCAGAAAGCCGATGAGAGTGATCATCATTCCTTGTTGAAACCCCCCGCCAATCGCTGAATACAAGCCGAAAATGAACCTGTCGTCGCTCGTATCCAAATAAAAAGTGAAGGGAAATAGCAAGTAATAAAGTGCGCTTGCAATCAAACATACCGCCAAGGTGACGACCAGCGCGCTGCTGCGGAAGTAGCGCAGTAGAATGATGGCGGCGAGGCTGTTAAAGGTAATTGGGAAAAGATTCTGCGCCAGAATATTGGCGAACTCCACGAATGTCATATCCATAATGGCGGGCTTTCTATAGCTGATAGGTTTTAATGATAGCCGGCGAGGATAAAGGATAGCGTTTCCAAAATAAAATTTCGCATGCATGTCATAGAGTTGTGAAAAGAAATCGGGGCGTAGACTAATCAATGAAGAGATAAGAGTGGGGGGAGTTTAGAAAGGCGGAGTCCAGAAAAACAAAAAGCGCAATATCCATATTGCGCCTTTTCCATTTGATGCTTCCTTTTGCCGGTTCCTGCGGCTCTTTTGCTATCCTTGCTGCAGTCCTTTGCGGGCTTTCCTTGCCGCGTTTTCGCATCCGTTGTGGCTATATTAGCCATGGCTTGGTAGGGAGGATAGACGACATATCTGCATTGTTTGTAGGATATCTCGTACACCCTGGCGTCCTGCCTGTTCATCCCTCAATCCTTCATCCCATCCAGCCTCGGTGTCCGTACCTGCTGTTGTCTGACTCCATTCAGTCGACGCGTCCGAGCGTTCGTGCTCCACAAAGAAAAAGACGCAACGTTCCATGCTGCGTCTTCCGTGTCAGATGCTTCCCTTGATGCCTATTTCCGTCGGCTTTGGTCGTCCTTGTTGCTTCCTTGCTTCATGTCCTTATGTGTCAGCGCATCCTCTTGGTGCCTATATTAGGGTGGGGAGGGGTAGGAAAATAGACGCGATGTCTGCATTGCGTGTGAGATATTTCCTACATTATTCGGCATATGAGATTCTGCGCTCCTGCACGTAGCTGGGAGTAAAGCTGAAAAGCACGCCGGTGCCGCCCTCCGGCATGCGTTGAATAGACAACTCTCCGTGCAGGTTGCGGGTGCGCTCGCGCATGATGGCGAGGCCATAGTGGTTGAGCTTCTCTGGGTCCTCGGGAATGCCGACGCCATTGTCAGTGATAGCTAAAGTGACTTTTTTCATTGGGTCCGAATGCAACGACACCATGACCAGGTTGCCTTGAGAATGACGGACGGCGTTCTGCAGCGCCTCCCGCGTTATTTGCAGCAAATGAATTTCTTCGTTGGGGGAAAAGGGAATATCTTCCACCCGATAATCCAACACGATTTTGACGTTTGTGCTCTGCTCAGTCAGTTGCTCCACGGTATGTAAAATCGCCGCATGCAGGCCTTTTTCGGAAATGCTCAGGCGGAATGTGGTGAGCAGCTCGCGTAACTGCCGATAGGCGGATGTGATGCCTTCCTTCAGTTCTGCGGTAATGCCTTCAATCTGTTCGTCTTCCACCTGTTTGGATTGCAAGGCGCGGGTCAGGCGCGCCACCTGTATCTTCAGGTAGGAAAGGCTTTGCGCCAAGGAATCGTGCAGCTCCCGGGCGATAACGTTACGCTCGTTCATCAGAGATACCCGTCGCTCCTGGTCGCCCTGATTTTTTAAGCTCAGAGCGATCGCCACCTGATCGGCGAAAGATTGCAACAACTGATGCTGCCAGCCTTCCAAAAACTGGCTGTTGTGCAGAGAACAAACGATGACGCCATATTGCACGCCTTCCTTGATCAGTGGGTAACGCACCTGCACCTCGTCATTGTCCCGGCACACCTGGGCTTTCTCCACCATGCACTTTTCGCATTCCTGACGCTGACAGGTTGAAGGCAACTCCATCATGTAATCGTTGCGGATGTGCTCATAGGGAATCACCGCTTCGGGCGTTTTCAGGCACAGTTCGACGCCGCCGACGGCGGTAATGCTGGTGAGTTCCTCCAGCCAGGCCTGAAAATCAATATTTTCATGGGTTTTCTCGCTGACTTCCCGGGCCAGATGATAGAGAAAGTTCAAGGAATCATTGCTGCGTTTCAGCGCCTGGGTTTTGTTTTTGACTCGCGTCTCCAGCGACTCGTACATCTCCGATAACGCATCGCTCATCTGATTGAACGTCTCCGCCAGCAGCCCCAGCTCGTCGTCGTTTTTCACTTCAAGACGATCACTGAAATCGCCGCGGGCGATTTTGCGGGCGTTTTGCGTCAGGCTGCGCAAGGGCAGCTCGACATGATGATGGAGAATGAGTAGGGAGAAACTGACCAGGGCGAAGGTGAGAAAGAGGGCGCTGATTTGTATCAGACGCAGGTTTTCGATGCGATTCTCTGCGCGAATCTGATAGAGCTGCACCAGGTTGTCTATCTCATCGACAAACTTGTCGATCTTCTCGCCCAGCTGATCTGCAATGCGGCGGTCCGGATTGCGGGCGTAGGTGGCGATAAAGCCGCTGACATCTTTTTCCCACCGCTCTCGCACCTGCAGGAACTGATGATGCAGTTCCGAGGACTCGTCTTTCATGGCTTCCGCCACCAGCACGGGATTTTCGATGCGGTCAGCAAACTGGCGGGTCAGCGCCGCTACGAAATCCGCGGAGGGCGCATCCAGGGTCAGCAGTCGCGCCTGCATGCGGTAGCTCTGCATGCGCAGCGAGCCGGCGATATTTACCGCCTCCGCGTCTTTTTCCGCCGATTCGGAGATAAAGAATGACGCCAGCATGGTGATCATCGCCAGCGACACCATGGCGATCATCAACGCGCCCATTCGGAAGATCAGGGATTTCTGGAATCGCGCAATCATCGTTTCGAACTCCTTCCAGGGGGGAGTACTACCAAAGAACCGAGACCTGTCGTTAGCTCAATCAATCTATGCTTCCAATGTATAACTTATTGAAAAATATGAACAACGCTTTTTTCGCCTCTACCCCCTAAGAGGTATGCGCCAGAGTATGCTGACGCGTCCCCAAAAAACCGCTTTGATTTGCATCAATTATAGTCCCCCGGGCTCTCCTAGAATGAATTTGAAATTAAAAAACGACCTGTCTCTAACGCTGTGCTCCATGCTTCGAAGCAGGTTCTGATGAGGAGTCCGACATGAGCCATTTTCTGGATAGACTGCAGTTTTTCAAACGCAAAGGAGAGACTTTCGCGGATGGACACGGCGCCACCACCAAAGACGATCGTAGTTGGGAGGACGGTTATCGCCGTCGTTGGCAGCACGATAAAATCGTGCGCTCCACCCATGGAGTCAATTGCACCGGGTCCTGTAGCTGGAAGATCTACGTCAAAGACGGTCTGGTGACCTGGGAAACCCAGCAGACCGACTATCCTCGCACGCGTCCGGACCTCCCCAATCATGAACCCAGAGGGTGCCCGCGAGGCGCCAGTTATTCCTGGTACATCTACAGCGCTAACCGGCTCAAGTATCCCAAAGTCAGACAAAGCCTGATCAAGCTGTGGCGCGAAGCGAAGCAAAGGCACGATGATCCCGTCGACGCCTGGGAGAGCATTGTTGAAGACCCGGCTAAGGCCAAGTCCTACAAGCAGCGCCGTGGCTTGGGCGGATTCGTGCGCAGTTCATGGAATGAGGTTAACGAGATTATCGCGGCCGCCAACGTCTATACCGCGAAGCGTTATGGTCCTGACCGTATCTCCGGGTTTTCGCCGATTCCCGCCATGTCCATGGTGTCCTATGCCGCCGGCTCCCGCTATTTGTCACTGATCGGCGGCAATTGCCTGAGCTTCTATGACTGGTATTGCGACTTGCCGCCAGCGTCTCCGCAAATCTGGGGTGAGCAGACCGACGTGCCGGAGGCGGCGGACTGGTACAACTCCAACTACATCATCGCCTGGGGCTCCAATGTACCGCAGACCCGTACACCTGACGCGCACTTCCTGACAGAAGTGCGTTACAAAGGAACCAAGACCTGCGTCATCACTTCGGACTATTCCGAGTGCTCCAAATTCGGCGATACCTGGCTGGCGCCCAAACAGGGAACCGACTCCGCGCTGGCCATGGCGTTTGGCCATGTGATTCTGAAAGACTTTCACGTGGATAATCCCAGTGAATATTTTACCGACTACGTGCGCCGTTACACCGACATGCCCATGCTGGTCATGCTGGAAGAGCACGAAGGCCGTTACATTCAAGGCCGTTTTCTGCGCGCTTCAGACCTGTCCGGCAATCTGGGGCAGGACAACAATCCGGAATGGAAAACCATCGCAGTTAATGAAGCTACCGGCGAGCTGATATCACCCACTGGCTCTGTGGGGTATCGCTGGGGCGAGCAGGGCAAATGGAATATCCAGCAACTGGACGGTAAGTCCGGCGCGGAAGTAAAACTGGCGCTTAGTCTGAAAAATATCAGCGATGAAATCGCGCCAGTGGCGTTTCCCTATTTTGGCGGGCAAGAGCACGAATATGACTACTTCCAGCACACCGATCACGATGAACTGCTGATCCGTAAAGTGCCGGTGAAGCATGTGCAACTGGCGGACGGCTCCATGGTAAAAGTGGCCTGCGTATTCGATCTAACCGTGGCCAACTATGGCGTCGACAATGGCTATGACGATCCAGCCTGCGCCAAGGATTACTCCGACGACATTCCCTACACGCCGGCCTGGCAAGAAAAAATCACTGGCGTTCCGCAGGCGGACGTGATCCGCGTGGCGCGTGAGTTCGCCCGCAATGCGGATAAAACCCATGGCCGCTCTATGGTTATCGTTGGGGCCGCGCTGAACCACTGGTATCACATGGACATGAACTACCGCGGGCTGATCAACATGTTGATGCTGTGCGGTTGCGTCGGCCAAAGCGGCGGCGGTTGGGCGCATTATGTGGGGCAGGAGAAGCTGCGTCCCCAGTGTGGCTGGCTGCCTCTGGCGTTTGGGTTGGATTGGCAGCGTCCGCCCCGGCAGATGAACGGCACCTCCTTCTTTTATAACCATGCCGACCAATGGCGCTATGAAAAACTGCAGATGACGGAGGTGGTGTCGCCCCTGGCGGACAAAGGCAAATGGAGCGCCTCCATCATTGATTACAACACCCGCGCCGAGCGTATGGGGTGGCTGCCGTCTGCGCCGCAGCTGGGCATGAACCCGCTGATGCTGACCAAAGAAGCGGCGGTGGAGGGCATGGACCCGAAAGATTACGCCGTAAAACTGTTGAAAGAAGGCCAGCTGAAATTCGCCTGTGAGGACCCGGATAACCCGCAGAATTATCCCCGCAATATGTTTATCTGGCGCAGCAACCTGCTGGGTTCCTCCGGCAAAGGCCATGAATACATGCTGCGTCATCTGTTAGGGACCAAGCATGGTCTGCTGGGCAAAGATCTCGGGGAAATGGGGGAAACCAAGCCGGACGACGTGACCTGGCGCGACGAAGCGCCGGAAGGCAAGGTGGACTTGCTGGTGACGCTGGACTTTCGCATGTCCACCACCTGTCTGTATTCCGACATTGTGTTGCCAACGGCGACCTGGTACGAAAAGGACGATCTGAATACCTCAGATATGCATCCTTTCATTCATCCTCTGTCCAAAGCGGTGGACCCGGTGTGGGAAGCGCGCAGCGACTGGGACATCTTCAAAGGCATCGCCAAGCAGTTCTCCAAGGCGGCGCAAGGTCATCTGGGCGTGGAAAAAGACTTGGTGACCGTGCCGATTCTGCACGACACTCCGGCGGAAATCGCCCAACCGTTTGGCGTCAAACACTGGTGGAAAGGCGAATGTGACCTGATACCCGGCAAAACAGCGCCTAACATGGTCGTGGTGGAGCGGGACTACCCCAACACCTATAACCGTTTCACCTCAGTCGGCCCTCTGCTGGACACGCTGGGGAACGGCGGCAAAGGCATCAACTGGGATACTAAAGAAGAAGTGGCGTTCCTCGCCAAACTGAACCTGACTCACGACGAAGACAGCGCCCGCAGTGGTCGTCCCAAAATCGAAAGCGCCATCGACGCGGCGGAAGTGATTCTGTCTCTGGCGCCGGAGACCAACGGCCATGTGGCGGTGAAAGCCTGGGAAGCATTGGGGCGCGCCACGGGTCTCGATCACACCCACTTGGCGCGGCCGAAAGAGGAAGAAAAAATCCGCTTCCGCGACATCGTAGCGCAACCCCGCAAGATTATTTCCTCACCTACCTGGTCTGGGCTGGAGGATGAACATGTGAGCTATAACGCAGGCTACACCAACGTCCATGAGCTGATTCCCTGGCGCACCATCACCGGACGTCAGCAGTTCTATCAGGACCATGAATGGATGCGCGACTTCGGCGAAACCATGTGCGTCTACAAGCCGCCGATCAACTTGAAAACCACCTCGCCGGTGATGAACAGCAAACCCAACGGCAACAAGGAGATCCTGCTCAACTGGATTACGCCGCACCAGAAATGGGGTATTCACAGCACCTATTCGGACAACTTGCTGATGCTGACTTTGTCCCGGGGCGGCCCCATCGTGTGGATGAGCGAAACCGACGCCAAAAAGGCCGGCCTGGAGGATAACGACTGGATAGAAGTGTTCAACGTCAACGGCTCCATCGCCGCGCGGGCGGTGGTCTCGCAGCGAGTGCCGGAAGGCATGGCGATGATGTATCACGCGCAGGAGCGGATCATCAATACGCCCGGAGCGGAGATGACCCAGACCCGCGGCGGCATCCACAACTCCGTGACCCGCGCGGTCATGAAGCCGACCCATATGATCGGCGGCTACGCGCAGCAGTCATACGGCTTTAACTACTACGGCACCGTCGGCTGCAACCGCGATGAGTTCGTCATCGTACGCAAAATGAACAATGTTGACTGGCTAGATACAGAGTGATTGGAGACAGATTATGAAAGTACGCGCTCAAATCGGAATGGTCCTGAATCTGGACAAGTGTATCGGCTGTCACACCTGCTCCATCACCTGCAAGAACGTATGGACGTCGCGGGAAGGGGTGGAGTACGCCTGGTTCAACAACGTGGAAAGTAAGCCCGGCGTCGGTTATCCCAAAGAATGGGAGAATCAGGAGAAATGGAAAGGCGGCTGGAAACGCGGCGCCGACGGAACTTTGAAGCCGCGCATCGGCGGCCGTCATCGGGTGTTGGCGAATATTTTCGGCAATCCAGACCTGCCGACAATCGATGAGTATTACGAACCCTTCGATTACGACTATCAATATCTGCACACCGCGCCGGATCGCAAGCATCAGCCTACTGCGCGTCCGCGCTCGCTGATTGACGGTCGCCGCATGGAGAAAATCGAATGGGGGCCTAACTGGGAGGAAATCCTGGGCACGGAATTCGCCAAGCGCCGCAAAGACAAAAACTTTGATCAGGTGCAGGCGGACATGTACGGCGAGTTTGAAAAAACCTTCCTGATGTATCTGCCGCGGTTATGCGAGCACTGTTTGAATCCCGCCTGTGTGGCTTCCTGTCCCAGCGGGGCCATCTATAAGCGGGAAGAGGACGGCATTGTCCTGATCGATCAGGACAAATGCCGGGGCTGGAGAATGTGCGTCTCCGCCTGTCCCTACAAAAAGATCTATTACAACTGGAAGAGCGGTAAGTCCGAGAAATGCATCTTCTGCTATCCGCGCATAGAAAGCGGACAGCCGACCGTCTGTTCGGAAACCTGTGTCGGCCGCATCCGTTACCTGGGCGTGTTGTTATACGACGCGGATCGCATCAAAGACGCGGCCTCCGCCGCCTCAGATCAGGATCTGTATAAGGCGCAATGCGATATTTTTCTCGACCCGCATGATCCCAAAGTGCAGGAAGCGGCGCGGGCGGAAGGCATTCCCCAGGCCTGGCTGGAAGCGGCCATGCAGTCGCCAGTCTATAAGATGGCGATTGACTGGAAAGTGGCGCTGCCGCTGCACCCGGAATACCGCACCTTACCCATGGTTTGGTACGTGCCGCCGCTCAGCCCGATCCAGAATGCGGTGGAGCAAGGTCACGTTGGCATGAACGGCGAGATTCCAGACCTGAAAAGCCTGCGTATTCCCCTGCGTTATCTGGCCAACATGCTGACGGCGGGAGATGAAGCGCCGGTAGTGCGGGCGCTGGAGCGCATGATCGCCATGCGCGCCTACATGCGCGCCAAGCACGTGGATAAGGTCGAGGACCTGAAAGTCCTGGAGCAGGTGGGTTTGACTAAATCCCTGGTGGAAGACATGTATCGCATCATGGCTCTGGCTAACTATGAAGACCGCTTTGTGATTCCCACCACCCACCGGGAATACGCGGAGAACGCTTATGACCTCAAGAGCAGTTGCGGCTTCAGCTTCGGCAATGGCTGCTCCGACGGCGACAACCCGGTGAACCTGTTTGGCGGTAAACAGGCGACGGTGCGTCAGGTCATTCCGGTGCGGCAGGAGGATTAATCATGGTCATTTTGAAGTTGATATCCCGGTTGTTGGATTACCCCACCGAGGAACTGTATGCAAGTTCGGCGCTTGTCAGAGGCTTGGTTAAGGATGACCAGCTTCTGACAACCTTAACCCGGCGACGGCTGGAAAATTTTATCGACGATTTTTTCAGTCGCGATTTACTGGATTTGCAGAGTGAATACGATGGCCTGTTCGAACGCGGTCGGGCGGTATCCCTGCATCTGTTTGAGCACGTGCATGGCGAATCCCGGGACCGCGGGCAGGCCATGGTCAACCTGCTGCAACAATATCGTGAGGCGGGCCTGGAAATCAGTGTGCGCGAATTGCCGGATTATCTGCCGGTCTACCTTGAGTTCGCCGCGACGCAGGGCGAACAGGCGCGAGGATGGCTGCAGGACGTGGCGCATATTCTCGCTCTGCTGGCGGCGCGTCTGGAAGAGCGTGACAGTCCTTATGCTCTGTTGGTTCATGCGCTGATCGAGCTTGCCGAGGTGGACGTGAATCTGGCGTCGCTGCGTGAACAGATCAAGGGCGAGGAGCGTGACGACACACCGGAAGCCCTGGATAAAATCTGGGAGGAAGAAGCGGTGACCTTCACCCAGGACAGCGCCATGAACAGTTGCGGCGACGCGCGTTATCGTCCGGCGGCGAGTCAACGCAAAGACGACGTCATGCCGGTGCAGTTACTGGACCCTGCAGCGCTGGCCGAGCGCCAGTCCAATCTGGGTTGAGGAGAAATATCATGAACTATATCAATACACTTCTGTTTTCCGTTTATCCCTACATCGCGCTGGCGGTCTTTTTCGTAGGCAGTCTGATTCGTTATGACAGGGATCAGTACACATGGAAAACCAGCTCCAGTCAGATTTTTGAAAGTCGTCAATTGCGCATCGGCAGCATCCTGTTTCATATCGGCGTCATCGCCATCCTGGCGGGACACTTCGTCGGTTTGCTGACGCCGAAAGCGGTATGGCATGTGCTGGGTATTTCCGCCAGTTTCAAGCAGGCCATGGCGATGGGCATTGGCGGGCTGTTTGGGATTATCTGCTTCGCCGGGCTGACCATTCTGATCAAGCGCCGTCTGACCAATCCGCGGGTACGCGCCAACTCCAGCAAAATGGACATCGCGATTTTGTTGCTGCTTTATGCGCAACTGATTCTGGGATTGCTCAGTATCTTCGTGTCCTCAGGTCACATGGACGGGACCGAAATGCTCAAGCTGATGAGCTGGGCGCAATCTCTGGTGACCTTTAATGCCGCGGATGCGGCGGCGGCGGTCAGCAGCGTGCATGTGATCTATAAGCTGCATATCTTCCTGGGCATGACCCTGTTCCTGCTGTTTCCGTTCAGCCGGCTGGTGCATGTGTGGAGCGTTCCGGTGCGCTACTTTACCCGCAACTATCAAGTCGTTCGGGCGAGATAGAGATCCTTTCCGCAACGCCCGCCCCGACCCTTCCTGAATTGTGGAGGGCAAGGGGCGACCTGCAAGAAGCACAGTGAGGAAGACCATGAACACAGACATCAGCGTAAACGGCGTTGCAATCTCTGAGGCGGCGATGTTTCAGGAAATGCAGTATTTTCCTTCGGAAAGCCAGGAGGACGCATTGAATCAGGCGGCTCGCGCCTTGATCGTCAGCGAACTGTTGCGCCAGCGTGCGCAGGCGCTGGAGATGGATACAGAAGGGCTGTCACAGGATGAAGTCATTGATCAACTGTTGCAACGAGAAGCCTCAGTCCGTGAGCCGACAGCGGAGGAATGTGAGCGGTTCTATCGCGGCCACCCAGAACAGTTCTCTTCGTCTCCGTTGGTGGAGGCCAGGCATATTCTGCTGGCGGCGGCTCCTGATGACGTCAAGGAGCGCTCATTGAAACTGGAGCAGGCCAAGGCGCTGATTGAGCGATTGCAATCAAACCCAGAACAGTTCGCCATGCTGGCGCAGAAGTTTTCAGCCTGTCCTTCCAAAGAGCAGGGCGGCTCCCTGGGGCAGTTGTCGCGTGGGCAAACCGTGGCTGAGTTTGAGGCGGCGGTGTTCCGTCATGATCATGGTTTGCTCGCCAGTCCCATAGAGAGCCGATACGGCGTTCATGTGGTCTGGGTGGAGCGCAACATTCCTGGCGACCTTTTACCGTTTTCTTATGTTGAAGAAAAATTGCGCAGTTATTTGCGGGAGCTGGCTGAGCGCCGGGCGATTGTGGATTATTTGCACAGACTGGTGGAGGCGGCGGAAATTCACGGTTACCGTTTTGCGCAGGACGGATCTCCATTGCTTCAGTAATATTTCTTATTTATTACAAAGGGTTATGTCTCGTCATGCCGGGTGGGGCTGGCCCTGATGCAGCGGGGCTCGTCACAATAAATTATCCGTAAGCAATTAAACGCTCGTTTAGCGATTAAATTAAGGTATAATTGCGACCCCGTGGCCAGGTACGTTTGGCTTTTCGGGTTCTCTTCCAATATCGAGGCGACAGGAACATAGCCCTCGACAGAGCAGAAAAGCAAACGCTTCTCGCCAGGGGCGGACGCACTTATCTTTGACCTTTCGCCCAAATCCTCCATAATCGGCGGCGGTTTTATCGCTTGTCACCAGATTTTGATTTTCTTGCAAAGGCGCGATTGTAATGACTGTAAAAAAGGCGGATGTGCTGCTAGTTGGCGGCGGTGTTATGAGCACGACCCTTGGGACGATGCTGATGCAGTTAGACCCATCCTTAAATATCGTCATGGTGGAAAGACTCGATCATGTCGCTCACGAAAGCACATACGGCTGGAATAATGCAGGCACAGGCCACGCTGGATATTGTGAGCTGAACTACACCCCGGAAAGCGGCGACGGCAATATCGAAATCACCCGGGCGCTCGCCATCAACGCTTCTTTCGAAGTTTCGCTGCAGTTCTGGAGTTATCTGGTGGAGCGCGGCGGACTGCCAAGTCCAAATGAATTCATCAACACCTGTCCGCACGAAAGCTTTGTCTGGGGCGAGTCGGACATCGCGTTTTTGCGCAAGCGCCATCAATTATTGAGCGCTCATCATCTGTTCAAAGACATGGAGTTCAGCGACGATCCCCGCACGCTGCAGGATTGGATGCCGCTGGTCATGGAGCATCGCGATCCCATGCAGAAAGTGGCGGCGACGCGCGTTCGCTACGGTTCCGACGTGGACTTCGGCTCTCTGACCCGCAACATGGTGGAGCATCTGCAAAAGAACGCCAACTTTGAGTTGCTGCTGAGCCATCCGGTGAAGAGCCTCAAGCAAAAGCAGGACGGACGCTGGACTGTGCAGTTATCCGACAGTCGTAATGGCGGAAGCAAAACCATCGACACCGGATTCGTATTCCTGGGCGCCGGCGGCGGCGCGCTACCGTTGCTGCAGAAATCCGGCATCCCGGAAGGCGACGGCTACGGCGGTTTCCCGGTCAGCGGCCAGTGGCTGGTGTGCAAAAAACCGGATATCGTCAAACGCCATTACGCCAAGGTGTATGGTAAAGCGGCCATCGGCGCGCCGCCCATGTCGGTTCCGCATCTGGACACCCGCATCATCAACGGCGAGCCTGCGTTACTGTTTGGGCCCTACGCCGGATTTACCACCAAATTCCTGAAAACCGGCTCTTCCTTTGACCTGTTTGGCTCCATCCGCGCCAACAACTTTGGTCCGATCATGTCCGTGGGCATCAACAACATGGACCTGACCCGTTACCTGATTAAAGAAGCGATGCAGTCGCACTCAGATCGCGTGAAATCATTGCTGAACTACTTCCCTGAAGCGAAAGAAGACGACTGGACGCTGGCGGAAGCCGGACAGCGCGTGCAGATCATCAAACGTGACGCGCAAGGCCGCGGCAAACTGGAATTCGGCACCGAGCTGGTGGCTTCCAAAGACGGCTCGCTGGCGGCGCTGCTGGGCGCCTCGCCAGGCGCTTCTGTGGCGGTGAAGGCGATGGTCGACGTGATCGAGCGGTGCTTCAAGGACCGTTTGAGCAGCGCAGACTGGAACGCCAAACTGAAGGAGATGATTCCTTCTTACGGCGAGTCGCTGGTGGACAATGCAGAGCTGCTGCACAGCGTACGCGCCAGAACCCTGTCTGTGTTGGGGCTGGATAAAAAACGTATGTAATGGCTGTTGTGCGGTAAGCAAAAAGCGCCGCTGAAGACATGAAAAGGGTTGCTACTGCGACCCTTTTTTTATGGGCGAATTTCAGGCATAAAAAAGCCGCTTTGGGGCGGCTTAGATCGTCTTGTGGAGACGTTACTGATTCGCGCTCGCCTGAGATTGCGTAGCGAGGTTCTTCAGATAGGCCGCATTCTCCGGCTTGTCGTTTTCTTCTGCATAGGTCAGTGCCGTGTCGCCAAGGCCGTCCACCAATGAGGGATCGGCGCCGGCCTTGATCAATAGTTCCAGCATGGCGGCGTCAGCATGCTGGGCGGCGTGCATCAACGGACTGCGCAAAGTGCGGGTGATGTTGTAGCGGCAATCGTACTGCACCTCAGGCCCGGATTTATAGCGATGATTCACCTCCGCACCAGCGTCCAGCAAGGTTTGCGCAGACTCAGGCAAATTGAACTGAATAGCGTAATACAGCGCCGTCTTGCCGAAGCCGTTCTGATAGTTGACGTCCGCGCCTTTGTTAAGCAACAAACGCACATTGTCGGGATTATGCACGGCGAAGAACAAAGGCGGCTCATCGCCCTGATTGACGTCCTCAACGGAGTCCAGTAGCGCTTTGACGATCTCTGTCGGCAGCTCTAATCCTAAAGCGGCGTTTAATGCTTGCAGGCGCGCGCTTTGGTCGGCGTCGATGATAAGTTCACGCACAGTGTCCAAGGTTGGCGCTTCCTTGTTGAACATCAAGGAAGCCAGCGGCGCAACGGTATGATCCTGGCTGCTGGGATAGGCTCCCGCCGCACGTTGCAGGAACAGGTCCACACCGGCTTGCGCGGCGGCGTGCGCTTTGGCGTCGTCCATATCGAAGCGGCTGGCGTAATGAGCGGCCAGATCGGACTCCGCCTGCTGCATCACTTGCAGGTATTCATGGTAATAGGGCAGGTTGTAGATGCTTTCCAGGGACCAGTAGCGTAGATAGTCCAAAGTCGCCGCGCGATTGCGCGCTCTGTCATTTGGTTCGATGCGGGCCAGATTCACTTCCGGCGCGAAACCCGCCTCCAGCAGTTCAAAGTGATAAAAGCGCCACTGGGCGTGAATAATGGTGCCGGTGCAGAGCTGAGATCCCTGTTCGCTGCGAAAAGCGGCGCTCAATGTCTTAAGAGACTGCAAAAATGGCTGTTCAGCCAGGCTCTCCGGACACTGGTAATCCACATCCAACGGGCTGCCGCCGCCAGACCCTAGATCCGGGTCTTCAGAAAACACGCGCGCTGGTTGCGCCCGCATTTCCTCGCAGGTCAGTTTGCCATCTTCGTAGGGTCCCAGGGTAAGAGTAAAAGGCAGCTTCTTGCCCGAATGAGTCCAGTATCCCTTGATTTCGTTGGGGATCACCGCGCCAGCGTTGTAGCTGTGGCCAGCGATGATGGTAGTGGTGAAGCTGCCGTCAAAGTTCTCTTCATCTTTGCCCTTGGGGGCGCTGCTTTCCAGATGAATATTCGAGCCCTGAATGCCCCCATGCAGTTCGATGGCCGTTTTGTAGCGGTCGTAAAAGTAGCCGCCTTTTATGGAACCGTTTTCTTCAATCGACAGCGTCATGGTGATCGGGTACTGATCGATGACGCCGTAGTATTTGCTCTCAGCCGCCAACGCCGATGAAGTTGCGCCTGCCAGAATTAACGCAGACGGAACCAGACGGGCGAGCCGCGTCAGGGAGTTCAGCATGCGGCGGGGCCGCGCGCACAAGAGTTGGTTTGGGGATATTTTGTTCACAACTACTGTCCTGGTGTTGTAACCGACTGCGGATATTGCCGCTTCAGACGGCGCTCCAGTTTTCCGCAATATATAAAAATGTGGGACCCGGATCATAAACCCTAAATGGGCTTTTATGCAGTAAATTTTCGTAATTTCATTAAGTTAGTGGTTATTTACGGCATAAGGCGAAGCGTATTTTTAATCAGTCCTGAGCGTCAAGAGGGAAGATTGCGGATGGTAAGAGTGAGGGCGAGGGCAGGGGAATGAAAAAAGGGAGCGTGTGAAGCGCTCCCCCGTTGGCTGTTCATCTCAACCGATGCGTATTAGGGCATGACGAATTCGAAAGAGCCTAAATCGCAGTTCTCAACGCCGTCGCCATTGCCGTCTTTTGGACGCACTACGCGACGCTGATCGGTTCTGGCGCAAAGGCCCATGCCCGCGTCAATCGCCGGGCTGGTTTCACGCAGACGGTGAGTTTTGGTCAGGCCGCTGTTATCCATCAAAGGATAGAGCACCTGGGTGAACACGTCTTCGCTGGCCACTTCCATATCCGCCTTACAGTTGCCTGCGCCGATGCCGGTCATCAGGCCCTTGTTGCGGTAGGACACGCCGTAGTCCGCACAGTCGGCGAAGCCGCTGTTGTCGAGCAGGTGGTTGCCGAGCATCAGGCTGTTGCGAACGTTGACGTCGCCGTAGTTGTAGAAGCCGTGGCCCGTGTTGTCAGCCAGGGTGACGTGGACGACTTTCATGGTGGCGACGCCTTGCAGAGTCGGGTTGGTGACGCCGTTCACCAAGGTTGCGCCATTTTCACCCAGAGCGATGTTGCCGCTCAGTGTGCTGTTGCTCAGCCACAGATCAGCTGCGTCATCGTTCAGGAACGCGGAACCGGTGGAGTCAGCGACGTTATTGGCGAAAGTGGTGCGGGAAATGTCCGCTACGCCGCGGTTGTAGATCGCGCCGCCCGCGCCGGTCAGGCTCTCGTTCTCGGAAGAGTTGTTTTCGAAAGTGGTTTCACGCACGAACAGGGAACCGGTGTTGTAGATTGCGCCGCCGTGAGCTTCATCGCCTTGCGCACGGTTGTCGTCAAGGATGGACTGATAGATGTCGAGCATGCCTTCGTTGGAGATGCCGCCGCCGTTGCCGGGATTCAGTTCGCCCTTGGTGACGTTGCCGGTGATGCGCATTTGACGCAGCATCAGTTCGCCGTAGTTCTCGATGCCGCCGCCGTAATCACGCACGTTGCCGTTACGGATGGTGAAGCCGCGCATTTCCACTTTGACTTCTTTCAACACTTCGATGGCGCGGTCCAGACCGTCCGCGTCGATGATGCTGATGTCGATGCCCTGACCCTCGATAACCAGATCATCCAGAATGTCCAGGTCGCCGTTCAGGTTTTCGTCTTCTTCATCCATGGCGCTATCGGCGGGGATGGATAATTTGTAGACGCCTGCGTCCAGGATGATTTTATCCGGGCCTGCATTCTCGTTAGCCTGTTGGATAGCTTCGCGTAATGAACAGTCGCTGTCGCATACGCCGTCATAGCCGTCAGTGAATTTGGTGACTTGGAAGCTGGCTGCGCCTGCTGGGGCGGCAACGATGAGAGCGCCGAGGGTGAGTGAAGAGGTTAGCCGGGAGTAGCTTTTCGCTAATTTGTTATTCATGTCATTCCTTCCTTAGTTTTGATGTTGGCGCGGTTAGATACCCCTTTAACCACGCGGGCGTAAATATACTGGTTTAAAAAACAAAAGAGTAGGTAAAATGACTTAGGACAAACCGCTATATAAATCCTCTAGTTAGCGTTTTTTAACGGAAACTTGATCTGGATGCGCTTTTTCGTTTTTGATGCATACTTACTTCATTCTCATGCAATGTTTTCTTATTGGCGGAGCAAACGAAAATGGCGAAGGCGTTGTTGCTGTTGATCGCTATCGCCGCTCTACTGGGCGGTAAAGGGGCGGCCGCCGCGGACCTCATTGAACTTAAGGCCGCAGCAGACCCCTGGCCCCCTTTTATTGACCCCGAACACCCTCAGGGCGGCGTCTCCGTTGAAATCGCCAACGCCGCTTTCGCCACCCAGGGCTACAAGGTAAAGCAGCTTTTCGTCCCCTGGGCGCGAGCGGTGGAAGGAACCCGGCGCGGAACCTTCGACCTGATTCTCGACGCATGGTGGAGTCAGGAACGCACTGCGCTGTTCGCCTACAGCGCCCCTTATCTCACTAACGAAGTCAAATTCATCAAGCTCAAGGGCGACCTGTTCGAATTCACGGGGTTGCCGAGCCTGCGCGGCAGAGTGATCGGCGTAGTACGCGGCTATGCCTACAACGATGCGTTCATGGAGGCCGATTACTTCACCCGTCTGGAAGTCACGCAGTTCATGCAGAGCGTTTTGATGTTGTCGCAACGGCGCATCAATCTGACTCTGGAGGACGAGCTGGTGGCCCGTTATCGCATCCAACGGGAGGAGCCTGCGCTATTGCCGATGCTGGAATTCGTGGAGCCGCCTCTGAGCGCCAACAAGCTGTACGTTATCAGCGGCCTGGAAAATCCCCGTCACCAGCAATACATCGACGCCTTCAATCGGGGCCTGGCCATTATCAAGGAGAGTGGCGAGTTTGAGCGGATTCTGAAGGAAAACGGCCTGGTGGATGGCGAGCGCGTTCACGAAGGTCCCTGACAGGAAAACAGAATCAGCACCAGCAGCAAAATCAGCGCCCAGAACCCTGACAGCATCTGCCAGAACATGACCGGGCTGCGGTCCTCCATTTCAAGGGGGTTGTCTTGCAGGAACGCCGGATTTGGGTTTTTCAGGTCCTGCAGCAGCTCATCCATGGTCTGATAACGCTGGTCCAGATCGAACGCCACGCCTTTTTGCAGCGCCCGGTCAAACCAAAGAGGAATCACCGGGTTGAACTGCATGGCGGAGCGATAGCGCAGACGGTCGTAGTCAAAACGGGAGCGACATTCGTTGATGGGGTCGCCGTAGGGCAGTTCGCCCGTGAACATTTCGTAGGCGATGGTCGCCAGGGCGTAGAGATCGCCTCGTGCGCCGGTGTTTTGCCCCAGCAGATACAGCGGGTCTGAATAGGAGGCGGTGCCCAGCGCGGCGACGTGCTCCAGGGGACGGAAAACCTCGGCGACTCCCGCCACGTAAACGGAGCCGAAGTCGATGATCGTCGCCCGGTTATCGGCGCTGACGATGATATTGGCGGGTTTCAGGTCCTGATGAATCGTGTCCTGGCTATGCAGCGCGGACAATCCGTTGGCGATCTGTTCGATCAGCGCAAAGGCGACTTTGGGTTTGGGAAAGGGGTGTTCCTTGATCCATTGTTGCAGCGTGATTCCCTCCGCGTGCTCCATCAAATAATAAAGACAGGTCCGTGGCTGCGGCTGCTCAATAATGCGCACCACATGCGGATTGTCGATGCGCTTGCCGATCCACTCTTCCTGAATGAAGCGGTCGATATAGCTGACGTCTCCCAAATAGTTCCGCGAAGGCGTCTTCATTACCCAGCGCTCACCGCTGTCCTGATCTTTCACCAGGTACAGCTGACTGCGCGAAGAAGCAAAGATCTCTTTTTCGACGACAAGCCCGTCCAGCTTCATGCCGGGTTCCAATTCGGGAGGAAAGGGCAGACGGGTTAACTGGTTGCTGTAATCTTCCAGCGTGGTGTCCGGCAAATCATCCACCGCCAACACGATAGCGCTGAGGTTGTCATTGCTCCCGGCATGTAGAGACTGTTGCAGCAACTCATCCACCGCTTCCTGAGCGGTGGGCGCATGATCGACGATGTCTTTGATCCGATCGTCATCAAGAAAATCATGCACGCCGTCGGAGGTAAGGATCAGAATATCGCCAATTTCCAACGGGGTTTTGCCGTAATCAATGGGCAGATTGTTGTCCATGCCCACCGCCCGGGCGAGCATCTTTCTACCGCCGCCCAGGCTGACGATATGGTCCCGGGTCAGACGGGTCAGTTCGCCATGACGCAACAGATAGATGCGGCTGTCTCCTACGTGAAAAATATGGGCTGTGCGGGACTTGATAATCAAGGCGGAAAAGGTGCACAGATAACCCTTGGCCTCATGCACGAATTCCTGGCTTTTGCGATACAGCCTGAGGTTGAGGGAGGAGAGTATCTTCTGGCCTGCGTGACTGACAGCCCAGGTGTCCGGCGTCTTCAGATAGTCGGCGATAAACAGATCCACCGCCGTAGCGCTGGCTTCCTTGCCAGCTTCCGCGGAGCTGACGCCGTCCGCCAGCGCGGCGACGACGCCTTTACTGTGCAGGCGTCGTTCTTCAGAGGGGACGCATACCGCCACTGCGTCTTCATTGAGGGCTTTGACGCCGGCGGCGGTGATAGAGCCGTGGTGGACGCTCAGAGGCATGTTTGACTCATGTCGGTTCAGCTCACATCGATCATATGTACACTGCCGTCAGGCATGACTTCCGCAATCTGTCCGCTGGGCTCGTCCAGGAACCAGCAGGCGACGAACACCACCGCCGCAGAGACGGCGATCACCTGGAAGAAAGTGCTGTAATCGACGAATGACAGTACGGTGAGGTAGGCAACCCCGCCCACGTTGCCGTAAGCGCCGGCCATGCCTGCAATCTGTCCGGTCATGCGACGTTTCACCAGGGGTACGATGGCGAACACTGCGCCTTCGCCCGCCTGCACGAAGAAAGAGCAGCACATGGTGGCGGCGACTGCGAGAGGCAACCACCAGCCGCCGTCAATCATGCTGAGCACGAAGTAGCCGCCAGCCAGTCCGCCGATCAACAGCATCAGGCTCTTGCGGCGACCGATCTTATCGCTGAAGTGTCCTCCAGTGGGACGGGCCACCAGATTCATGAATGCGAAACCGGAGGCCAGCAGGCCTGCTTTGACCGGGTCCAGACCATCGAAGGTCTCCAGGAAGAACAGCGGCAGCATGGACACCACCGCCAATTCTGAACCAAAGGTCACAAAGTAAGCCAGATCCAGCAGCGCGACCTGTTTGAACTTGTAGCGCTCATACTCCGGCGCGCCGTGAGTCAGGTTTTCCTTGTTGACCTTCCAGATCTGGCTGGTCTGGAACAGGAAGAGTATCCCGAGAGCTATCCACAGAATGTACATGGTGTTGTCGGTGAGCAGGGCGACGCCGGCGGGAGACAGTTTCCAGGCTAGCACCGCCAAGGCCAGATACATGGGCACGTTCATCACCAGGTAGAAGATAAAGTCGCCTTTGCTGGTAACCTCCAGGCCGCCGGATTTTTTCGGTTTGAAGTAGGTTGAACCTTTAGGCGTGTTGCGGGCCACTTTGTAGTAAATGATGCCGTAGAGAAAAGTGAATACGCCGGTCAGGCCCAGCGCATAGCGCCAGCCGTCATCGCCTCCGAACAGCAGGGCGAGAGTGGGTAGCGTCATGGCCCCGGCGGCGGAGCCGAAGTTGCCCCAGCCGCCGTAAATGCCTTCAGCGATGCCGACCTGTTTGGCCGGAAACCATTCGCCCACCATGCGAATGCCGATCACGAAGCCCGCGCCGACGAAGCCGAGCAGGAAGCGGAACAAGGCCAGGGATTCATAGGTGTCCGCCATGGCGAATCCGGCGCAGATAAATGAAGAGGAGATCAGCAAGCCGCTATAAACCAGTCGTGGGCCGTATTTGTCGACCAGAATGCCGATCAGAATCCGCGCCGGAATCGTCAGCGCGACATTGAGAATCAGCAAGGCTTTAACCTGCTGGCTGCTCAGATCCAGCGCTTCCTTAATGAACACCATTAACGGCGCGTGGCTGAACCACACCACAAAGGTCAGAAAGAACGCAAACCAAGTGACATGGAGCGTCTTTATCTTGCCGTCGCTGAAGTTGAATAAATTGAGTTTGCTGTCGGTACTCATACATCTCCCCTTCGCATAGGGTTGGAAAAGACATGGGAAAGCATTGGCTTTCGTTAGGGACCATGGATGACTGCAATATTTCACCTGTGCGGTCCAACTGAATTGACCAGTATCAAATTGCTTCAGCGGCCGATTCGGTCGTGGCGAAGGGCGCTACCTCCAAAGAGATAGCGCCCGTGAGAACTTGGATTGCGGTGTCCATGGGGTATGCAGAGAAGACCTACCTATAAGTAGGTAGCCAAACGCCAGCGTAGGGGAAGCCGTGGCTTATTTGGGTAAGAAGGGTCTTCTTGGTGTTTTTAACCAGTATTCTTGCAACAAAGGCCGATTCAACTCGACGCAAACTGCTGCATGGGGAAACGCCAATGCTCTATACCGAAAAACTGGGACAACGCGCGCTCGTCGCGGCGACGCTGGCGTTCGCCGCCAACTTCTCGGTATGGACGCTATATGCGGTGCTGGGGCTGCGTATTCGAGAGCAGCTGGATCTCAGCATTCTCCAGTTCGGATTGTTGTTGGCGGCGCCGATGTTCAGCGGCGCGCTGCTGCGCTTTCCCGCCGGCGTGCTAAGCGAGGTGATGTCCTGTCGTAAGTTGTTTGTCTGGCAGATGGCGTTGCTGCCGCCAGCGCTGTTTTTATTGCCGCTGATATCCAGCTATCAAGGATATCTGCTGGCGGGACTATGGCTGGGTGTCTCCGGCGTATCTTTCACTATCGGCATTCGTTACGTCACCGCCTGGTTTGAAAGTCGCCGTCAGGGCTTCGCCATGGGTGTATTCGGCGCAGGCAACGCCGGCGCGGCGGTGACCCTGGCGCTGGCGCCGGTCATCGAACGGGTGTGGAGCGCGGAGTTTATCGGGCCCGCTTATGGCGTGGGGATGCTGGTTATTCTGGTGCTGTTCTGGGCGCTGGCGCCGGAGGACACCCGCTATATGCAAATCCGGCGGCGGGCGGATCTGGTGTATCATCTACAGCCGCTGAAAGAGCCCCAGGTGTGGCGTTTCAGCCTGTATTATTACTTCGTATTCGGCAGCTTCCTGGCGTTGTTGATGTGGTTACCGCACTACTACGTCAACGCATATGGGCTGTCGTTACAGAACGCCATGCTGTTGACGCTGCTGTTCGTCACCACCTCCAGCATGGTGCGGGCGCTGGGAGGCTGGTTCGCGGACCGATATGGAGGCAGGGCGGTGAACTGGAGCGTGTTCTGGATATGCCTGGTTTGTCTGTTCTTTCTGAGTTATCCGCCCACCAGCATGACCATTCATGGGGTCGATCGTGACGTACAACTGGAAATTCGCGTCAACGTGTGGGTGTTTACTCTACTTATGCTGATTATCGGCGTGGCGCAGGGCTTCGGCCGCGCTTCAGTCTACAAAATCATCCATGACTACTTCCCAGATCATATGGGCAGCGTCGGCGGAACCGTGGCCACACTCGGCGCCGCCGGCGGTTTCACCCTGCCCATCGCCTTCGCCCTGGCGGTGCAAGCGTTAGGCGTCCACTCCGCCAGCTTCATGGTCCTCTACGGCGTACTGGCAGCCTGCATGGTGGCCATGTACGCAGCCATCCGCAATGAACGCAGCCGACGCCGGGTGCGGGAAGCGAGGGAGCATAACTTTTTGTTGGATGATTGAGATTGGAGGGAATTGAACTGCAAATTTGCGGTATTCTTGGAGGGGGAGTGAACGCGTGGATCGCTAGCCCTGCTTGGGATGTCTGGCTGCAGGGAGGTCGGAACTGAGCTTAATAGAATTTGGGACGCCAAACCCAGGCGAGTTTGAGTAGCCTTTTGTAGACAGTCGAGATGAAGAAAAAAGTCTCAATTACAATCATACTTATTTTTGTTTTAAGCTTGCTTCCATGTATCAGCAGAACCTGGAAGTTGGCGTCGGACGCACATGGTCTGGTTATACTTGCCACTCTCAATCCGAATGAAATGACATATAATCCGTATAGCAAAGACGGACTGTTTATTAATCCAGAAATCGCCTTGCTCTTACTGGAAAAATTCGAGTATCCCTACAGAAGGTGCTCGAGCATTTCTGAAATAATAGAAATTTGTAATACCTCTCTAATTACCTGGGTTGGTCGTGCACTGGATATGCATGGACCTGTGCAAACAGAGCGTGGTTATCGCCTGTTGAGCTATTTTATCTCGCGTGGTGAAGACGTTAATAAGCTAACCGATGGTATGGCTCCGGTGCATGAGGCGATTCTCTTTCGTAATGCAAAGTATTTAAAAGTATTACTGGACGCCGGCGCGAGCCTTGATATAAAGATTGAGCGCCCCGGAAGAGAATACGATGGATTTAATGCACTCCAGTATCTTGAATTACTCGA
The DNA here is from genome assembly GCF_029813005.1 of Hahella sp. CR1. Lineage (NCBI taxonomy): Bacteria > Pseudomonadati > Pseudomonadota > Gammaproteobacteria > Oceanospirillales > Hahellaceae > Hahella > Hahella sp. CR1. The sequence goes on from NZ_JAPELK010000012.1 coordinate 71,720, forward strand.
ATCAAAGAAAGACACGAAATTTAATGAAATTCGCAAAATTATTCAGCAAGTTAAGGCTTAACAAAGCATCCTTAGGGGAAAGCTGCGCTGCAATTCGACATTGGGCGCGCTGTGTATGAATCTAAAGCAGGTATGTGAAACACTCTTAGACAACGCTGATATGCGTATTGACTTGAGCGCCTTCCCAAAAGTTACCCTGGATATACTGGTCTATGGAACCATGGACGATAAGTATTGGAAGGCTGTTTTTGAATGTGGCCAGGTCGTCTACATGGATGCCGAGCTTGACGATGACTCATCAAGCAATGACTTATTTGTGGTCTTGGAAACCCGTGTAAAAGAAACAACCAAAAGTAAAATAACGCCTTCAGTTCAACATAGAATGAATGATCTACAAGATGACGATCCTGTATGGGAAGTGCATCTGTATGGCGGTATGTCGCTCACACTGATTACGACAAAGTTTGACTGGAAGCTCGTAGAGCTCGCTGAAAGTGAGTACAACTTGGCTTGCGCCTGAAGAGTCGGAGCATGATAGCTTGGGCGAGGCTGTCACCTTATTTTTGCATTATGGCGCTATCTGCAGCGTATCAGTATGGATGATTGCGTCATATGAAAACGGATGAGTTCATCGAAAATAGAATAAGGTGGAGAGCGCGTGAACACGGAATTCCAAAGCAGAGCACTCATTTTTGGGAGGATGTTAAAAGTACACCCCAAATCCATCTGCCCAAAGAGCTTGGTAAGCCGATCCTGATATCTTCCAGTAGCGAAGCTGACTTGATTGTTTTATGCACTCGAGGCGCGGCGGTTAAGAGTAATGGGCAAGAGGCCTCATTTAGTTACGAAAACATCGAAGAGGTTCGCGATGCGCCAATCACAGAAGATGAAGACAAGGCCGACCTTTCTCGGCTAGTCATTAAACTATCCAGCGGCAATGAAATATTTGTATCTCCAGAACCCTACGGTCCTGCATTTTCTATATGGAATATACTGATTATGCTCCAGAGATTGCACTGGCCTGGTGAGACCTAATTGTGATTATGAGTAAAACATCGTTTATCAATGTGGATTTAGAGCTTTCTTCATACGAAAGCCTGTCTTCAGTGGTAGATGAGTTGGCTGATAGGGTGGTCCTGCTTAAAAATAGCTTTGAAGATGATGAGTATTTCCTTTCTTTTGAATGCATATTTAATGGAACCGATGCTAACTCCGTAATCGAGGAATTTCTACGCCTTATCGACCTCCTAAGTCCTTTAGCCAAGGAAAAACTATTAAACTCACACAGAAAAATTTTGGATATAGGCTATGTTAGTGGCGAAGGATGTGTGATCAAGAATGTACTGGCCGGCGCCAACTTGGCAAAAGTGGCAATGTATGGGTTTGATATTTATATCACCGTATACCCACTTGACGAGGCTCATGTATAGGGATATGTATTATATGTTTTTTTTAGCTGATAAATTGCAGAGAGTTTTTTTGGGAAATATGTTGTCCTGTTTGTTTTTGTCATAACGATGATCGGGGCTGGCGCCTTGCGTTATATTGATCAAGCTGCGTTTGGGTATGTGTGTTCAATTCCTGCGGTGCTGACCTATGTTCTATCAGTGACTTTTTTGGTCGGATACTTACCGATGAAATTCGCTAATGAATTTACTCCAAAAGAAAAGAATGTGTCCTTGATTAAGGCTGCAGGAATATGTGTTCTTTTTGTCTTCTCAAGTATTATAAGTGGGGTGTTAGATGGGTTTGTATGGTGGCTGGTATCAGGCGCTAAGGCTTTGACTATATTTTCCGCTTTAAAAATAGGCGCTGCAATTGGTTTTCTGGTTGCGCTAATTTTTATGGGAGGTTAGTTGTATTTGACGTGTGAATACAACGAACCGCTAGCCCGTACAACTCTATGTAGCTAGCTCTTGTAAAATATTGTTAAAAGTTAGCTATTAACAATCCGCTTTGTGAGCAGACCATAAGATATTCTTGGGTTGTAGGAAATCATGGACTTTGAGGCAGAAATACAGAAGTTAATAGGTTTGGAAGTTTCCTTGCCTCGGAAAGGGTATGGGTCGACAATTTTTCTTGAGATTGGGACGTTGTCTTCAGTTAAAACAAGACGGGGACTAAAGGAAAAAGGCGAGGCTTGTATTGCGATTGAATGGGACTGGCGGGTTGAGCGAGAGGGTAGAGTGCTGTTTGGGAGCTCTAACTCCAATGTTGAAGTCGCTCGCGGTATTCAATCTTTAATGCACTGCCGTATAGAGAGCATAGAAATCAGTGGTAATGTACCTGAGCTGGAAGTTGTCTTCTCTGATAAAAGCTGTCTAAGGTCCATGATAATGGTTACCGGTGATCCTGGGTGGTCAATCAGGCTTCTAACTGGAGAGTGGATTTCGTCTATCGATGGCAAGCTAAGTGATGAGAATGCAGTACCATATCTAACAGAGGGAGAAAAAGAGGCTTTTTTAATTGCAGAAGCTGCTGCCGCAAGATGGGGCGTTCCAGAGAGGCAACCGCGTGGCGAGGCTTGTTCGGAGTGTAAGTATTATGCGCCAATAGATGGTAATGGACATCTATTAGATTATGGCGTTTGTGTTAATGGAGGCAGCACATTCGATGGTCGCGTGGTCAACTTTCGCAGTGGTTGTCCCGAGTTTTTTGCTAAAGGTCTTTAATGAGCGATAAAAACGATAAAGGAAAGGAGTTGGCTAAGCAGTTAATAGATGCTGGGCTTAAAGGAGTTACTGAGGATATGCTTGAAAACATGTCAGTAAGGGAGCTTAAGATTCTTCGTGAGAAATTCATAGCGGATCTATTTGGTAATAATCGTACGAATAGTGTTGACTGTCAGTTTGAAATTACTAGGGAAAAAATTAGAAAAATAGAAGAAAAGGCGCTTAAAAGACTTCACGATAATCCCTAATGGCGTAAATGAGATGGGAGTTAATATATGCCTTTTACGGGGGGCTGTTTTAGAAGGCTAAGTATAAGAGAGGAATAGTGGCAGGCAACAGAGGATAAGTTAGGAAAACCTTTTCTATTGGAATATGCGGACCTCTTCTAAATCACGTTGGCGCCTCTCAAGTATTGAGATGTTCAAAAAGATTTATTTTTATCTAATCATGAGTATGCGTAAAGTATATGTGTTTGGTATCGATGAAAAAGTGGATGATACCGACAGATTAATGAATGAGCTGTTTGAAGAAATAGCTAGGGAAATTATACGGAGCGGAGGCGTTGTCGCTGACAGGCAGCCTTTTCCATTGGTGCCTGATTGGTTTATGTGGGTAAAAGCTCTAACTTCGGAAGTGATTATTTGTGGGGCTATATACCGCCTTTCTCCTGGACGGTGGGGGATAGATATTCGAAACTTACCTAAAGAGCTTAAGCAAGGGCAGTCTACACATGGCTGGTTGGAGCCAGGGACTATGAGCCGGGAAATCAGTCCGGAAGTATATGAGTATCTGTCGCCAATAATTGAATCTGTTGTCAAGCGATACGCTAAGTATTGTTTCTGGGTAGACAACAACGAAGATTTTAAGCGTTTTGTGAATGAATATATATAAATAATTTCTCAAAAATATGCGCAATGTGATTGCCCCCAAGGGACGTATATACTCGAAGCAGAAGGAGAAAATCCGTCTGAGGCGAGCAATTCGCTTAATTTTGTGAGTTTCTCTCTAGGCTGATGGTTTAAGGTCAGGCATGGCGCTTTATCTCCGGCTCCCATAATATATTGAAATATAATCTCTTTGAAAAATAAGGTGTAAATGAAAAAACTTATTCTTGTGTTAGTTTGTATTGCTATTTTTGGCTGTACTTCAGATACGGCGAGTTTTACTTCAGAGTATGAACAGTGTAATGATTCTGGTTTTACAAGCTGCTTGGGGGTTGACACTGTCATGTGTGATGCTGAATTTTCAGAAGCAGAGGCATCGTGTAGGATTAAGTTGGAAAAAAGCCCTTTGGTATCGAATATGAATGAATATATGAAAAGAGGCAGTTTGGTTGGTTGCATGTTGCAAAGTGTATCGTTATCTATTAATAAGCAAATGTACGAAATTGCGCAATGTGCGAAGTGATTTACAGCGCTATGCTATAGACTTTGTACTGGTTTTTGTGGTGTGGATTTCATATGTAAAAAATATATGGGTGAATTCTGGATGGTCCTGATATCTGTATTGACTATGAAACACGTGTGCACGGAAAAGGTATAATAACGCCTTCCGTTCGGTCTGGGGTTTTCAGAGAAAAGCATGAGACGGTCTACCCATGACGAAAAAAGGCGCACGGAGCTTGGTGGATTTATCTCTCCATTATTTTAATGAGTCACTAAGCGTCTGTTTGATGGCTTTAGTATCGTATACATTGAAACTTAATGAAAGGCGCTAAAAGACTAATGCCGAAAAGATGGGTATGGGACCCAAAAGAAAATCCTAAGATTGTTGAATTGATAGATAGCAATGATGAGTCTGTAAATTGGTGTGATGCTCTAGATCGCGCAAAAAATTGCTCGATAGGTATTACTCTTGCTGTCTGTGCTTCTCTCTCAATTGTTAAAAGGGTAATTGCGTGTTCGGATGGGTTAGATAGCTTTCCGGGCGACGAATACGCGATTAAAGTACTTGAAGCTTGGATTGATGAACCAACAGAGAAGAATTTTTCCTTAGTTTTTAGCCTATTATATGGAGACGAAGATATTGACCAAGGGGCTCAGAATATTAGTCCATACACTAAAGGGGCGTTAAGGTGCGCAATTTCTCACCCTGATGGTTGTGGTGAGATTACATGGGCTTTGGAATCTTTCTGCGAGGATCTGGTAGGTATTGGATATGACCCAGCTTGGATACGAGAAGTCGGGCTAAGGGGAGTAAAAGCACGCATGAGGCCAATAATTTATCTTGTCCAAAGTCGCAATGAAAGTTGGGTTTGAGTCAAAACCACTAGCTTGGTGGATGAAAAACTTTCATGAGATGTCTCGTGAAATTTGGCTATGGATACCAAGCGAAACTAAAACACTTACGCCAGAAACCATTTGCTATATCGTAGATGAGGATATTGATTTAAGTGTTGAAGAGCAGGATCAACGAGATGTGCTTCTAGAGGAAAGTGGCTTGTCTTGTCTCTTTTGTAAAGATCAGTTGGAAGACATCTTGTTAAATCTAGAGGCGCAGAAAACGGATTGCGCTGATAATGAGTTATATTTTGCGCTGAATTTCTATTGGAAGCGGGATGCTTTTATTAATCTTGATAACGTATAAAAGATCAGCAGAATTGGCGTGATTTTGTGCTGGCCCTAACTTTAATAAAACGATATATGTTGTATAAAAGTAAGTGATTTGAAGTATGGTGGGAGTGTTTGAGTACCGGTTATTTTTCTTCTATTTTGACCTTTTTATACTTGATGAAAACGGCATGTGGAGTAAAGGAAGATATTATTTATGGGAAGAAATCAAGTGCTTTCGGGAGAGGAAAGGAATTGCTGTCTTGACTTTTAGTGATGGAAGAAGTCGCATGTTTCAGTCTCAACGCTTTAAGCAGAAAAATAAAAAATTAACTCTGACTCTATTTGGAAGAAATGAGACTTACGAGCAATTTCAAAGGTTTATTTTTAAAAAAATTAGGGAGAATAACGAGCACCCCGATCTCAAGAGGCTTAGAAAGCTCGTTGCGAGCATCAGTGAGAGAATTGAATTCTCCAATTCTGAACGAGAGCTTTTAGCTTTACGAAGGGACTTAAAGGTGACTGTATCTCAGTTGGCTTCGCTAGAAAGAAGAGAGTTTTTGAAGAATATGGAAAAGTGCCGGACGTCTATTCGTAATGATATTGTATTTCTTCTTTTTTTAGCTTCATTGATTATCTTTAGTCTTGTGTGAATTTATATTATGTTTAAATTGTTAGGAATACTCTGGGAAATTAGAAATGTTCGAATATCACGGTTGGGTTACTGTTTGGGAAGGCGCTTGCGAGGTTGAAGACGATTTAGCTCTTCGCGAGAAAAACTGCCGTGAAATTCAGCTATTGGTTGAAAAATATAGAGATAATATGTCAAGGGTTGAATTCTATCACCAAAATGGTTCGCCCTATGTAAGGTTTGACGGTGATAGAAACCATTATCAAGCATGGGTGCTCGAATTGTTTATACGCATTGGCGAAATTGCCAAAGGCTCGCATGGGCTTTTGTATGTCAGAGATCAAGAAAATCCAGATTACGGCAACGAGTTTCAAGTGTGGCGAATGGCGAAAGGCAAGATTACTAAAATGAAGGATACCCTCTTGTCTCCATGTGATCCTACTATTGAAACGTATGGGGAGTAGCCTTTTAATAGGATGCTGTGCGGATAGTTGAGGTGTATACAATGGAGGGTGTATGAGTTTCCTTGAGGAGTCATGGGAAGAAAGGGAGGAGATTTTGTATAAGGAGATATTTGGGAATATTGGACCAGGGATATACCCGTTGTCTGTAGAGATATTTAATGGGCTGAATGCTAATAGTGTTGATCCACGATGGCTCTCTCATGGAGTTTTTAAGTGTCCGCCAGCACGAGATAGAGATACGTGGGCTTATGTTACCTCGGGAATGTCTAACCCTTGGGAGACAGATAAACGAGAAGAATACTCAGGGCTTGGCGTAGAGTTTCTAATGGAAACGGAAAATGAAGAGCAATGGGCAGTTGAAGTTCTCCAAACACTAATGGGCTATAACCTACTGCTTGCCGCTGGTCGAATGGGGGATTTTCCACCGCTGTACTACGGAGACCGAGTGCCGTTGGTTTTGTCTGAATCAGTTAAAACGATGATGTTTATCCAACCTGTGCACTTTCCCTGCCGCTTTTCCATAAAATCGGGCAATGTCGATTTGATACAGGTTGTCGGTATCACTCCGTCAGAATTGCAGGCCGCTAAGCAGTTATCATCCGAAGAAACCAAAGAAAAGTTAATTAGCAATACAGGCCGTCTGGTTACCTGCAAGGAACGAGAGAGTGTGGCGTAAATCACCTAGCAAACGCAATGTTAGATTGCCTCACTGTAGCGCCTCAACTTTGCAGCAGAGCTTGGCGTGTTAGCTTACTCCATTGACCCCGAAACGCAGCACAACAACCACTCACAAACATACATTTTTCAAAGTTTCACACTTCCATCTCCGCCCTCCAAAGCCCGATAAACAGGGTGTTCCCCGAGTTTTTTAGCGGTTAAACGGCGACATTGGTCGTAGTTATCGCCAAAAAATGGAGGATTTTATCGAGTTGATGCCTATGTAGCATCAACTAGCTTCATTTTGCGCCTGTCAGCGAAATTGCAATAAACACGTATATACAGCAAAATTCCCACCCTGCCTAAAGCCTGTTTTCGTCACTCGATCAGCGACTTGAATTCGGTGTCATTTTCATGGGGAACCCGGACTCGGCGCGCAGGTTGGCTCTGTGTATAAATCTAATGCAGAAATTATAAAACTCAGGTGTTTAACTGGACTATTCATTCAATCTTTCGAGACTCCAATATAAAAATAAAAGAGGGTTGAGATGTTGGATTTCCTGACTCAATTGATATGGGGTAAGGTGCTTGTCGCCGTCCTCATCGCGCTGGGATTATTGCTCACCATTACCTCGCGCTTCGTACAGTTCCGCTATTTCGGTCGGATGTTTCGTCTCGTCCGCCGTTCGATGAAAGAATCTCCCGATCAGATCAACTCATTTCAGGCGTTATCCCTGACGCTCGCCGGTCGAGTGGGGGCGGGCAACATCGCTGGCGTCGCCATTGCTATCGCCTTGGGTGGCCCCGGCGCTGTGTTCTGGATGTGGTTGATTGGTTTGATTGGCATGGGGCTGAGCTTTTTTGAATGCTCTCTGGCGCAGCTGTTCAAGCGCAAAGATTCTGATGGCAGCTTCCGCGGCGGTCCCGCCTATTACATTCATCGTGGTCTGGGTCTTAAATGGCTCGCCGTTCTTTTTTCCGTACTGTTGCTGGTGACGTTCGGTTTTGCCTTTAATGCTTTGCAGGCGCATACCGTCGCGTCCACGCTTAAACATACTTTCGGCATCGCCACGCCGATTACCGGCTCTGTGCTGGTGGTGTTTATCGGGCTGATTATTTTTGGCGGCGTGCGTCGTATCGCCGAGGTGGCGGAAGTGATTGTGCCTATTATGGTGCTGGCGTATTTCGGCATTGGCCTATACGTCATCGGCATAAACTATCATGCGGCGCCAGCGACCTTCCTGCTGATCTTCAAGAGCGCCTTTGCGTTGGAGCCTGCGTTTTCCGGCTTGATTGGCACCGCCATCATGATGGGAGTGAAGCAGGGTATGTTCTCCAACGAGGCGGGTTTGGGCAGCGCGCCTAACGTATCTGCGGCGGCTAAAGTAGGGCACCCGGCGGACCAGGGTATTGTGCAGGCGTTCAGCGTGTTCATGGATACCATGGTGCTGTGCACCTGCACCGCGATGATCATTCTGATGTCCAACTCTCTGGATCTGGGCGGCGTTTTGAACGGTGTTGAGTTGACCCAGTTGGCGCTGGCCAAGCAGATGGGAGAGCTGGGACGTGGACTGATCAGTCTGGCGCTGATGTTGTTCGCTTTCACCTCCATCATTTACAACTACTATCTGGGGGAAAACAGCCTCAGATATCTGAACTCCTCTAATGAGAAAGCTGTCGCCATATACCGTATGTTCACGCTCGGATTGGTGATGTGGGGCGCCCTGCAGAACCTGGCGGCGGTGTTTGCGTTCGCCGACATCACTATGGGCTTGCTGGCGCTGGTGAATCTGGTGGCGTTGTTTATGCTGCTGAAAGTCGGGTTGCGCCTGCTGCGTGACTATGATGAGCAGATTCAATCCGGGGTGAAGAGTCCGGTATTCGATCCAGACAAGTTCGCTGACCTGGATATTGATCATTCCGCCTGGACGCCCTCCACGCGAGACGAGAGCGAAGAGCAGAATGAAGAGCTTTCTGTGTCGCCAAGAGTAGGCGCACCGGTTATTCCCAGCTAAAATTAGCGGTTATATCAATATATTAAGAACCGTTTTGATCGTTTCGCCGGCGTCATGTTGAGATTCATGACGCGGGTGGGCGACAAACGGGAACCGCTAGGAATAACATGACCGAGGACTTCTGCAGCAATCTGAAGTTGCTGTGCAGCCACTATAAATCCACCGCCGAAGTCTGTCGGCGAATGGAGATCCACCGCGCCCAATTCAATAAATATCTGAACGGAACCAGCCAGCCCTCGCGCTTCGTTTTACGTAAAATCTGCGACTTCTTTGGCGTGGAGCCCCATGAGCTGGCTCTGCCGCATGATCGCTTCATGCAATTGGCTCAATCCCGCGTTACCAATGAAAGGCGCGTGAGTCCGTCGGAAAAGCCTTATGCGGAGAAACTGGAGGGTTTACAGAAGCAGTCGGAAGGACGGCTGGATAAGTATCTGGGCTACTACTACGAATACCACTTCTCCATGACCTTTCCGGATCAGATTATTCGCAGCCTGCTGCAGATTGATATGAGCGGGAGCGATTATTACTTCCGTCGCCTGGAGCGCATGCGTCCGCCCAACAAGGAGGAGAAATACAAGTCCCGCTATGAAGGGGCGGCCATGTTTCTCTCCGAGCGCATCTTTCTGGTGGGATACGAAACCCTGACCCACAATGAGATTGCACAGACGATTCTTTATCCAACCTATAAGAGCAGGGTGAGTTACTTGTCTGGCCTGAAGCTGGGAGTCTCCGCCAGCGACAGACGTGAACCGGTGTGCGTGAAGGTCGTGTTGGAATACCTGGGGCGCTCCATTGGCAAACGGGAGGCCTTGCAGAAATGCGGTTTATTCAATCCGGCGACAGACGCTGTGGCGCGACATATCAAAGAGAAAATCGCTGACGCCACCGGGTATCGCGGAGCCAGTTTGTTGGCGACGCCGTTGTAAACAGGTTTAATCATTCGAATTGGGGGAGTTATGACGCAATCCGATCAATTACTGGATGCCTTGCTGGAGGCATATAAAGAAGCGTTCGCTGAGAACTTCAGTGAGAATGTTATTTTGCGCTGGGGTAAAACGGATCGGGAATTGGGGCTGATTCTGCCTGAATTTGACGGCGCTGAGGCGGATGAAGCAATGCAGACGCCAGCCATATTTTCCGCCCGCGGCCTACAGATCATCATTGAAAATGCAGGAACCCTCTACGCCGGCAATCTGACGCCAGTGGATGCTGTAGCGGAATCAGCGGATGACGCCGAGCGCGCCTTCGCGGCTTTGGGACGAAAACTGGGGTTTCCCTGCTTCAGAAAACTGGCGGAAGTCGACGACGAGACCTATTTCTGGATTGGCTACGATGAAGAAAAGCCTTTCCCCGACTCGGACGCGCCCTGGGTGAGTGCGGAGCGCGCGGAGGCCAAGGCGGTTGAATACTGTATTCGTTATCTGGAGGTCTACTTCAATCAGCAGAAGGAAATCTTAAATTCGCACAGCGATAGCAGGTTGACGCACTTCAACTTTTGGATGGGCAGCTTTCCGGGAATCATTCTTAATGAACACTATGACGACGGCTTCACTACCAGCCTGGGGCAACTGCACTCTTCATTTTTGGGCGAATATGAGGAGGTGGAACAGACGGCTATCCTGAACCGCGTATTGCTGACCCTGGAAAATCATCCAGACGTACTGAAGCATGCTGTTGGCGGCTGTCGGTTTGAAATGGCCAATGTCGTCGAAGAATGCCGTCAGTTCGATGAACTCGCCAGACAATATGTCGGACGCCCTATGAATGAATATATGGATGCGGTGGTGAAAATGGCGCAGCAGAACATGGACGATGACGACGAGGACTATTAATCAGGCAGACAAATAGATTCCTTCTATTTGTCGCAACGACAGGGCCTACCAATAAATAGGTACCACCAATGCCCTTGCGGTGCGGCGAGGGCATTTGACGAGGGTCAAGGGATCGCGGGCGGCAAGCCTCCTACAATGAGGCTGTCTGATCACTGACCGAGGTAAGCCGTTTTGAACCGCCGCACCGATCTCCCCCTTATTTACGCCTGCTCCGGCTGCTCCAATGTTGCGCAGTTGGCCAACAATGCCGCTGTGGCGATGGACCGTCGGGGCTTAGCGGAAATGTCCTGTATCTCCGGTGTTGGCGGCGGTGTGAAATCTCTGGTCAAAGTCGCCTGCAGCGGACGTCCGATCATCGCTGTAGACGGCTGTCTGCTCGGCTGCGTCAAGCAATGTCTGAACAACGTGAATGTGACGCCAAAGGTCTATGTGCGTCTGGATGAGCAGGGTTATCGGAAACGCTACGGCGAGGATTGCTCTGAGGGTGATCTGGAGGACGTCGTCGAACAGATTCAGGTCGCCATCGCGCAAGCCGGGCTGGACGCACAATGAACGCCTCCGCTTCTTTCAAAGATCGTCTTCACGTCATGCCTGTGACGGACCAGCTGCAAGACTCCAAGCAGGACGGCTCTGTATTGCAGGACAGGTTTGGGCGGCGATTGCGCTATTTGCGTCTGTCCATCACTGACATCTGTAACTTCCGCTGTAATTACTGTTTGCCGGACGGATACCAATGCAAGACGGAAACGTTGCCGTTGTCTCTTGGCGAGATTCAGACTCTCACTACCGCCTTCGCCGCCTTGGGAACCCGCAAAGTGCGCATCACGGGCGGCGAGCCGGCCATTCGCCGCGACTTGCCGCAGATCATCCACGCCTGTGCAAAGACGGATGGGATTCGCAAAGTCGCCCTGACCACCAATGGCTATAACCTGCGTAAGCAAGTCGATACATGGGCGGACGCCGGATTGAGCGCATTGAACGTCAGCGTGGACAGTTTGGACCCGCAACGGTTTCACGCCATCACCGGCCATGATCGTTTGCATGCGGTGCTCAACGGCGTGGATCGTGCGCTGGAATTAGGGACAATGCAGGTTAAGCTCAACTCTGTGCTGCTGCGGGACTACAATGGCGACCAATTGACGCCGTTTCTTGATTGGGTGAAGGACAAGCCTGTGGCGGTGCGTTTCATTGAACTAATGCAAACGGGCGACAACGCTGTATTCTTTCGCGCCAACCATATATCGGGCGCGGAAATCGCAGAGCGACTGGAGCAACAGGGCTGGTCATTGGTCCCCAAAGACATTGACGCCGGTCCCGCGCAGGAATATCAGCACCCCGATTATCGCGGCCGCATCGGCCTGATCATGCCCTACAGCAAAGACTTCTGCGCCACCTGCAATCGGCTGCGCGTCTCCTCTCAAGGTAAACTCCACCTCTGCCTGTTCGCGGAAGCCGGCGTCAACCTCCGCGATCACCTCCGCAACGGCGACGTAGTAGGAACCGTCGCCGCCATTCGCCGCGCGGTAGAAGGCAAACTGCCGGGCCACTCTCTGCATGAAGGCTTTACCGGCGCGATGTCTCATCTGGCGATGTTGGGTGGGTGAGGGAGCGGACTTATCATCTCTGAAATGTTGAGATGGAGAGCGCTTTCATCTTTGGTTGTCAGCGGGCGGGCCGCCCGCGCTTCCAGGCGCACTGCTCCATTGCCAATCAGACTCATGGTTTACTAGTCCGGCTTTGACCGGGTTGTTGTGAATATAGGAGATAGCGGCATTGAAATGGGACTCATTACGAATATATCTGTCCCAGTATTCGGGTTGCCAAATCGGGAGCGCGGGCGGCTCGCCCGCAGCACGGAGCGCTGAGGCTATTTTTTTAGCGGTATAGGATTTCCACCCATGAACAATGCTCGATAGCGTCATACCGTCAAATATGCGTATCAAGACATGGGTGTGGTTAGGCATGACAACATAAGCGATTAACTCATATCGCTGACTATCGAAGTGACGAAAATTATCGACGATAAGTCTGGCGATTTCCGGGCGCTCCAGCCAACAGCGTCCATATCCCGCATCCAGAGCGTTTTCAAATTCCAATCGCTGCTTTTTCTCTGGTATTTCTCGCAGGCTGGTTATTACCTCTCTGGGCAGTGCATCATTGAGGCGATAGGTGATCATCTGATACTCCGCACCTTCGAAGTGAGGTAAGTAACCTCGGCTGTGTGGATGTATAGATAGAGATGTAGGCCTCTTCATCTTCATATATTCGCGCACGATTGACCCCGGAGCGCCTACGCTTCTGGAGAATATAGGCGGTTGAACGCAAGAAATATCTACTCCGTATATTTCAAAACCAAAACCGGATTGCCAACAATAAAACCACGAAGCATTTCCCTCATTTCTTCATCAAACTCGTCGCGATAGATTTGATCCAGAGTGTCGATCAGTTTTTGTATGGCGTTGTCGTCGAGCGGTTTGGTTTTCAGGAATGCAAGGTAGGAGGCGCCGAGTCCGATCAGTTGGTATCCGAAATGGTCGTCCAGGTGTTTGGCGAGGATGGCGTTTTCGAATGGATTCAGGTCGCTGGTGAAGTAGCCGTTGGGAAAGGCGAAGAGCGTTTCGTGGTTGGCGGTGACTGGGACTTTCAGCAAGTAAGTTTCTGCGTCGAGGATGGATAACGGGTCTGCATTAACGTCTTCGATGTCTTCGGGGGCGTCTTCATTCAGGCTGACGCCTTTGGCGATGACGTCGGCAAGGGTGTGTTCTTTGAGCTTGGCTTCCATGTTGCGTCGGCGAATCGGAAACTCGTCTTTGTGGCTCAGATAGCCTTTGTGCTCACCCTCCTCGAAACATTCCGGCGGGAGTTTGGATAAATCAAAGCCATCCGTATTGTCCAGGTCATGGGACAGCTTTGAATGCATGGATGTGTAGCAGGCTTGTCCGAGGTCATCCAAAGTCAGCAGGAAGCGGTGGTCAGGGTGGCTGGCTGACAATTCACGATACGCAGTGAGCAGTTCTTCGAAGCTGTTGATGTCAGTGACGCGGTAGCGTTCGCACAGGAAGTCTTCGCCAGGGCTATCGATGTATTCCAGATTCATGACGGTCGCCTTTTTATGCTGTGCGCCCACACCAAGGGTGTGAGCGTGGAAAGTCTCAATTGGAAGCAGGGTCAGGGCTACTGCTTACAGTCCCTGATAAATTTCAGGCTTCCAAACCTGCATCAGGATGTCCGGATTCGGCACTTGGGTGAAACCAAACTGGGAGTAGAGACCATGGGCGTCTCGCGTCGCCAGCATCATGCGCCTCAATCCCTGCAGATCGGGGTGGTCCATGACCTGGGTCATCAGGAGTTTGCTCAAGCCTTTGCCGCGGTGGGCGTCCAGTATGAAAACGTCCGCAAGATAAGCAAAAGTGGCTTTGTCGGTGATCAGGCGGGCGAAGCCAACCTGTTTGCCTTCCGGATCAAAAACGCCGAAGCAGAGAGAATTGGCGATGGCTTTGCCCAATAGCTCTTTGGGAATGCCGCTGGCCCAATAACTGGTGGAGATAAAGCTGTGGATGACATCCAAATCCATCTCATCCAGATTCGTACTGATTCTGTAGCCCTGCATGTGCGCTCCTTGAGCCGTATTTTGACTGACATTGATCGTTAAAAATGGGCCAGTGAAATGTATCAGTAGAGGCGCTATTCCGGAAGAAGAGAGTTGGTTGTGTTTAATTTAATCCTCGCAGACTGCTTATGAATAGACGGTAGGGTTGAGTGGCAGGCCCGATAGTTTACTTTGACGAAACTATCGGGCATGGAGCTAAGGTTAGTACCTGGAACCCGCCGTCGAGCCCATGGGCAGTTTTGCGTTGATCAGGTCTACGTCTTCCGCATCCAGTTGCAGGGATGCGGCGGCGAGGTTTTCCTGTAAGCGGCTCAGGCGGCTGCTGCCGGGGATGGGGATGATGTCTTCGCCCTGGCGCAGCAGCCAGGCCAGTGCGATTTGCGCGGCGGTGGCGTTATGGCGCTGGGCGATGGCGGCCAGTACATCCACAAACTTCTTGTTGGCCTCAATGGCTTCGTCGCTGAAACGGGGGTTGTTGCGGCGCCAGTCTTCTTCGCTCAGCGCGTTGCCTGTTGCGATTTTTCCGGTCAGGAAACCTCGTCCGAGAGGACTGTAGGGCACGAGGGCCACGCCTAGTTCCCGACAGGCGGGCAGGGCGTCCGCTTCCGGTTCGCGGCTCCACAACGAATACTCGTTTTGTACGGCAGCGATCGGGTGCACGGCGTGAGCGCGGCGGATTTGCTCTCCGGTCGCTTCACTGATGCCCAGATGACGCACTTTGCCTTCTTTGACGAGTTCCGCCATAGCGCCAAGGGTGTCTTCCAGAGGCGTTTCCGGGTCGATGCGGTGGTAGTAATAGAGATCGATAACATCTACGCCCAATCTGCGCAGGCTGTCTTCGCAGCATTGGCGCACATACTCAGGGCGTCCGTTAATGCCGCGAGCCTGAGTGGCTTCATCCCAGGTGATTCCGAATTTGGTGGCGATGACGGCCTGTTCGCGCACGGGTTTCAATGCGCGGCCCACGAGTGATTCGTTGCGGCCTGCGGCGTAGAAATCTGAGGTGTCGAAGAAGTTCATGCCCATTTCCAGCGCCTGGCGCAGAAAGTGTTCGGATTCCTTTTCATCGTGCGCGCCAGAGCCGTCAAACGGCCGGTAGAAGGCGTTTAGTCCCATACATCCTAATCCCAGGCGGGAAACAAACAGGTTGCTGGAGCCTAACTGGACCTTGCCTAATCGTGATGAATCGTTCATATCTGTCTCCCTGTGCGGTTGTTCACTCATGGATGGGGCGTCGTCGCTAAAGGGCCCGTTTAGCTGACGGCGTATATTCATGCTAGGAGATGGGAGGAGTAAACTGAATGCACGATTCTACGGCGTCCTTGCCTGATTCTGTCGTATGTTGTGATCAACAGGAGCGCAGGCCCTTCGGGCCTGATAGAATTTTCATACCGAATTCAACGATGGCGCATCCCGGAGGATGGCATGGGAGAGATGGCGATGAGCGATAAAATCATTTTCAACCGTGAGTCGAAGCCCAGCATCGAAGCGTGTCTGGACGCCCATAACAAGAGCCTGTTCGTCGAGCTGCTGGATCAGCACGCCACGCAGGTCGGCGTGAATCAGACCCCGCTGCCGGAAGTCTCCAGCTTCAGAGTCGTTAAGCCGTCGCCACGGCAGCCTGTAGTGTACGAGCCGGCTATCGTCATCGTGGGGCAGGGCGGTAAGCGCGGTTATGTGGGCGAGCAGACGTACACTTATGACGCCTATAACTATCTGGTGCTGTCCGTGCCGCTGCCGTTTGAGTGCGAAATCTATGACGCCTCGCCGGAGTCGCCTTTGCTGGGGCTGCGCATCCTGGTGGACGCTCTGGCGCTGAATGATCTGTTGATCGATATGGGCGAGCCGCCCTCCCGAACCTCCGGCGACATCCCCAAAAGTATTTACTCGACGCCCCTCAACGATACCTTGATTGAAGCCTGTATCCGTCTGGTGAAGGTGCTCTCGGACCCGGCGGAAGCCAAGATCCTGGGGCCGCAGATTCTGCGTGAAATCTATTATCGGGTGTTATGCGGCGATCGCGGTGAGACGCTGCGCGCGGCGGCCAATCACAACAGTCGCGTGGCCCAGATCGCCAAAGTGCTGAACATGATCCATCAGCAATACGACCAGCCTTTGGACATCGATACGATGGCGCGTGCGGCCAATATGAGTCCCTCCACTTTGCACCATAACTTCAAGGCGGTGACGGACTGTTCGCCGCTGCAATATCTGAAGAGCATTCGCCTGCATCAGGCTCGTAATCTGTTGGCGAGAGGCGGCATTAACGCCAGCACAGCGGCGATGAAGGTGGGCTATGTAAGCCCGTCGCAGTTCAGCAGGGAGTTTAAGCGTCTGTTTGGCGCTCCGCCCCGGGATAGAAATCTGGGGGCGGTGATGGAAGTCTAGCGCGGAAGCCGTCTAGATAGTGGTGCGGACCAGCGCCGCGTCAGGCAGCGATTCTGGCGTATTCTGATCTGGAGCCGGCAGCGCTTCTGTCTGAGACGATTCCGTACTCGTCTCCTCATTGCTCTCTGCCGGCGGCGCAAACAGAACCATATTGATCATCTGCTCCTGCTGCAGCCGGGCGTCGGCGCGGCACGGTAGCGTCACCACGAATTTGTGCTTGGCCACGTCCGTCGTGGTGAAGCGGAATTTCGGAATCACGTCCTGCAATATCAGGCGTCGACTGCGAATCAAAGGAATGAAATCTTTGTTCTCTTTTTGAAACTCGCTCCAGTATTTGTCCAACGCTTCCTTCATTCGCAATGAGTATTCATAGGAGCGCTGGAAATCCGGCTCTGTGGTGATGCAGAAACTATGGATCACATAAGGACGCAGCACCGAGTGGTTCTTGATGGCCGAACTCAGATACAGACTGTTCGGGATGACCACCGTCTTGCCCGTGCTGGAGTAGAAGTCCCGGTTCAGCTCTTTCAGCGTGGTGGTGATCAGGTTCTGGTCCACCACGTAGCCCAGATAATCGCCGGCTTCGATAATATCCCCCACGGCGAACTGACGGTTGCCCGCTCGCAGCAGCGTGCCGCTGACGCACAGAATCAGCTCCTTGGTGGCGATGACAATGGCCACGGCGAAGGCGGTCAGCGACAGGGCGAAGGTCTGAATCTGCGGCGCCCAGATCAGGATCAGGCCGATGATCAGAATCAGATAAGTTGAGTTTTTGAGGATGTTGGACCAGCGCAGCTTGAAGTCTTCGGACAGCGAGTTATTGCGCTTGATCTGACGGTGAATCACCCATCGCAACAACGCTAACGCAATCAGTAGCGTTACCGTGGCGGGGACTCCTCGTGTGGACGCAATATCGATCAGACTTTTGAAACTTTCCAGCATTTTGCGGCTCTTTATCCTCTCTATTTTTAACGCTGATGTTGATCTGGGTGAAAGCTCACAGCCTGCAACATTTTCTCGCGAATTAATATTAGGGTATTCATCAATAATTCATTTTAAATACAGGGGCATAAGCGCCAACGGCGTTAATCGCCTGGGTCTTCTTTGCGACTAGACAACGCTGGAGGTCGCCGGGCGCCGCTTCAGAAACCGCTACGATACTTATAGTTTGGCCCGTTAACGTAATTTCGCCAGACGCCAATCAGACTAGGCCCGTTGCAGAACAGGAAAAAGACGGCGGAATAAGCGGATTATTAGGAAAGTTTAATGCGCGCCGACGCTCTGATTGGCGCTGAAAAAGGCTGCGCCGAGCGAGGAGGCGAGGAGTGAGCCCGGCGCTGAGCAGCCGGGCTGGCTTAAAAGAAAGGGCGACGTAAAAACCTCTCTGGGTTAGTAGTCCAGATCTATGGACACCAACTTGGACGGCTCCTGCAAGGTGAACTTGCTCTTGTCGAAACTGGGCGGGCCCATAAAGCCTTTCGCGTTGTTGGAAACGCCGACGCCTTCTTTGGGGATGCCCAGAAAGTTAGCGTCGCAGTCGTCATTGCTGTTGGCGTCGTGACACACCGCCACTGCATAGACGCCATAAGGCACATTGGCGAATGTGGCGTGAGCGCCGGCGTCTGTGGGTTTCACATACAGCTTGATGGACGCCTTGGCAGGCGTGTCGGGAAAGCCGTCGGCGTTGTTATATAAATGCACCATCAAGCCGCCCTCGTTGTTCTGCAAATGTTGCAGCTGCACTTCGATCGAACCGGTGGGCGTATCCGCCGCCTGGGCTGTTGTGATGCTTAGCGTCGCCAGACAGCCTGCTACGACGAGTTGCGCAAAGAGTCTGGCTTGCTTCCATGTTGGGATGCGCATGATTTGTCCCTCCTTATTTCCTGCAGATCAATAGCGATCTTCTAGTGTGTTCGCAGCAGCGTTAGCGTCATCGCCGCATCAATGAGCGGTTGCATTCTTGGGCGCAGGGGACGCTGCCGGCTCCGACTGCGCTGATGCGCCGGCATAGAAACGGCGAGCCATCTCCAAGACATCGTCTACGGACCACTGATCGTATGCATGGACGCCGTATTTGCTGGCGACCACGGAGCCATCCGGCGCGATCAGGAAATCCGCTGGCAATCCCAGCGGACTTTCACCTTTATCCGGGTTGGCGGTTTTCATCTTGCGCGCGCCGCCTTTGATCGCGGCGGCGATGGCGCGTGGGTCCATCAGGGCGCGTAAGGACTTCTCCACGCCAAACTCCTGATAAAGCTTCTTCTCTGGATCGGAGATGACGTCAAATGGCGCGTTTCCCTGGAAGGGCTGCATGGAGGCTTCGCTGGAGTGAAAAATGACGATTTCCCGGATCCCTGCGGCGACCAGCTCCGCATGCCTTAACGTCATGGCGCGCATATGCATGTTGCAAAAGGGGCAGCCGGCGAAGCGGCGGAACTGTAAATGAACCAGTCGTTCCGGGTCCGGCCATTGCGTGGGCTGGCCTTTGATGGTGGTTAAGGTTTTGGGGGCGACGAGATCGCCCGCCTGGATTTTGTTTTTTAATCCTGGTTTCACGGCGGTGTGTTCCTTATTGTCCGACATGCTGTGGAATCAGGCGGCCTGGGACAGATGCGGCCAGGGGTAGCCTTGTTGCTTGAGTTCCGCGAGCGCTTCGCTCACTGCGACGCGCCAGTTTTTTTGTGGCGTATAGCCGATTTTTTTATGGGCGTAGTCGGAGGGGCACAGCCAGTCTTCCGCCACGTGCACCAGCGATCGGGTGAGGAACGGGGAAGAACCCGGCAGAATGGGCAGCAGCGTCTCCATCAACCAGCCAAAGGCGTAGCCTGCAAAATACGGCACGCTATAAATCGGCTTGGGCGAGTTGGTTTCTTTGCAGATAAATTCAAATACTTCCCGGGTGGTGGGGAAGTCCTTGCCGCAAATATTGAAAGACTCATAGTTGTCCAACCCCTGCGCCATGGAAGCCAGGGCGAAGGATTCGCCGAGATCCGTATCCGCCACCAGCGCCATACGACTGCGTCCGCCGGACAGCCAGGGCACCATGTAGGTACGCAGACGCGGCACCAGCGCAGGCACCATGCCAAGGTGATTGCCCTTGCCGACGAAGTGGCCCAGACGCATATTGACCATCTGCGTGCCGCGCTGGCTGTTTTCGCGCATGTAATTATCCACGTCGATCAGTTTGTCGACATGCGGCCAGTAGCCGGTGTAGCGGGGTTCGGAAAAATCGTCCTGGGGTTTGCCGTCCTTGCGAATGCCTGCGATGGCGACGGTGCTGGCGAGCAGAAAGCGCTTCACTCCTGCGTTGATGCATTGGTCAACGATGTCCACTGCAGGTTCGAAAAAGTGGGTGCGCTCCAGAGCGGCGTGTCCCCAGAAGGCTCCCCAGGTGCCGGTGTGGCAAACCACATCGACGTCCTGCACCATGGCTTTGCGGTAGGACGCATCCAGCAGGTCGCCGCTGCGTATCTCGCCTTTGAATTGGGGAATCAGTTTCGACGGGGTGCGACAGGCCGCGATGGGCTCAACATCCGGGCGAGCCATCAGCGCCTTGATAACGTTGCTTCCCAAAAAGCCAGTCGCGCCGGTAACCAGCACCCGCGTTTTTGGTCCTGTGTCCATGACAGTCTCCTTGTTTGCTATGACGCCCCGCCGAATCGCCACGCGCCTCTTGTCGTCGAGGAGAGTGACTATCCGGCGGGGCTGCGTTGTTGTCCTGACCGCTCATTTCCCGAACTACAGTTCGATCATACGCCTCTGTCGGGACTTGGACTATGTCGTTTTTTGAGCAGGAAATGAATTACCGGCTCATTTCTATTCGTTAATCCACTGCTACTTAATTTTTTCTAAAGCAAAGCGTTGCAGGCACATACGCTGGAACTCGATGGAGGTTTCCGGCAAGTCGACGGTCAGCGTCTGCACGTTTTGCTTGAGGTTAAGCGACATGCTGCGGCCGCCGCGGGCGATAAAGCCGTCTGCGAACACCGGTCCTGCATGAATGGTCGCGCCCTGGGCGGGAACGTCGATGATGCAGTTGAACGCCACCGAGATGCGGTTCTGCGCTTTCAGCTCGTAAGTGCCTTCGCAGTAGGGCGAAAAGCCGTCCTGAATCGGCATGGCGCCGACGCTGAGATTGCCCTTGTTCATCTCGGAAGCGAAGCCCTGTTCGAGAGTCATGGTGCCGTCCTTGCTGAACGTCATGACGCCGGTTCCGCTCATGTCGACCACCTGGGCGTCCACCAGCAATTGACGGGTATCCGGATCAATGGATACGGTTCCCGGCGCCTGCGGCAAACTGCGCACGCAGGTCTGGTCGGTGGTGAAGCCGAACTCCGCTTCAAAGTAACGATGACGATGACGTTCACCGTAGGAGTCGGAGTCTGCGTAAACATTAGCCGCGCCCGCGCTCAACCCGGCCAACAGCATGAAACTCATGCCTGCCTGGCGTTTCACTTTATCGAACATAAATACTCCTCGTATTTTAATTTCAGGTTAAGGAAACACTGGTTAACCGGGTGTTTATGCCGTCCATGCCCGGGCGACGAAGGCGTCGTTTCCGGTAGTGGCTCAACATTCTGTTTGACGTCAGATTGGTTTAAAAAATTACCGGCTCGATATGTCGAAAGCAATGTGAAAACAGGGGTTTATTGTCCCGTATATGGGAAACAGAATCGCTCAAACAAAGCTTGGCGCGCGGGAGGCGCTAACGCTTGGGCTCGGCGCCGTGTAACGGCAAAATTAAATACCAGTAACGGTCGTTTTATGATCTAAATGCATACCAAAAGCATGCCAATAGCATAATGCGATTTTATTAGTCCTTTAGTTTTAGAGGCTTACAAATATGAGGTAAATAGCCGATATTGCGCAAAATATACGCGTAATAAAATCCCCGCTCTTCCTTGAAGAAAGGACTATACCAATTGATAATAAGGGGAGCTCTAATATGAACCGAGCACATACCAAGAAACTCGTTCTTGGGTGTCTGGTAACTTTGCCTTTCATCGCCCAAAACGTTCTCGCGCACGGCTACATCTCCAAGCCGGCGTCCCGTTCCTACCAATGTAAACTGGGGGAAAACCTTAACTGCGGCGCTATTCAGTGGGAGCCGCAGAGTGTCGAAGGTCCCGACCGCTATCCGGAAGGCGGCCCTGCCGACGGCAAGATCGCCAGCGCAGGGGTGTCCCATTTTTCCGAGTTGGATGAGCAGTCCGTCAACCGCTGGAAGAAAACGCCGATTCAGGCCGGCTCCAATACCTTTATGTGGCGCTTTACCGCCAATCACGCTACCCGTGACTGGCGTTACTACATCACCAAAGAGGGCTGGAATCCCAATGCGCCGCTGACCCGCAATTCGTTTGAAGCGCAGCCGTTTTGTAGCTATGACGGAAACAACCAGCGTCCACCTACGGAATTGTCCCATGAATGTAACGTGCCCAGCCGCAGCGGCTATCAGGTCATCCTGGGCGTATGGGATGTGGGGGATACCGTCAACAGTTTCTATCAGGTAGTCGACGTTGATTTCGGCGGTGGCGGCGGTGATCCGTCAGAACCGCAAGAATGGCGCGACATTGGCGACATCAACCCGTCTATCGATCTGCAGACTGGCGATCAAGTGAAAACCCGCGTTTTTGATCGCAACGGCGAGAATCCCGGACTGCAAACCGTGCTGAATATCAACTCTGCGGATGACGGCAAGAAAGACAAATGGCCGTTCCTGCTGGCCACCGCCATCAACAAAGAGTCCGACGCGCTGCGCGCCGGTAAGATGAACGCCAAAGGCGACATCGTTCCGGCCTATGGACGCAATGACGTATTCGGCAAGGCGGACAGTGATGTTGATCGCGTTGAGATTGAAATCGTCAAAGGCGATGATGGCCCCGTTGATCCGGCTGTTGAGTTGAGCGGATTGCAGGGCGAGTACATGATCGAAAATGGTATGGCTACCATCGACTTCACCGTGTCCACCAACGCGGCGATGAACGTAAGCAGCTATGTGTATGCGCCTGACGGTTCCGCCGCCGGCTTCGGTGAAGCCAAGGTGGATAACGCCTCTCACAACTTCCGTATCGATATCGACAAAGCCGAAGCCGGCGCTTATTCCCTGGTGGTCAAAGGGGAAAGCGAAGACGGTAAAGTGGTGCAGAAAACCCAGGGCTTCCTGTTGAAGGAAGATGGCGGCGATACGCCTCCGAGCGGTGATTACGATTACGTCTTCCCGGAAAGCCTGAGCGCCTACAAGGCGGGAACCACCGTTCTGGCCAAAGACGGCAAGATCTATCGTTGTAAACCATTCCCGTACAGCGGCTGGTGCACCGTATACAGCGACAACGCCAACCACTATGAGCCTGGCGTGGGCGCTTACTGGAGCGACGCCTGGGAGCTGGTGAAGTAATCGACTAAGGAAATTCCGATTCCTGATTTCAAGCCCCGGTTGCTGCGTGCGCCGGGGCTTTTTTTATCAGCGAATTGACGGCTACTTTAGAAGGAAGGGGCTCGCCTGCGCCCCATGGAAAGCGAGAGCTTAAGGCTGACCCGTGTAGTTAGACGTGACGTAATTACCATTGTCGTCAAGGAAGATAAAAAACGTCTGCTTGACCGCATCGGCGGCGCTGGAGTTTTTATAGCTCACCCGCCACAGATGCTCTTCTCCTTTGTCCATATACAGAGTCTCGACTCTTTCCGCATGGGTCCAGCTTGCGTCCAGACGTTTGGCGCCGACCATCTTCTTCATGACGAAATCTCCGCGATCCTGAGCGGTTTCCTCAGGGATTGCCTGCAGCCTGTCGTGGTTGGGGTGAGCATGCGCCTGAAGGGCGGAGAAGGCCAGAGGGAGGCTTAGCAGAAGCGCTTTGGTTTTGGTCATAGTGATTGCCGTGTCTATATGAATCCGGTTGTGAGTTCCATTTACCGCAAAGCCTGCGCCAGGAGTCGGGGAGATCAATGCGAAGACAATATTCTAGTCGGGCGGGATAGTCTGCGCTTCGGCCAAATGGTCGGTTTTGGGGGGCGTGAAAATGGACGATTTGACAGGAATCAGAACTGCGTCAATTATTGTTGCAAATGATAATAATTATCATTTAGGATTTTGCAAAAAGACGGAGGCTTTCACACCCATGCGTTTTCTATGTCCCACACATGAAGAATGGTATTCGCTGCAACCTGAAGAGGAGCTGGTGAATAACTGGATGCACTGGATGCATTTGTCCGGTTGCTACTATCAAAACTCCCAATGGAACCGGGCCTTGCCCTATATCGGCAGCTCTTTCGATCTGGCCCGGCTGCTGCTGTCGCGACAAGGCGAAGAGCGCAAGACGGCGATTACGTTGCTGACCTTATCCGGTATTTATCTGTCCAATGTGTTTCACCACATGGGCGATGAAGTGGAGTCCAACAAAGTGCTGAACATCGCCTGCGAATATTTGGCGCGTTTCAGTGAGCCCGCCACCAACTCCAGTGCGATGCAGTGCATGAGCTGTCTCTCTGACACCCGCGCTCATGACATGTTTGTGGCGCATCATCTGAACATGCCGCTGGCGCGCCGCAGCAGCTCCCAGGCGACCCATTAGTCGCCTGGCGCTCGCCCAGGAGCGTAATGACGAGTAACGTTTAAGACGCTGTAACGCTACAAGCGTTTGTAATACTTCAAGCGTTTGTAATACTACAAGCGTTTGTAATACTACAGGTAGTCCGGCAGATGTCCCCGGATGTCCTTGACCGGGTGCACGGTGAGATTTTTATCGACCTCCGCCGCCACGCAATGACGCACGTTGGCGTTCATCTGACGTCTTAACACGCCCAGAAAGGTGGGTTCGGAGAGAATGTACAACTTGTCGTACTGCTTTTTGTTGAGCCCTTCATTCAGGCGCTCGTTGACGCGCTTGGCGAATCTCTCCACTTCTTCATGTTTTTTACGATCCGCTTCGCCGTAGGAGTGATTGCCTGAGCCGTTCATCATCCCGCCGTTGCGGTCTGAGACGATTTCCTGTTCCATCAGTCGGTTGATCGGGTGGGTGAGGGTTTCCAGTTCCTGTAATGCGCCTTTCGGGGTGTCGCAGGAAAACAGTCTGGCGTGGGTGGTGTCCGCCGCTAGTACCCATGTAGTCATAAAAACTCCTCTGGTTAACGGTTTTAATAAGCAATCGCTGGTGCGGCATTCCGCCGCAAGTACCGCCACACACTGCTTGAGTGTAACCCATACTTTGGAGAATCGCCTGAAACGGCGATAAGCAGTACGAAAGACATCCTGGGTTCACCTGTCACAATATTCCGCTATAATGGCGCGTCGGCGTTCAACGCCGAATGATGGCGGATAACAACTCAGTGCGGTTCGCTCCGCTAAAAATCAAGTATCGGACAGCCGGTTCAACCGGAAAAATATTGGGAAACACCAAAGACGTTTTCGATTTTTCGACCTCTTTCTTTTCTTCCACCTCCTCAACGACTTCATCCGAAGTCACCTTGCAACAAGCCGCCGAGATCGCGGCGAATCCAGCGACTCAAGAATACCTGTCAGGCCTGTTATGGGATCTGGACGGCGTGCGCCAACCATTGCGTTATCACCCTGAAGAAGACGCCCTCTATCACTCGCTGCAAGTGTTCGAGCTGGCGTACGCCGAGACCCGGGACCCGGAGCTTTGGGCGGCGGCGCTCTTTCACGACCTGGGCAAAAGCGTGGACCAGAAAGATCACTGCGCAATCGGCGCCGCCATGGTGCGGGGCGTGCTGTCCAGCCGGGTGGAGTGGCTGATCGCTCATCACCTGGACCTGCTGCTCGCCCCGCAACGCACGCGCCGACGCTTGGGCGACTCTACGCGTCTGCAGGACTTAATCTCTTTGCGGCGCTGGGACCTGGGCGGACGCTCGCTCACCGCAAAAGTGCGCAACCCGGAGCAGGCGCTGCAGTTGACGCTGGATGCTTTGATCGCCGCTGGCGCACAGCAACCCTGATCCTGTGGCGTATCGCCGCGCAGGCGCTTTGATGCGCCGATTTATTTAGATATCAATCTGACTTTCACGGCGCAGATCCGCGCCGGTCCATTTATGAAAAGTAAACGTAATAACCGCATTCGCCGCCTGCTGGTGATTGAGGCGGCGCGCCTGATGTATGAAGAAGGCGTGGACCAATACCTGGACGCCAAACGTAAGGCGGCGAAGCGGCTGGTGGGCGGCTATACGCTGCATTTGCCCTCCAATGGGGAGATATCCGAGGAAATATATCGCATGGCGCGTTTTGAGGAACCGGATGCGGTGACGCAGCGCTTATTTGATATGCGGGTTCTGGCGATGGATGTGATGGAGCAACTGACGCCGTTTAATCCGCGACTGATCGGCTCAGTCAGCAGCGGTCGCATTCGCGCCAGCAGCGATATTGATCTGCATGTTTTCGTCGATAGGCCGGAGACGTTGTTTGTCTACCTTGATGACATGGGGTGGCCCTATGAAACCAAGAGCATTTGCATACGCAAAGAGGGCCGTTTTATGGAGTTCACCCATGTCTATCTGGATATGGAGTTTCCCGTGGAGTTATCGGTGTACCCCACGCAGGACTTGCGGATAAGGGGGCGCAGCAGCACCGACGGCAAGCCTATTGATCGGCTTTCCGTGGGACGTTTGCGGGCGCTGATCATGCATGAACATCCTGAGCAATGGGAGGCGTTGATATATGGCGGCGGGGGCGATGAGGCCTGCGTTGAGGCGCTTGCGGACTGAGCTTACGGCGAGATGACCAAAGGGTAATCCAGGGCGTGGCGAGGACTTCCGCCCTTGTGACTGATGGTTAAAGTAAGTATGGTCAATAAATGATCGGCGCCAGTCGCCGGTTAAACATGCAAAGGGTGTCGCGTGTTCGGGAGGAGCCGGTTTGGCTCTTCGTCTTTATCGCCAATGAGGTTTTCAGGCGATAAATAACCGACGCGACGCCTTATGAAAAAGGGAGGATTGCAATGGCGCGGTATCAGACGATAACCGTACAAAGCAACCAAACTGCGGGATGTCGGGCGTGTGAGCGTCTGCTGTGGAACGGCGCGTCAAACCCAATCTAATGTGACTGGGGCCGCAATGACGCGCGGATTGTCTTTAAAAGTCTCGATGATTCTGGGAATTGTCGGGGTTACCGTGATCGTAGCGTTGCTGTACGCCTTCGACGTACACCGCGATATCGTGCGCTTATTGGAGTGGATGAACCGACAGGGTCCGGCGGCGGGAGCGATCTTCGTCGCGCTGATGGCCGCTGCGGTAGTGCTGTTGGCTCCTGGCGTATTTTTCACTACTGGCGCGGGATTTGTTTTCGGAGTCGTCACCGGCTCCATTTACGTGATCGTCGGCACGGCGTTGGGCTCCATCGCCGCGTTTGTCATCGCTCGGCGCGGCTTCGGTGAAAAGGCGACGGCCTATGTGCGCTCCCACGCCAAAATCAGACTGGTCGACGCGGAAGTCAGCCACCAGGGCTGGAAACTGGTGATGTTGACCCGGCTTGTGCCTCTCTTTCCTTTCAAAGTGTCCAATTATCTGTTTGGCCTCAGCCGGTTCTCCCTCAGGGACTTCGCCATCGGCAACACCATCGGAATCATCCCGTACTCCGTGCATAACGTGTATGTCGGCTCGCTTGCGGCGGACGCGCTCAGTGTCTCCGTGGGCGCCGCGCAGCGCAGTCCCTGGCAGTGGGCGATATATCTAGGCGGTTTCGCGGCGTTGGCGGTGTTTCTTGTCTATCTGAATCGCATGGCCAAACGGATTCTGGCGACCTATGAGTTGCAGCAGCGGGATGCGCCGCACCTCCCGCGCGCAGCGCAGGAGTCGCCTGTGAATGAAGGAGAAGAACGATGCCGTGGATGAAATGGTTACCCTGGCGTTACATCATTAGCCGCTTCGCCCGCGCACACGGGTTCCTGGACCCGGTGGCGGTGCTGTCGCATTTACACAGGTTCTCCCAGCCCTCGGAGGTGACGGAGCCAATTGAACTGCTGCGGGCGGGAGCGGTTTTTCATGCCCGGGGATTCATTAACAGCCGGGTTATTCAGCACAACCTGGACTGGGTGTGGCCGTATTGGATCACCCGTCAGTTTGACCCGGCGGACCCGTCTTTCGTGCCCCGCGCGTTCAGTCTCACTCACGTTAACCTGACCCACCGCAACTGGACCGCTGTGGGGCTGCCGGATTTGCAGGAAACGCCGCTGGTCGATCCCCGCGGGTTGTTGACGCCGCTGTGGGACGGCTGGTCGCTGGACGCCTGGATCGTCACCGCCGATGGCGACATTCTGGCGCCCTCGCGCTCGACAGAGACCCGGCAGGCGCTGCACACCGAGGGCTTAAGCGTAGTGACGGAAACGGAAGAACTGGACATGCGCTTGCGCGTTGAGGCGCAAGTGGTCATGCGCGACGGAGCCCCGGTGTGCCTGTTGGACATGACCGGGAATGCCGGTCGCGACGCCTGGCTGGTGTTGGCGTTGCGTCCGTACAACCCGGAAGGCGTGCGCTTTATTCATGAAGTGACGTTGAACCCGCAGCGCAATGGCTGGACGGTGGATAATGAGCGCCAGGTGGCGTTCAGCGAACCCGTCGATCGCCATCATGTCTCGGATTATCGACAAGGAGATGTCTATATTCATCTGCGCGACGCCAAAGATCAGGAGTCCGGGGAATGCGATATCGGCATGGTCACCGCCGCCGCCATGTTCGCGATTCCCGCAGGCGGCGCCCGCAATGTGCAGGCGCGGATTTCGCTGCCGGAATCGGGAGATGAGAAACCGGGAGACTGGCGGGAAAGTCTGAGCGAATGCTGCCAGCTGCAAACCTCGGATGAACAGGTGCAGTTTCTCTACGACGCCGCCGTGCGGACCCTGACTCTGTTGTCTCCCGGGGACGTGTACGCCGGTCCCTATACCTACAAGCGTTTCTGGTTCCGGGATGCGGCGTTCATCATTCATGGCCTGCTGAGCCTGGGGCTGACCCAGCGAGCGGAGCGGGCGTTGGACCGTTTCCCCAAACTGCAGGATCTCAACGGTTATTTTCATTCCCAGGCGGGAGAGTGGGATTCCAACGGCGAAGCGATCTGGATCATGCAGCGCTTCTGCGAGCTGACCGGAACCCAACCAAAAAACACTTGGCGCGACGCCGCCCGCTCTGGCGCGCGCTGGATTCTGCGCAAACGCGAACCCAACGACGGCGCGCCTCACGCTGGACTATTGCCAGCCGGATTCAGCGCGGAACATCTGGGACCCAATGACTATTATTACTGGGATGACTTTTGGGGCGTGGCTGGTTTACGCGCCGCAGCGAGCATGATGGATGGCTATGACAAATTGGCGGCGGAAGAATTCGAACGTGAGGCGGAAGTCTTTCAGCAGGCCATCGACATAAGTCTGCATCGCGCCTCGGAGCGACTGGGTCGACCGGGCATGCCGGCGTCGCCGTATCGACGCCTGGACGCGGGGGCTATTGGATCGGTAGCCGCTGGGTATCCATTACAGCTTTGCGCGGCGGACGATCCCCGCCTGCTGGATACGGTGGAGTTCCTGCTGGCCAACTGTTTTTACAAGGGCGGGTTCTTTCAGGACGTGATTCACTCCGGCGTGAATATTTACCTGACCCTGCACGTGGCGCAGGTGTTGCTGCGCGCTGGAGATTCCCGCTACGAGGCGCTGATGCAGGCGGCGGCGGACCTGGCTTCGCCTACCGGACAATGGCCGGAGGCCGTGCACCCGGCGACCGGCGGAGGTTGTATGGGGGACGGACAGCACGCCTGGGCGGCGGTGGAATGGATTTTGTTGCTGCGCAACTGTTTCGTGCGGGAAGAAGAGGACAGGCTGATTTTGGTGTCCGGCGTGCCTCTGCGCTGGCTGGAGGACGATCAACCCGTCACCTTCGGGCCTGCGCCGACCCGGTTTGGCCCGATCAGTCTCAAACTGATCGGCGAGGGCGTCGGCGCCAGTGGCGCGGGCATGGTGCGGGTCAGTTGGGAGGCGGAGTGGTTTGACGCCGCGCCGCTGATGGAAGTGAGACTTCCGGGCGTTTCACCTATTGAAGCGCCTCAGGAACGTAATTTCGTTGATATCAATCTGGAGGATTCTCGATGAATATCGTCATGGTCACCAACACGTATCTGCCTCATGTGGGCGGCGTGGCCCGGTCGGTGGAGAGCTTTACGCGGGAATATCGGCGACGCGGTCATAAGGTGTTGGTGATTGCGCCTGAGTTTCCCAATCAGCCTCAGGAGGAAGAGGGCGTTATCAGGGTTCCCGCCATTCAGAATTTCAACGGCAGCGACTTCTCTATGGTGCTGCCCATTCCCGGCCTGCTGGGGGAAGCTCTGGACGCCTTTCAGCCGGATATCGTGCATTCGCACCATCCCTATCTGCTGGGGATGACCGCACTACGAGTCGCCCGGTATCGGGAGACGCCGCTGGTGTTCACTCATCACACGCTGTATGAGGAGTACACCCATTACGTGCCGGCGGACAGGCCCCTGTTCAAACGTTTCGTGATTGAGCTGGCCACCATCTACGCCAACATGACCGACCGTGTGTTCGCCCCCAGCGACAGTGTCGCCAGCCTGATTCGGGAGCGCGGCGTGCGCATGCCCATCAGTATCGTTCCCACGGGTGTGAAATTGCTGGATTTCCAACGGGGCGAGGGCGGTCTGTTTCGGCATTCCGTGGGCATCTCTCAGGAGGCCTATGTCATTGGCCACGTGGGACGGCTGGCGCCGGAGAAGAATTTGAAGTTCCTGGCGGAAGCGGTAGCGGCCTTTATGTTGCTCAACCGCTATGCGCACTTTCTGGTGGTGGGAGAAGGGCCCTCGGAAGCCGAGATGCGCGATGTCTTTCAGCGCTACGGTCTCGCCGATCGACTGCATTTCGCCGGTCAGCTACAACTGCCTGATCTGGCTGACGCCTATCACGCCATGGATGTGTTTGCGTTCAGCTCGCAAAGTGAAACTCAGGGCATGGTGCTTACTGAGGCGATGGCGGCGGGGGTTCCGGTGGTCGCCCTCGACGGTGCAGGGGTGCGGGAGGTGGTGATAGATCAGGAAAACGGCTATCTGATTAAAGAGCCCTCTATCGTGGACTTTATTGGCGCACTGCAACATTTCGGCGCGCAGAGTCGGGTAGAGCGTCGGCGTATGCAGGAATGCGCGCGGCTGACGGCGGAGAGCTTTTGTCTGAGCGCCACCGCCGAAGCCGCCTTGCGGCATTACGAGAGTTTGCAGCGGCTGTCCCATATCTCCGAACCGGAGACCGAAGAACAATGGGAGCGCGTTCTTAATCTCATCAAGGCGGAATGGGATATTGTCAAAGGCATGGCGGGCGCCGCCGGCGCGGCTATTGTTGGCGGCGGCGTGAGTTCCCAGGAGTGCGAGCAGGACAGAGGCTGAGGCTGTCCTGAAGTTCCGCCGGCGACCTCATTCGCCCTGTTAATAACAGGGCGCAACCCTCTGTCGCCAAAGGATAAAAAACGTCTAAACTTTTCGTTTCGCTATGTTATTCTTAGTCCCTTTCATTCTCCGCTCCTAAGCGCCTGCGGCTGAAATTTCCGTTCATCGCGTGTGAATCATGGCGATGTCCGGGTGACTCTCGAAAGCGAGATGGGACGCTCGTTTTGATCAGCGCAAGGCTTCGCCAGTGAGGGCCGCAATACTAATTCGGAGCGACGCATCCCGTTATCCCGTAAGGATAAAGCCGATATGAAGCTGATTAAAAAGGCCAGCCTGCATTTTCAGGAAGGAAACTCCAACAAAGTTTACGAGGTTGAGCTGAGTGAAGTCGCCAGCCGCAAGGACGACCGCTTCCTCGTCAATTTCCGTTATGGCCGCCAGGGCGGCGCGCTGCGCGAAGGCACAAAAACGCCTGCGCCGGTGACGCTGGAAGAGGCGGAACGGCTGTTCGACAGTGTCGTTGTCTCCAAAACCAACAAAGGCTATTACGACGTCAATCGCGGCGCGCCAGCGGCCTCAACGAACGACGCCCAGGTCAAACCCGCCATGCCGGAAGGACCGACCAGTCTGTTGGTGAAGTTACTGGAAAAGCTGCGTCAGGAGTGGGATAACGGCAAGCGCGCCCGTCTGATATGGCGTTTGGGAGAATTGGGGCGCTCTGAAGCCGGGCAAGAATTGGCGGCGTGCGTCGGCAAAGGGGACTGGCTACAGGACTTCGCGGTGGCCTGGGCGCTGGGCCGTATTCGCGCGACAGATTACATGGAAGATCTGCATCGTTTGCAGAACTCGAAAAACAACACCGTCAGCGCCATGGCGTTTGAGTCGATACTAGCCCTGACTGACCCCTCGCAAAGAATGACGCTGTTGCAAACGCAATGGAATCAGATGCCGTCGCCATTGCAACAGGCGCTGACTTCCGGCGACGACGTGGGCGTGCGTCTGCAATTGGAAAACGGTTTGAACGCCGCGCCCGCCGGCGCCAATGATCTATTGAAAAACGCTTATCTGCTGGCGCTGTATTATCCTGCGCTCTATCAGGCGCTGTACGGCTGGCTCAGTCAATGCAAGCTGGCGCCTGGCGTATTCAGTGGCGTACGTTATATCTATAAAGCCGCCGAGTTCCGTCTGGACGCCCCGATGTTCGCCCTGCTGGCGCGTCGTTTTGAAACCAGTCGTGAATTCTTCCAGTACCAGTGGGACTGGGCCTGGTTGCCGGGCGTGGGCAGTTTCAAACCAAAAAGCGAGCTGAAAAAGCCCGATCCCAAAGTCGCCTACTCGAATAAGACCCGCAATTACCTGCGTCGTCGTAGCTGGCGCAGCATCAAGCGCATCGGGCAGGTGGGCGATTTACGCTATGTCGACATGGCCACGGAAATGCTGCTTACCGTTTCGGATGCGGACGCGGGAGAAACCCGCAAAGCGGATATCTATCGCTGGGAGCGTAATGGTCGACGTTATGAGCACAAGCTGGTCGCGCGTAATTTCTATGATCATTACGCGGGCCTGATTGCGTTCAATCACATTCTACGAGGCGATAGCGCGCAGTATAAATTGGCCCCCAGCGGACGAGCCTGGTTGAAAGTTTCCGATGAGCGCGCGGCGGACGCCCGTGAGGAAGCCTTCTCTCATTTGTGGGATCAGCGTCTTGACTGCGCTTTGCGCTTAATGTTGGAGAGCCAGTGTGAGCCGGTGCATGAGTTTGCAAGCAAGGTATTGGCTGCGAACACGTCTTTTTGCGCGGAGATCGCTGTCTCTGATATTGAGCGTCTGCTGCGCAGCCGCTATGAAGCGACTCAGCGATTTGCCTTGCAGTTGGCGCGGACCCGCCTGGACGGCCATATCGAACACGGCTTGTTGCTGGCGCTGCTGAACAGCGGTCTGGATGAAGCGCGGGCGTTAGGGATGGAAATTCTAGCGCAAATGCCACAGGCGACCCTGGTCGAAGCTCCGTTACTGGCGGCGTTATTGCTGTCGCAATACGAAGAAGTGCGCCGGTATGCGGCGGACAAGACCGCGCAATATCCCTGGACGGCGTCGGATCAGGCGCAGTGCCTGCACACCCTGATTGAGCAGGCGTTGCAAACGCCCGCTGAACTGCCGCCTGCCCTGAGCCAGGAATCCCATGCCGTCTGGCTGGCGGACTTCTGTATCGCCCGCTTCGCCGACGCCTGCCGGGAATTGTCCCTGCACTTGATCGACCGTCTGCTGGCGGAGCGCAACACAGCATTGCAATTATTCGGCGCGCGTTTGCTGGTGGCTCATGGCGTTGGTTTTGGCGATATTCCCGAACGTCTGCTGCAACACATCATGCAGTCGGACTCGTCGGCGGTGCGCGCATGTCAGACCTTGTTGCTGGGCAAGCAGCCGGATGCCGAGCTGGTCAAACAGGCGGGCGTGCTCGCCCTGCAGTTCTTTGAAGGCGAAGCGGATGATCGCATTGCCGCCTCCGCTATTCTGAAACGTTTGGCGCTGGCGCAGCGGGAATGGGCGGAGGTGATTCTGCATCACTTGTTGCCGTATACGTTCCGCAGCGAAAAGCAGGACGGTCAGCGGGAAGAATGGCTGGTGTTCTTCAAAGACGCGCTCAGCGCCGCGTTCGACGCTGTGGACGACAATACTTGCTGGCGCCTGTTGCAGGCGCAATCCACCGGCGCGCAGCAGATAGGCGCGCTGTTGTTGCAGGCGCGCAGTCCATTGCAGTTTAGCGTCCGTCAGTGGGCCCAGTTGGCCAAGCATCCAGACGTGGCGGTGCGTAAGTACGCCTTTGACGCCTATGAAGCCAACCCGGATCGTATTCTGGCGGAGATTCGCGACGCATTGCGCATTCTGGACTCAGACTGGGATGACTGCCGCGAGTTCGGCTTCGCCTTCTTCCGCAGCCATTATGAGGAAGCGGGCGAAACCCTGTGGACGCCTGAGCTGGTGATCTACCTGTGCGACAGCGTGCGGCCGGACGTGCAGCGCTATGGCATGGAGCTGCTGCAGCGCTTCTTCCGGGAACAGAATGGCGTCGAGTATCTGTTGAAGCTCAGTCAGCACCCTTCGGCTAATGTGCAGTTTTTCGTGAGCAACTTCCTCAATGAATACGCCGCCGGATACCCAGAGCGTATTCTCAGTCTGCAAGGCTACTTCACCACGGTGCTGTCGCAGGTGAATCGCAGTCGGGTCTGTAAGGATCGCATCCTGGCGTTTTTATCTGAACAGTCGCTGCTCAATGAGCAGGTGGCCAATATGGCGGCGGATTTGTTCGCCCGCATTTCCCTGACCGTCGTGCACAAAGACAAAGCCGCGTTGATCAAGGCCCTGTTGGATCTGCGCCGCCACTATCCGCAACTGGGAACGCCGCTCAGCGTCAAGCCCGCCGAAGTAAGAGAATATTAAGGAGCCGTTGATGGAGTTTCGTTACCGTTATCACGGACACAGCCGCGTGGACAGCAATGCGGGCAAGACGGATCTGTCCTTCGCCCCGGACAGCCTGCGCCCGCCGACCCATTTCGTCGGCAAACTGAGAAAACATATCGCCTTTCGCGAAGCGATTTCTGCGCTGCATAACGTGGTCATTTCCGACATGCGTTTTCAGCCCAAAGACAAAGAAGAATACAAGCGCTGGCTGGCTCAGGAAGAACAGAACATGCTGGCCGAGTTCATGTCCCGCAAAGAATCGCTGCAGACGGAGATTCGCTCTCTGCGCAGCGAGCTGGACGATCTGAACAAGCAGAGCGACAAAGTGCTCAAGCCGTATTACGACGCACAGCGCAATTACTTTAACTATCTATACAAGCATGACCTGGACGCCTGGTATGTGCTGGACCCGGTGATCACGGTGCATCCGGACCAGGTATTCTTCGAATGTTTTTCTGAAGATGAATCCAGCTATGGCAAGTTGAGCTGCGGTTACGAGGTGTTTGAAACCATCAGCGACACCGCCTGCGGCACCACGAACATTGATTACTCCCAAGGGCTGTATAACGAATTTCAGAAAATTCGCGATTATCGGGAAACGCTGCTGCAGGTGGACCCCGGCGGCTTTAGCGTGCAGACCGGCGATGACGATCAGTTCGATGAGAAGAAAATCGATCTGCCGGAAAGCTGGGTGCGCGGTTTTCTACAGGTCAGTTCGGCGATGACGTTGCCGATGGTGAAGGTCGAATTGCAGCCCATGGACGTGCATAACCTGTGTTATGTGCTGCGTCGCAAGAAAGAACGTGTCGGGCCGCGGGCGATGCGTTACGAGCTGGAGCCCGGCAAGCCGGTGCGGGTGATATTCGAGCCCTGGGGCGAAGAGGTGGTGTGTAGCCGCTCAATCTACCAGGGCCATGAAGCGCGCAGCATTCGGGTATGGGGGCGTCGTCGCCTGCATATTCTGGAGCGCTTGATTCCGGTTGCGGACAAGTTTGTCGTGCACCTCATGGGGGATGGCCTGCCCAGTTTCTATGTGGCGGAAATGGGAGATCTGACCTTTACCTTGGGGTTGTCCGGCTGGAGCGCCAACGACTGGTCGCGTATGGGTAACTTTGACCTGATGGCGCCGCGAGCGGAGGTAGATGAGATCACGCTGCGTCGCGTCTATCACGGACTGCAGGAAAACTGGCTGGAAAGCGCCGGTAGTCTGGCCGCCCGCTTGGGGCTGGACGACACCGTGGTGCAATCCGCGTTGTCCATTTATAGCCAGCAGGGACAGGTCCTGTTCGATCTGGCGGAAGGGGTTTACCGTATCCGCGAGTTGAGTCGCGAGCCGTTGCCGATGACGCAGTTGCGTTTCGCCAATGAGCGTGAGGAGATGGCGGAGAATTTCAACAAAGCCAATCTGGTGAAACTGAACGCGGTAGACGTCAACGACGGCGTGCTGTCATTGCAGGGAGAAGTGACCGACAACGCCGTCGCTTACCGACCCAAAGTGGCGATCGACGCCGATCAGAGACTGCGTCAGGGTGAATGCCAGTGTCACTTCTATGTGCACAATCGTCTGCGCAAAGGCCCCTGTGAACACATGCTGGCGCTGCGTAAGCAACATCAGATACAGCATCCTTATGTGCTCGCCGGCGCAGAGGAGGCAGGGCGATGAACGCAATTTTTCCTGTTAAATCAACGGCGGGGTTTGCTTGCTCCGCCCAGGTTGTTATACTGCCCGACGGCGGTAGCGCGACAAAACTACCTTGCAATCCGAGCGGTGGATCGCCGTTCTTGCTATTAGACTTATCACGCTTCACTGGCCAGATCTTTACTGGGCCGTACTGCACCACCTATCGCTATTGCGGTTTGGTTTCTACGAAACCAATGAGCGATAGGTGGTGCGTACGGCGTCGAGTTGATCAGTCCAGTTCTGAGAATTCTACGAAGGGAAACCATGTCGCGCTACCGCCTTCTTTTTGCGCCGCCTCAGTGCGCTCCTTTGCGTCCTCATTATCATTCCCCGCACTCAAATCGTTATCCGTCACTGTTGCAAGTCGGTCCGCCGCCGTGCGCGTTGGTAGTTGCAGTAAGCGGTTGTCATCGGCATTGAGAGGAGGGCGTTGAGATGAGCGAAGAGAAAAAACTGACCCGTCAGGAAATCTACCAACGCATCCGTGAAACCAGCAAGGACGAGTACATTCTCTCCGAAATGGTGCGCCTGGGCTTTTGGCCGGACAACTCGGAAAAGCCTTCTTTGTCGGAAGCGTTTATCAAAAAACGCGCTGAGTTACAGGCCGCATTGCGGGAATTGGGGCGGCAACAGATGCTGTACTCCGATCCAGAGGACGCGCTGAAGGAAATGCACAAACAGCGCAAGAAGGCGGCGCTGGCCAAGCGGGAAGAGACGCGTCGCAAGCGCAACGAAGAGCGATTCCAGCGGGCGCAACACTGGCGCGAAGTGCAGGCGCAACAGATCACCTACCTTGGTGAAAACGTGTCAGGGGGATTGGGTGATGCAGCCTCAGATGACGCGCGTCTGCGCAGTCAGAACCTGCCAGTCATAAACGCCGCTGAGGAGTTGGCGGCGGCGATGGGCGTGACGTTGAACGAATTGCGTTTCCTCGCCTACAACAAAGAGGTATCCAAGCTCAGCCACTATCAGCAATTCGCTATCGCCAAGAAAACCGGCGGCGTGCGCGAAATTTCCGCTCCCATGCCGCGTATGAAGAGAGCGCAATACTGGATTCTGGACAATATATTGGCGCCGCTGTCTCTGCATGACGCCGCTCATGGCTTTGTCGTCGAGCGCTCCATTGTGTCTAATGCGCAGCCTCACGTGGGCAAAGACGTGGTCATTAACCTGGACTTGAAGGACTTCTTCCCAACGGTTTCCTATGCGCGCATCAAAGGCGCGTTTCGCCATCTCGGCTACAGCGAGCAAGTCGCCACTATTCTGGGGTTGCTGTGTTCGCAGCAGAAAGTGCAGGAAGTGGAAATGGACGGCCAGAAATGGTTTGTCAGCGAAGGTGAACGCTTTCTGCCCCAAGGCGCGCCCACCAGTCCGGCGATCAGTAATGTCATTTGCCGAAAGCTCGATCGCCGTCTGCAAAGCATGGCCGCCAAACTTGGATTCACCTATACCCGTTACGCGGATGATGTGACCTTCTCCGCTGACGGCAAATCCGACGATGACGTCAAGCGTCTGTTGTGGCGCTGCCGTAGCATCATCAAGGATGAGGGTTTTGTGGTGCACCCGGACAAAACCCGGATTATGCGCAAACATCGCAGACAGGAAGTCACCGGCGTCGTCGTAAATGACAAGGCTTCGGTGGAAAGAAAACAGCTGAAGCGGTTTCGTGCACTGTTGTTTCAAATCGATAGAGACGGTCCCGCTGGTAAAACCTGGGGGCGGGGAGAGCTGTTCGCCGCCATTGACGGATTCGCTAACTATGTGGCGATGGTGAACCCTGAAAAAGGCGTGCCGCTGCAACAGAAAGTGGCGCAGCTGAAGCTTAAGTACGGTGTGAAAGTGAAGTCGTCCCGGGTGTTGGCGTTGAATAAAAAACGCATGCGTCTGAAGGCGGCGAAAGGCGAAGCGCCCCGCGAAGACTGGTGGCAGGCGCAAGCGGCCGCCGCTCCGGAACAGGAGAAGACAGCGGAGCAGGTGAAGGAAGAGCGCAAGTCGGAGAAAGCAGCGCAGCAGGCGCAGGCGACTCCTGTCCCATCGTCTGTAGACGCTGAGCCAGCGCAAGCGCCTGAGCCGGCGCGCCCGCAACAGCAAGCGCAACCTGCCGCGCCAGGTCCTGAGGGCGAATCTCACGCAAAAACAGGGTGGATCATGCTGGCTATCGGCATACTCATCTATCTTGCGATGAAGATGCTGGCGTAAGGAAAGAGCAAGCACTTTTGGGGCATGGCTCATGTCCCAAAGTGCTGACCGCAAGCAACGAGGTAAGGAAAATGTCCAGACACATCGGCATTGTTGCATGTAGCGCTGAGGGTGCTGCGCTCTGTTATCGCACTATCTGCGCGGAAGCGCCCGCGTTGATGGGAGAGCATCGGCATCCGGAAGTATCGCTGCATACGCATCCCGTGGCGGATTACATGCCTTATCTGAATCAGGGCGATTGGCGCGGAGTGGCGGATTTGATGCTGTCGTCCGCCCGAAAATTGGCGATGATGGGCGCGGACTTCGCCATCTGTCCGGATAACACTATTCATCAGGCGTTTCAGATGGTGCAGGCCGAATCGCCCATTCCCTGGCTGCATATCGCGGAAACCGTGGCGCAGGCGGCGCAAACGCAAGGCTATCGCAAGCTGGGAATCACCGGTACGCGCTTTCTGATGACCGGGCCAGTCTATCCTCAAGCCTTGAGCAGGTTCGACATCGACAGCCTGATTCCGGATGAGGCGGATCGCGAACTCATTGATCAGGTGATTTTCAATGAGCTGGTGAATGGGGTGTTTAAGGAAGAATCCAGGTTACGTTTCAATGCCGCGATCCAGCGACTGCAAGAGCGCGGTTGCGATGCGGTGGTGCTGGGCTGCACTGAGATTCCGCTGCTCGTCGATCCTGATGACTGTCCGCTGCCGACGTTGGACTCTACTCGCTTGCTGGCTCGGTCCGCCTTGATGGAGGCGCTGCGAGTGTGACGCTCCTGCATTAATCATCCTCTAAGATGTGATCTCTCCACATTTCTAATTTAATCGCTCCCTGATAGCATGCGATGACGTCCACCTCATTTTCAGGAAGTCGTCCACCCTTATGAAAAATAAGAAAATAGTCGCAGCCTTTCCGTTACTGTTCCGTTGCTTGACGCTGGCGGGCGTCACGCTCCTGAGCGCCTGCTCTGACTCCTCTTCCGACGCAGGATCTCCAGACGATGGTGGTGTAGATACGCCGTCGGACTATAGCGTAGAGAGTAGTGAGGATATCCAGGACGACGCCCTCGACTGGAATCCCGCCGACGATGGCTGGCGCAAAGGGCGATTGTTCGTGGAGCTGAAGATCGAGCAGGAGGCTTCCAAAGTCGAGCACAAAGTGCATCAAGGCTTGAGCGGCCCGGAAACCACACAAATTGATTGGACATACAGCTTGGTCGCCAACGGCGATCAGGCGGTCTGGATTCGGCCGGCTCTGGATAAACTGATCCCGGACATGGACCCTGAATACGGTCGCAGCAGCTGGGAATCAGAACCCTATATGCCGTTGAATGATAACAGCGAGCTGGTCGTGCAGGGCGACGTGAAAGTCAGTCTGTACTTCGACTCGCAAACGCCTGATGCATCGGATTATGTGCGCACCAGGCGCGAAGTATCTGCATCGGG
Organism: Hahella sp. CR1; assembly: GCF_029813005.1. Classification (NCBI taxonomy): domain Bacteria; kingdom Pseudomonadati; phylum Pseudomonadota; class Gammaproteobacteria; order Oceanospirillales; family Hahellaceae; genus Hahella; species Hahella sp. CR1. The sequence goes on from NZ_JAPELK010000012.1 coordinate 111,693, forward strand.
GAAGGTCACCGGTTTGACCATCAAAACCCTGCAGCCCTCGCTGTACGGGCAGGGCTACGAACTCTATGCGGAATGGGAGCCGTCCTTGAATGTCAGGGATATCGCCACGCTGACTGATCGTAAAGGCGCTGATCAGGTGCTGGACGAAAGCGGCTCCAGCAATGAGTCTATCAAGCTGCGCTTATATCCCACACTCAATGCGGACGGCATCAATGACTATCCCCTGGCGAGCAGTGATGATCCAGCAGAAATCAAAGAAGGGATAAAGAAGATTGAGCAGGAAGCCTGGCAATCCCTGCAACAACTGCCTGACGCTCCGGTGTTAGGCGAAATCCGCACTGGTCTGATCACAGAGCAGAGCCAGGACAGTCTGACCCTGACCTACGAATACAGCGGCGACAAGCAAATGCCCTATTGGCCCAGCCTGGAAGCCCTGGCCGCCAGACCTGATAAGAAAAACACCATGAAGGTCAGAGTACGGTTGCAGGTGGATTGACAATAGATAAAATTGTCGTCGGTAAAAGTGTGGTGGGCGGTTTCTTGTTAAGGACTATCATTGAAAGAAGTATTTCAAATTGACCGATGGATGGTTGCATGGCGTATGGTTATTGCAGCTTTTTTATTCTTATCCATAACGTGCGTTATTATTTGGCGTTTATTCATAAGCGAAAATCCAGTTAACTTTAGTTGCTCGTGGAGTAACTCTAACTGCTCATTAAATATATTTAGCTGCTTTTGGGTTGCATATACCCTGCCAGTGTTGGTTGGGGTATATGTCATTATAAAAAATTGGCCTTACTATTTTGACTTACCAGAAACTCTGACTATTAATGGGCATGAGCTTGTACTCATTGGTAAATCCGGAGCCCGGACTATTCGTATTACCCAGCTGACATCTATTGATGTCGGATCGGATAGGATGATCGTATATAGCGACGGTGTGCTCTCATCCGTCCCTTTAGTCTGCTTCAAAAACAGGCCCAGATTACTCAGTAGATTATCTGAAATAGTCAATGGGGCGATTTATCAGAGTGGACTCTCTGAAGTTGGGAGGCAAGGGAGTGCGCCACAAGTCGAGCTGCTGTATGAGCTTAGTTATGGGCTATATTTCAGGCGAGTTGATGCAGAGAAAACAAGCTGGATATACCGTAATCTTAGATACCACAATGTAGGACCTGTTTCTGTATGGTCTAATTTAGATATTAAGCAGCTTCGCAATGCTCGCTATTATTGATAGCGTACTGAATAAAAAAGCCGGCGTAAGCCGGCTTTTTTGCACTACATGTTCGGATAGTTGGGACCGCCGCCGCCTTCCGGGGTGACCCAGATGATGTTCTGGGTGGGGTCTTTGATATCGCAGGTTTTGCAGTGTACGCAGTTTTGCGCGTTGATCTGGAAGCGCTTGCCGCCGTCGTCATTCTCCACCACTTCGTAAACGCCGGCAGGGCAGTAGCGCTGCGCGGGCTCGTCGTACTTGGGCAGGTTGTAGTTGATCGGCACGTCTTTGTCCTTGAGGGTCAAATGACAGGGCTGATCCTCTTCATGGTTGGTGTTCGACAGGAACACCGAAGTCAGACGGTCGAACGTCAGCTTGTTGTCCGGCTTCGGATAGCTGATTTTCGGACACTCGCTGGCGGGCTTGAGAGCCTCGTGGTCTTTCTTCAGATCACGCAGAGTGATCGGCAGGCTTCCACGCAGAATGTTCTGCTCGAAGAACGCCAGAGCGCCGCCCAGGATGTTGCCGAACTTGTGCATGCCCGGTCCGAAGTTTCTCTCTTCGTACAGCTCTTTGTAGAGCCAGGACGTTTTGAACTTATCAGTAAAAGCGGTGAGGTCTTCTTTGCCTTCAGAGCCTTTCTGAAGCGCTTCAAACACTGCTTCCGCGCCCAGCATGCCGGACTTCATGGCGGTATGAGAGCCCTTGATCTTGGAGAAGTTCAAGGTGCCAGCGTCGCAACCCAGCAGCAGGCCGCCAGGGAAGGACTGCTTGGGCAGGGAATTGAAGCCGCCTTTGGTGATGGCGCGCGCGCCGTAGGATACGCGCTTGCCGCCTTCCAGATATTTACTGATTTCCGGATGCAGCTTCAGGCGCTGAAATTCTTCGAATGGAGAAACGTGCGGGTTGCTGTAACCCAGGTCGGTGATCAGACCGACGTAAACCTGATTGTTCTCCAGGTGGTAAAGGAAAGAACCGCCGGTAGAACTGCTTTCGGCTAATGGCCAACCCGTCGTGTGAACGACCAGGCCAGGCTCGTGCTTGGCGGGATCGATATCCCACAGCTCTTTAATGCCGATGCCGTAATGTTGCGGGTCTTTGCCTTCGTCCAGCTTGAATTTTTCGATCAGCTGTTTGCCCAGATGACCGCGGCAGCCTTCGCAGAACAGGGTGTACTTGGCGTGTAATTCCATACCGGGAGTGTAGGAATCTTTATGCTCGCCATTGTGGCCGACGCCCATGTCGCCGGTAACGATGCCTTTTACGCTGCCGTCTTCATGATACAGAATTTCGGCGGCGGGGAAGCCGGGATAGATTTCCGCGCCAAGGCCTTCCGCCTGCTCCGCCAGCCAGCGGCACAGGTTGCCCAGGCTGATGATGAAGTTGCCTTCGTTGTGCATATTGCGGGGCACGAACGCATTGGGAACCTTGATGGCGTTTTCCTGGCTGCGTAATACGAAAATGTCGTCTCGGGTGACGGGAGTATTGAGGGGAGCGCCTTCTTCTTTCCAATTAGGGAAGAGCTCGTTCAGAGCTGTAGGCTCGAAAACGGTGCCGGCCAGAATATGCGCGCCGACTTCCGATCCTTTCTCCACGACGCATACGGTCAGTTCCTGCCCTTTATCCTTGGCCAACTGGAGAATTTTGCAGGCGGCTGACAAGCCCGCCGGTCCTGCGCCCACGATTAGTACGTCAAACTCCATCGATTCGCGTTCCACCATTGATCTCCTTTTAGCTTCACAACTCTCAGTCTAAAAAGTTTATAGGCAACACGGCTTTTGGGGGTCGCGAAAAGCTGCGACGATGCTGTCCCGCGGAAGCGGTCGAGCTGCGTCCCTGACTGATTTTATCCTGTCTTATTTTTCCGACTACGCTGTGCTGCAGTTATTAAAAATCGTCAGAAGTATAATGGATTAAGTCCAGGTAGCATATATCATTCGCCCACTCAAACAAACGTTTGTTTGAATTTTTGCGGAAAATCGCCTTTAATAAGCGGCACGCAGTTAAGAAGAGCGTTTCCGGCGTTGAGCGGCGGGGCCTCAGGCGTCGCCTGCAAGGCCGCTTCCTGAATTCCGGGACGGAGTAAACCCGAATCTTTTTCGGCGTTAACAATAAATCGATCGTCCTTTGATCGCAGGTCCTTTTCGGACGCGTCAGGCGCGTCCCTGAATATTGACCTGAGTGGGATAAGCGTTCAGTATTAGCCTGCTTTGTTTGGACCATATCCTGGCGTTTCGGCTGAAGTTTTTGGCCGAGAACCCGGTTTTCGACAGGGTGGTTATCGGGATAAAAATCCAGAGCCGCGAGGATATGCTTCGTTAATTACACATCACAACACAAACGAGGAATCTATGAAGGTTCTGGTCGCTGTAAAACGAGTAATTGATTACAACGTTAAAGTACGAGTAAAGCCGGATAATACCGGTGTAGACCTGACAAACGTAAAAATGGCCATGAATCCATTCTGCGAAATCGCAGTGGAAGAAGCCGTACGCCTGAAAGAGAAAGGCGTCGCTACCGAAGTCGTCGTTGTATCCATCGGCCCTAAAGCCGCCCAGGAACAAATCCGCACCGCATTGGCGCTGGGCGCTGACCGCGGCATTCACGTGGAGACCGACGAAGAGATTCAATCTCTGGCGGCCGCCAAACTGCTGAAAGCGGTTGTAGAAAAAGAGCAACCCAAGCTGGTGATTCTGGGCAAACAGTCCATTGACACCGACAACAACCAGACTGGCCAGATGCTGGCGGCGCTGTGCGGTTACGCGCAGGGCACCTTCGCATCCGAAGTGGTTGTTGAGGGCGATAAAGTCAACGTGACTCGCGAAATCGACGGCGGTCTGCTGACCGTGGCGTTGAATCTGCCTGCTATCGTGACCACCGACCTGCGTCTGAACGAGCCCCGTTACGCTTCTCTTCCCAACATCATGAAAGCCAAGAAGAAGCCGCTGGACACTGTTTCCCCTGCGGATCTTGGCGCGGAAATCGCTCCCAGACTGACCACCTTGAAAGTGGAAGCCCCTGCGCAACGTCAGGCGGGCATTAAAGTGGGCAGCGTAGCTGAGCTGGTGGACAAGCTGAAGAACGAAGCGAAGGTGATTTAAGATGAGCATTCTGGTAATTGCAGATCACGATAACAAGGTTCTGAAACCCGCTACGTTGAACGTTGTCGCAGCCGCTCAGAAAATCGGCGGAGACGTTCACGTTCTGGTTGCCGGCGCTGATTGCGGCGCGGTTGCTGAAGCGGCTTCCAAAGTGTCTGGCGTAGCGAAAGTGCTGCACGCCGACAACGCCGCCTACGGCCACTTTCTGGCTGAAAACCTGGGCTTGCTGGTCGCTGAACTGGGTAAAGGCTACAGCCATGTGCTGACTTCCGCCGGCACCACCGGTAAGGACTTCATGCCTCGCGTTGCAGCGCTGCTGGACGTAGCTCAGATTTCCGACATCATCCGCGTTGATTCCGCTGACACCTTCGTGCGTCCTATCTACGCGGGCAACGCGATCGCCACTGTGCAAACCTCTGATGCAATCAAAGTCATCACCGTGCGTCCTACCGGTTTCGACCCGGTTGCGGCGGAAGGCGGCTCTGCTGCAGTGGAATCTGTTGGCGCGGCTCACGACGCAGGCATTTCTTCTTTCGTGAAAGAAGAGCTGGCTAAGTCCGACCGTCCTGAATTGACCAGTGCGAACATCGTTGTTTCCGGTGGTCGCGGCATGCAGAACGGCGACAACTTCGAAATGCTGTACAAAGTGGCTGACAAGTTGGGCGCAGCGGTTGGCGCATCTCGCGCGGCGGTTGACGCAGGCTTCGTTCCCAACGATATGCAGGTCGGTCAAACTGGTAAAATCGTGGCTCCGCAACTGTATATCGCCGTTGGTATCTCCGGCGCGATCCAGCACTTGGCGGGTATGTCCGACAGTAAAGTAATCGTTGCGATCAACAAAGACGAAGAAGCGCCAATCTTCCAGGTAGCCGATTACGGTCTGGTGGCGGACTTGTTCGAAGCGGTTCCGCAACTGGAAGCTGAACTGGATAAAGTTCTCTAAGCCAGTTTACGAATACTCCCTCCCCAATCCGGGGAGGGATCTCTTATACAGGCTGTTCTAGCCGCGCAATTCCTCAAGATCTTCAAACAACTGCAACGCTTCCGGATTGGCGAGCGCGTCCTTGTTTTTAACTTCCTTGCCGTGAATGACGTTCTTCACCGCCAGCTCAACGATTTTGCCGCTGATGGTGCGGGGAATGTCGGCGATCTGAATGATCTTCGCCGGCACATGTCGGGGCGTGGTGTTCTTGCGAATCGTCTGGGTGATGCGGCTGCATAGCTCGTCGTTCAGATCAACGCCGGGGCGGGTTTTGACGAATAGAATGACTCTCTCGTCGTCTCCCCAGGCTTGTCCGACCGCGATGCTTTCCAGCACTTCCTCGATCTTCTCCACCTGACGATAGATTTCGGCGGTGCCGATGCGCACGCCGCCAGGATTAAGTACGGCGTCAGAGCGGCCGTGAATGATGACGCCTTTCTGCACCACTTCGCCGTTTTCCGCATGGTTGATGAATTCGCCGTAGTCTCCATGGGCCCAGATGTTGTCGATCGAGGAAAAATAAGCGCTGTGGAAGCGCGCGCCATCCTCGTCGTTCCAAAATCCAACCGGCATGGAAGGGAAGGGCGACTTGCAGACCAGCTCGCCTTTGCCTTGCGCCAGAGAGCGGCCTGAGTCGTCGACAAACTCGACATCCATGCCCAGGCCGATGCACTGTAGTTCGCCTCGATAAACGGGCAGTGTGGGGCATCCCAGGGCGAAGCAGGACACAATGTCAGTGCCGCCGGAGATGCTACTCAGACAGACGTCCGCCTTCACGTCTCGATAGATATAGTCGAAGCTCTCATGAGCCAGCGGGGAGCCGGTCGAAAGCATGGCCCTGAGACTGTCCAGACGATGGGTCTGCGCCGGTTTGAGGTGATTCTTCTCGCAGGCGGCGTAGAACTTGGCGCTGGAGCCGAATACGTTGATATTCTCTTCCTGGGCGATGTCGAACAGGTGAGAGGGTGACGGATGAAATGGGGAGCCGTCATATAGCACCAGCGTCGCGCCGATCGCCAGACTGCTCACCAGCCAGTTCCACATCATCCAGCCGCAAGTGGTGTAATAGAATATGCGGTCGCCGGGTTTGAGGTCGGTATGCAATCCCAGCTCTTTCAGGTGCTGCAACAGCGTGCCGCCCTGGCCGTGCACGATGCACTTGGGCTGACCGGTGGTGCCGGAGGAGTACATGATGTAGAGCGGTTCGGCGAACCCGCGCCGGACAAACTCGATGGCGCTTTCGCCAGGCGTGTTCACTATGTCTTCCCAGGAAGTCGCCGTGACGCCTGACAAGTCCGTCGGCGCCGCCTGCGGGTTCTTCAGATAGTTAACCCAGACCACCCCATGCAAAGCGGGAAGCTTGCCGACGATATCCTGCACTCGATCCGTAGTGTCGATCACTTTGCCGTTGTAGTTGTAACCGCGACAGGCGATCAGCAGTTTCGGAGCGATCTGGCCAAAGCGGTCAATCACGCCGTTAAGCCCGAAGTCGGGGGAGCAGGAAGACCAGACGCCACCCAGACTGGCGGTGGCCAGCATACCGATAACCGCTTCGGCGCAGTTTGGAATGAACGCGGCGACGCGATCGCCGGGACCAACGCCATTGGCCTTCAGAAATTGCGCCAGTTTGGCGACTTGGCGATACAGTTCGTTGAAACTAAGTTCTTCACGACGGCCGTCTTCGCCTCTGACAATAATGGCGGGTTCGTCGCCGTGCTTGCCGTTGCGATGTTTAAGCAGATTTTCCGCAAAGTTGATTTTGGCTTCAGGGAACCACTGTGCGCCAGGCATCTTGTTGGCATTGCGCAGATACGGAGCCCCGCCGAGGTCGCCTTTGACCTGAAAGTACTCCCATATCGCCAGCCAGAAAGCCTCTTTATTGTCCACCGACCAGGCATGTAGCGCGTCATAGTGAGATGGCGGCGACAGCTTTCTGGTTTTTAAAAATGCGACGAAGTCGGTGAGTCGTGCTTGTTGTATTCGCTCGTGTCCGGGGCGCCATAAAGGGAGCGCGGTCATAAAGACTCCAATATTATCCTTATTGTGAAGAATACGCCTGCGACAACGCCAGACCGGCTTTAGAGCCGTTGTTGCGCGCCAGCAGGGTGGAAATCTCATTACCTACCATGGCGAGGCGATTCAAATCAATGTTTGTTTTCAGGCCGTTGCCGTGCAGCATGTACACCACGTCTTCCGTTGCGACGTTGCCGGAGGCGCCTTTTGCGTAGGGGCAGCCGCCCAATCCGGCGACGGAGGCGTCGACCGTGCGAATTCCGAGGTTAAGGGCTGTGTCGATGTTGGCCAGAGCCTGGCCGTAGGTGTCGTGGAAATGCACCGCCAGCAGGTCGCTCTGTATTTCGGACAGCAGGGCTTTGAGCAGGTTGGCCACTTGATGGGTGGAGCCGACGCCGATGGTGTCTCCCAGAGACACTTCGTAACAGCCTGCTTCCAGCAGCAGTTTAGTGGTTTTCAGAACCTGGGCTATCTCGATGCGTCCCTCGTAGGGACAGCCCAGCACGCAGCTGACATAGCCGCGAACAGGGATGTTGCGCTCCTGCGCCAATGCGAATACCGGTTGAAAGCGCTCAATGCTCTCTTGGATGGAGCAGTTGATGTTGCGCTGGTTGAACGCCTCGGAAGCGGCGGTGAACACCGCCACTTCGTTGACCTGAGTCTGTAGCGCCGCTTCCATGCCTTTCAGGTTTGGCGTCAGGGCGGCGTAGACTACATCTTTGCGTTCCGGCAGCTGCTGGATCACTTCGGCGGAGCTGGCCATTTGCGGCACCCATTTCGGGGAAACGAAACTTCCCGCCTCAATATAACTGACGCCTGCGTCGATCAGCCCTTTGATGAGGTGGACTTTCTCTTCAACGCTCAGCAGCTTGCTTTCGTTCTGCAGGCCATCGCGAGGGCCTACCTCTACAATGCGAACAAAATCCGGATCGCCGGTGATATGCGTGGCGTTCACTTCAGAGGACATATCAGGCTCCTTCGCCGCTGGCTTCGAACGCCACCAGAATCTGGTTGGCGGTGACCACTTCGCCTTCTTTGCATAACACTTCCGTGACAGTGCCTGCGCCGGGCGCGCGGATGCTGTGCTCCATCTTCATGGCTTCCATCACTACCAGAATGTCGCCTTTGACCACTTCCTGGCCCGCTTGTACGGCGGTTTTGACGATGGTGCCGCCCATGGGGGCGTTGAGGGAGCCGCCGTCCTGCACATGATGTTCCGTCAGCGTATTATCGTCAGGGGTCTCGAAGCGCCAGTGCGCGCCGTCTTTGAACAGGTCGATGCAGCTCTCCGAAATGGCGAAACGGAAGCAGCTCTTGACGCCATCCACCCACAAGTCCACATGAGAGTGGTTGCGATTAAAGCTGACGTCCGCCCAGTGTTGTCCATCGCCAATTTTTAACTGGTCATGATGTTGTTCAAGTAGCAGGGAAAATGATTCGCCGTTGAGCCAGAACTCATATTCGGAGGCTTCCACCAGATTCAAACGCCAGTTGCTGATCTGGGACCAGGGCGAAAATGGGTCCTGATCGGCGGCATTGGGTGCTGCCTTGAGGTTTGACCAGTACAACGCCGCCAGCGCGCACTTGGTGTTGAAAGGGATCTCCCGATCTGCTTTTTCCAGGCCGGGGTTGGCTTCCAGAAAGCCGGTCGTCAAACGCGCCTGAACGAAGTCATCGCTGTTGATGATGCGGCACAGATAGCCGGTGTTGGTGGTGACGCCGGTCACCAGGAAATCCGCCAGGGCGTCTTTCAGGCGTCGCCGCGCCATCTCGCGGGAGGGCCCCCAGCCGATGACTTTGGCGATCATCGGGTCGTAGAAGGGCGAAATCTCGCAGCCCGCTGCGACGCCGCAATCAATGCGAGTATGCTCGCCGCTCGCGGGAGCGGAGAGAAAATGCAACGCGCCGGCGCTGGGCAGAAAACCATTCTCCGGATCTTCCGCGTAGATGCGCGCTTCAATGGCGCAGCCATTGCTGCGAATGCGATCCTGGGTCGCCGGTAAAGGCTCGCCGCCAGCGACTTTGATCTGCCACTCCACCAGGTCGAGGCCCGTGATCATTTCCGTCACCGGGTGCTCCACCTGCAGGCGGGTGTTCATTTCCATGAAATAGAAGTTTTCATTTTTATCGACCAGGAATTCCACCGTGCCGGCGCCGACATAGCCAATCGCCTTGCCGCAGGCGACCGCCGTTTCTCCCATTTTGCGACGGGTCGCGTCGGCGAGATGAGGGGCGGGCGCTTCTTCGATGATCTTCTGATGGCGACGCTGGATGGAGCAGTCGCGGTCAAACAGATAGACGCCTTCGCCGTGAGCGTCGAAGAAGATTTGCACTTCGACGTGACGAGGCTGTTCGATCAGCTTTTCGATCAGCATGGTTTGGTCACCGAAGGCGTTTTTCGCCTCACGCTGCGCGGACGCCAGCTGTTCATCAAATTCAGAGGGCGCGCGCACGGCGCGCATGCCTTTGCCGCCGCCGCCCGCGCTGGCTTTAAGCAGGACCGGGTAGCCGACTACCTCGGCCTGGGCGCGCAGGACGTCAACGCTTTGGTCTTCGCCGTGATAGCCGGGGATCAGGGGAACATTGGCCTGTTCCATCAGATGCTTGGCGCGGGCTTTATCGCCCATAGCGTCAATAGCTTTGGCGGGAGGGCCAATGAATATCAAAGACTCCTTGGCGCACAGCGCGGCGAAACTCGCGTTCTCCGACAGGAAGCCGTATCCGGGGTGGATAGCGTCAGCGCGGCACTTTTTCGCGACGGCGATGATTTTATCCTGATTCAGGTAAGTTTCTGTCGCGGTCACGCCATGCAGGGGGTAAGCCTCGTCGGCTTCCTGCACGAAGGGCATGTTACGGTCCACATCCGCATATACGGCGATCGTACGCACACCCATGCGACTGGCGGTGCGGATAATGCGGCTGGCGATCTCGCCGCGATTGGCGATCAATAACGTCTCAATCATGCTCGGCGGCTCCATCGGAAAGGGTCCAGGCGGCGGGTCGTTTTTCTAAAAATGCGCTGAGCCCTTCCTGTCCTTCGGAAGAAACGCGCACGTCGGCGATGGCGCGAGTGGTGTGTTCGACCAGCGCATCGTCAATGGGGCTTGCTTCGACCCGGTGCAGCAACTCTTTGGCGCGGGACAGGGCATTGGGGCCGTTCTGTTTGAACAGGCGGGTGAAAAGCTCCACTTCCGCATCCAGACTGGTCTCTTCGACGATTTCGTGGATCAGGCCAAGGCGTAGCGCCTCTTTGGCGTCGAACAGCTCGGCGGTCAGGGTGTAGCGCTGCATGGCGCGAGGCCCGATGGCGCGGAGTACATAGGGGCTGATCACCGCGGGCAGGATGCCCAGCTTTACTTCGCTCAGACAGAACTTGCTGCGCGCGCTGGCGATAGCAATATCGCAGCAGCTGATCAGGCCCAGGGCTCCGCCGAAGGCGCTGCCTTGCACTCGGGCGATAGTCGGCTTGGGCAGTTCAAAGAGGCCGCGCATGAGTCTGGCCAGTTCGGCGGCGTCATCCAAGTTGGCTTGATGGTCTGCATTGGCGTTGGCGCGCATCCATTCCAGGTCCGCGCCGGCGGAGAAGTGCTTGCCTTCGCTGCGCAGGACGACGATGCGTACGGCGCTGTCGTTGGCGGTCTCCTCGATCATTTCATTCAGGGACTGAATAACGTCTGCGTTAAAGGCGTTATGCTTTTCGGGCCGGTTTAATACTATTTCCGCAACGCCCTGATTTACGCGATATAAAACGGGTTCTGACACGGCGTAACCTCTCTTGTTGGTCTGGTGGTCGGCTGAGTTGGCGTCATGTGAAGTCCTTGTCGCGCCTACATGCGGAACACGCCGAATTTGCTGTCTTTAATCGGGGCGTTCAACGCGGCGGAAAGCGCCAGACTCAACACCATGCGGGTGTCCGCCGGGTCGATGATGCCGTCGTCCCATAAGCGCGCGGAGGCGTAATAGGGGTGTGACTGCTCGTTGAACTGCTGAATAGTGGGGGCCTTGAACGCCTGTTTCTCCTCTTCGCTCCACAGCGCGCCTTTGCGGCGTAGATTATCCTCGCGCACCTGCGCCAGCACGCCCGCCGCCTGCTCGCCGCCCATTACTGCGATGCGCGCATTCGGCCACATCCACAGAAAGCGGGGGTTGTAGCCGCGGCCGCACATGCCGTAGTTGCCAGCGCCAAAGCTGCCGCCAATGATTATAGTGAACTTGGGCACTTCCGCGCAGGCGACAGCGGTGACCAGCTTGGCACCGTTTTTGGCGATGCCGCCTTCTTCATACTGCTTGCCGACCATGAAACCGGTGATGTTCTGCAGGAACACCAGAGGAATTTTGCGCTGGCAGCACAGCTCGATAAAGTGCGCGCCTTTGACGGCGGACTCGCTGAACAAAATGCCATTGTTGGCGATGATGCCCACAGGGTAGCCGTTGATACGAGCGAAACCGCACACCAGCGTCGCGCCATAGAGCGCCTTGAACTCGTCGAATTCGGAGCCGTCCACCAGTCTGGCGATGACTTCGTGCACGTCATAAGGCGTACGCAGATCAGTGGGGACTACGCCGCGCAGCTGTTGAGCGGGATATAGCGGCTCCACCGGCGTCTGGATGTCCATGGTGACAGTTTTCTTGCGGTTGAGGCGCTTAACCGCCTGTCTGGCCAGCAAGAGGGCGTGGAACTCGTCTTGAGCGTAATGGTCCGCCACCCCGGAGATTCTGCAATGAACGTCTGCGCCGCCCAGGTCCTCGGCGCTAACTTCTTCGCCGGTAGCGGCTTTCACCAAAGGCGGTCCCGCCAGGAAAATAGAGCTCTGTCCTTTCACCATAATGGCTTCGTCCGCCATGGCGGGCACATAAGCGCCGCCAGCGGTGCAAAGACCCATTACTACGGCGATCTGAGGAATGCCCTGGGCGGACATGCGCGCCTGACGATAAAAAATGTGCCCGAAGTCTTCCTTGTCGGGGAAGACTTCATCCTGCTGCGGCAGGTTGGCGCCGCCGGAATCCACCAGATAGATACAGGGCAGGTTGTTCTCTTCTGCGATCGTCTGGGCGCGAATATGCTTCTTCACCGTCAGTGGATAGTAGGTGCCGCCTTTGACCGTCGAATCGTTGGCGACGATCATGCATTCAATGCCCTCGACCCGTCCGATACCAGCGATGACCCCTGCGGCGGGCACGTTGTCTGCGTAGACGTTGTAGGCGGCGAATTGGCCGATTTCAAGAAACGGCGAACCGGGATCGAGCAACTTGGCGACGCGCTCACGGGGCAGCAACTTTCCTTTTGCGCGCTGCTTTTCCTGAGCGGCGTGACCGCCGCCTTGTTCGATAAAACTGATTTCAGTCTTGAGATCATCCACCAGTTTGCTCATCGCCGCATATTGGCTTTGATAGCTTTCGCTGTCGGTGGATGTTTGGGATTTCAGAACAGCCATAGCTTCGTCCTGTCTTGCTGGGTGGTTGTTTGGATTCCGTGTAGAGAACGGCAGCCGAAGGCTACCGGGACTCCTCGAACAGTTCGCGGCCGATCAGCATTCTGCGGATCTCAGAGGTGCCGGCGCCGATCTCATATAGCTTAGCGTCGCGCAGCAGTCTGCCGGTGGAGAATTCGTTGATGTAGCCGTTGCCTCCCAGAATCTGAATGGCGTCGAGGGCCATCTGGGTGGCTTTTTCTGCGCAGTATAGAATCACGCCAGCGGCGTCCTTGCGTGTGGTTTCGCCACGATCACAGGCGGCGGCGACTGCATAAAGGTAGGCGCGGCAGGCGTTCAGGGTGGTGTACATGTCCGCCACTTTGCCTTGAATGAGCTGGAACTGGCCGATAGCCTGGCCGAACTGCTCACGCTCATGGATATAGGGAACGACGACATCCATACAGGCCTGCATGATGCCGATAGGGCCGGCGGCCAGTACGACGCGCTCGTAGTCCAGTCCGCTCATCAGGACTTTCACGCCCTGGTTGAGGCCGCCGAGAATATTGTCTTCCGGCACTTCGCAGTTATCGAACACCAGCTCGCAGGTGTTGGAGCCGCGCATGCCCAGTTTGTCGAGTTTGGGTGAGCGGGAGAAGCCGGGATAATCGCGCTCCACGATGAACGCGGTGATGCCTCTGGGGCCTGCCTGAACGTCAGTCTTGGCGTAGATGACGTAAGTGTGCGCGTCGGGGCCGTTGGTGATCCACATTTTTGCGCCATTAAGCACATATTTGTCGCCTTTTTTTACCGCCTGCAATTTCATGCTGACGACATCGCTGCCGGCGTTGGGCTCGCTCATGGCGAGGGCGCCGATATGTTCGCCGGAGATCAGTTTAGGCAGGTATTTCTGTCTTTGCTCTGGCGTGCCGTTACGGTAAATCTGGTTAACGCACAGGTTAGAGTGGGCGCCGTAGCTGAGCGCGACAGATGCGGATGCGCGGCTGATCTCTTCCATGACGAGGACATGAGCCAGATATCCCAGTTCAGCGCCGCCGAACTCTTCGCTGACGGTGACGCCCAACAGACCCATTTCTCCCAGGCGCGGCCACAATTGGTTGGGGAACGCGTTGTCTTTGTCCACCTGCGCGGCGATGGGCGCGATCTCTTTTTGCGCGAATCCCGCCACCTGTTCACGCAGCATATCCAGAGTTTCGCCCAGTCCGAAGTTCAGGGAGTGATAGTGATTGGCCATAATGGTTCCTTTGTTATTTTTAACGTTGAATCAATGTCATCAGAAGAAGGCCTGCTGCGATTTGTTGCGTTCGCTCGCCGCGCACACGCTTAGTCAGCCTTTTTCAAAGTCCGCCAGCGCCTGTTGGCAGCGCTCTTCTGCTTCATCCAACTCCTCCTGCATGAGGCGGATATCAGAAAGCTGCTGCTTCAGGATGTCTCTTTTTTCCGCAATCTTGTTCAGCATCAGTTGGAGCTGCACCCGGTTGCCGCTGTCCGGGTCGTACATGCAGATAATTTGTTTGGATTCCGCCAGGGAGAAGCCGAGTCGTTTGCCTCGCAAAATAAGCTTGAGGTAGACGCGATCTTTTTCGGAGTAGATGCGGGTCTGTCCCTGCCGTTCCGGGCTGAGCAGCCCTTCCGCTTCGTAAAACCTGATTGTCCTTGTGGTAACGTCGAACTCCTTCGCTAGGTCACTGATGCTGTAGTTTTTTGTCATGGGCGTTCTCTGTCTGAATTGAGCAAAATTATTGCAGCAAGTTTACGTTTACGTCAACGTTATAATGCGCCGCCATGGAGAGACGGGAAGTAGGTGATGCCTGAGTAAGCGGATAAAAAGAAAATAGGTCGGCGGCTAGAAGGTGCGCTGAAGCAAAATAATAAAGTAACAGCGGAAAAGTGTTTGACTGGAAAAGAAAAACACAAAGAAGTCAGAAATCAGGCGCGGTTAATCGCGCCTGCTTGAATGAGGTATGAGATCAGAGGCGGGTCTGCAATTGTTGCAGCATACGCGTGTTTAAATCGTTCCACTGATCCAGTCGATTGGCTTGGCCTACACGCTTGCCCAATCCTCGTTGCTTGGACAGCCATAACCCATCGCCATTGAAGCTGTAGATGGGATAGAGGTCATCGCGTTCGGAGCCTGAGCGGATTTCCTGAATCAGATTGTCCAGTATCAGCGGTTCTTTGTCCTGGTCAGGATAGTACGCAAGCACCATATGCGCCTGATTGAGCTTTAGCGCCTTAACGTAGGTGATGCGTAATTTGTCGTCCGGCACGCCCATTTCGCGCAAGGCGAAATATTTGGCGATGGAGTAGTCTTCACAGTCGCCGCCATTGGTGACCAGCAGCTCAACGGGCGTCGCCCAGTAATCTTCCTGCCCCCAGTGTTTGATGTCCGGAACGAACTGAGTTTCGTTAAAGAAGACGTTGACCATCATTAACTTACGTTCGTCAGGGATGTCTTTGGGGGTGTTGAGCAGTTTTTGCCAGCGCTCCAGGCGCTCGCGGGCGGAGCCGCCGTATTCGCGCTCCACATGAGTCAGAATCTGTTGACTGATTTCGAAGGCCGCAGACGCAACAAGAGCCCAGCATGAAAACAGGGTAATGGCTGTTTTGACACGCAATTTTCTTGTCCACTGCATAGGTGGGGCGTCCCGTCGTCGATATCGTTGGTGTGGTTAATGCCGGCTGTTAGACCGGAGTCGTAGTTATGTTTATGAGTTTAAGTATAGGAATTAATCGGAAATATGACTGGATGAGTTTTGTAAAACTGTGTAAGGAAAGGTGAATCTTAAGACTAGCCCTAAGTGGCTTAAATACAAGGGAAATAAAGTGGATTGCGCTGGAATGGCCAGGGTTTGAAAAAGCAAGGATTAGAAATCGTTAATTTAGGGAGGGGAGATGGGGCGCCGGAACGATATTGACGTTTCGGCGCTTAAAATCGGGCGCGACTAACCGTTGTTCTTTTGACGGATTTGTTCGCGCAATTTTTGCAGTCGATCACGAATTTCCTGACGACGTTGTTCGTCCATTTCGCTCAGCTCTGAACTGTTATCGTTGGAGGGCTCGGAAAGCTCTTCCGGCGGCTGATCGATAGCGTAAGTCGGCTCTTCCTGATAGGCGGGTTCTGAAATCGCCTGCTGAGAGCCGTCATCATGGGGCGCATCTACGACGGGAACCGGCTCGCCGCCGCTGTCAGGCTGCTCATACTTGGGTTCTTCGTATTGAGGCTCCGGGTATTCAGGCTCTTGATACTGCGGCTCTTCGTAGACGGGTTCCTCGTAGGCGGGCTCAGTATAGTCGGGGGCGTCGTCGCGAGAGACGCTGGCGTAGCTTTCTATACTGGCGCCGGAACTGGACTCTTCCGGGAAGAACAGATTTTCAAGGCTGCCCCGGCGATCAATGACCACGCGGTTGGCGTAGACAGAGTGTAGCGTTGCGTTGCCGGGCATGTTTTCGCCCACGCGGAAGAAATCGGTATTGCGATCCGGACCCTCAATCAATGCGCCGCCGGACTCGCCTTTTTCAAGGTTGGTGGCGGCCACGCCCCGCAAAGTCAGGCGCAGATTGGTGGAGGGGAGGTCTTCCGTTTCTTTCTTCTGGGCGACGGGTTCATTTTTGCCGAACAGATTGAGGGGCGCCAACTGTTGTACGGTGCGTTCCTGTTTGACCTGGGTTGCTGGCGCTGCCTTGACTACAATTTCCTTCTTGGTGTTGTAGTCGAGCCAGAACTGATAACCGCGCCAACCAACCGTTGCGGTAGCGGCGATCAACAGTAGCGACGCCGTAATGGAGGGGGCGGAATTGAGTAGTTTGTCTTTGTTCACGATGAATCTGTCTCGGTGTTCTAATGGCTCGCTTTTTATTATGTGCGACCATTGTCCCGGTTAAGTAATTCTGTGCCCGGTATTTTTGCTGTAGCAGCTCTAAAAGAAAAGTCCGGAATTCTCAAAAATATACTAAAAACGGGTATTTAATGGCCTTTATTACATATAATTAACTATAAATGAAATGAGACCAGGTAGTCTGGAATCTCTTGAAAAGATAAAGTAGATTCTCAAACCTTCCCGGCTTCCATGTATGGCCTGAGCGTAAGCCGGAATGACAATGTTTACAATAGACTAAAGGTTAGATATGGACGAGCGCCAACTCGAAGCAACTGAAGACGCGATTCCAGTATTGACGGACGATTCCGAAGATCAGGAGGATCAGCCGCGGTCCTATTACCGCCTGCCGTTTTCATTCGCCAAGCGTCATGGCGTGTTCGTCGGTCAGCCGGATGAGAATCATGGCCAAGTTGTTTATTTTAAAGAGTCGCTGAAGCCGCAAATATTTGCGGAAGTAAATCGATATGTCGAAGGTAAATGCCGCTTCGAAGTGATAGAAGATGGCGTCTTCGAGGATGGTCTGGCGAAGGCTTATCAGAATGACTCCACCGAAGCGATGCAAATGGTGGAGGGGCTGGGTGACGACATGGACCTGGCCAGTCTGGCGGATTCCGTTCCAGAAACGGAAGACCTGCTGGAGCAGGAGGACGACGCGCCTATCATTCGTCTGATCAACGCCATCCTGACGGAAGCGGTAAAAACCAACGCTTCGGATATTCACATAGAAACCTTTGAAAAAGACCTCGTCGTGCGCTTCCGCGTGGACGGCGTATTACGGGAAATGGTCAAACCGAAGCGGGCTTTGGCGCCGCTGTTGGTGTCTCGTATCAAGGTTATGTCCAGGTTGGACATCGCGGAAAAAAGAATTCCACAGGACGGCCGGATTTCCCTGCGCGTTGCAGGTAAAGAAGTAGATATCCGGGTGTCCACCATGCCTTCCGCCAACGGCGAACGTATCGTACTGCGTTTGTTGGATAAACAGGCGGGCAGGTTGAAGCTTGAAAAGCTTGGTATGGCTGATCGTGACTTCAATCTGATCAAGAAACTGATCCATCGTCCCCACGGCATTATTTTGGTGACGGGTCCTACGGGCTCCGGTAAAACCACCAGTTTGTACGCGGGACTGTCTGAAATCAATGACCGCAGCCGCAATATCCTGACGGTCGAAGACCCTATCGAGTACAACCTGCCCGGCATCGGTCAAACTCAGGTCAACACCAAAGTCGATATGACCTTTGCACGAGGTCTGCGCGCCATTCTGCGTCAGGACCCGGATGTGGTGATGATTGGTGAGATCCGGGACTTGGAAACGGCCGAAATCGCAGTACAGGCGAGTTTGACCGGACACTTGGTGTTGTCCACCCTTCACACCAACAGTGCGGTGGGGGCAGTAACCCGTTTGATGGATATGGGCGTGGAGCCATTTTTGATATCTTCCAGTTTGATCGGCGTAATAGCTCAGCGTCTGGTGCGCGTATTATGCGAGCACTGCAAAGAGGCTTACACGCCGGACGACGAAGTTTGCGAGTTCCTCGGCATTGATCCGCAAAATCCTCAGCATATCTACCACGCGAAAGGCTGCGCTGAATGTAACCACCTCGGCTATCGCGGACGTTTGGGGATCTATGAGGTGATTGAGGTCGATGAGGAATTGCGTCACCTGGTGCATAAACAAGCCGGCGAAATGGAGCTGGAAGCCTGCGCGCGCAAGCGTGGCCCCAGCATTCATGCGGACGGCATCGCCAAGGTGTTGAAGGGCCTGACCTCTGTGGAAGAGGTGGTGCGGGTAACTCACCGGGAGTAAAGCGCAAAGGGCGATTATTGAAGAAGGTTCGACGGCGGGCGCTTACTTCAGAACGGCAGTCTAAATTTCATAGTATTACCGCATATGGCAGCATTTGATTTTAAAGCCCTGGACCAAAAGGGGCGTCCGCAAAAAGGCGTTCTTGAAGCGGATAGCGCCCGTCAGGTCAGGCAGCAGATTCGAGATAAAGGCTGGACGCCGCTGGAAGTCACCCAGGCGTCTGACAAGCAGAGCAACAAAAATGGCGGAGGCGCCTTTCGTCCTCGCGGCAGTCGGCTTAGCGCCTCTGATTTGGCGCTGTTGACCCGTCAGATCGCCACACTGATTCAGTCCGGCATTCCAGTAGAGGAAACGCTGAGCGCCGTGGCTTCGCAAAGTGAAAAAGCCAAAGTCAGAAGTATGATGCTGGCGGTGCGTGCGAAGGTGCTGGAGGGGTATTCGCTGGCGGACAGCCTTAGCGAATTCCCCAGCGCGTTTCCGGAGCTTTACCGTTCAACGGTAGCGGCGGGTGAGCACGCAGGTCATTTGGACTTGGTATTGAACCGTCTCGCTGACTACACCGAGCAACGGCAGATGAGTCGGCAAAAAATTCAGCTGGCCGCCATCTACCCGGTGATTCTTACCTTTGTGGCGTTCGGCATCGTCGGCTTTTTGCTGGGCTATGTCGTACCTGACATCATCAAAGTGTTCGTCAGCAAAGGGCAGGAGCTGCCTGCATTGACCCAGGTGATCCTGGCGTTGAGCGATTTCGTCGCCAGCTATGCGCTGTTAATTGTGGCCGCTCTGATCATCGCCTTCTTCTCCTTCACTTATGCGATGAAAAAAGAAGGCTTCCGACTTCAGGTGCATCGGCAATTGCTGCACCTTCCCTTCACCGCGAAGATGTCGCGGGGAGTTAATACCGCCCGTTTCGCCAGTACTCTCAGCATACTCAACAGCAGCGGCGTGCCGCTGGTGGACGCCATGCGCATCGCTGGCGAGGTGTTGAGCAATCAATGGCTGAAACTACGGGTCGCCGAAGCGGCGCAGAAAGTGCGGGAAGGCGGCAGTCTGTACAAGTGCCTGGAGCAGACCGGTTATTTTCCGCCGATGATGATTCATATGATCGCCAGCGGCGAGGCCAGCGGCGAGTTGGGGGAAATGCTGGAAAGGACCGCCAGCAGCCAGGAAAACGATCTGCAAAGCCGCATCGCAACGATGGTTGGACTGTTCGAGCCCTTGATGCTTTTGGTCATGGGCGGCGTCGTACTGATCATCGTTATGGCGATCATGTTGCCGATTTTGAGCATGAGCGACCTGGTTGGTTAAAATACACATCAATAAAAGAAGTAATGTTACAGAGGGAAAAAATGAAACCTAAAGCGTCATTCAAAACCAGGAAATCCGTACAGGGCTTCACCCTGATCGAAATCATGGTTGTATTGGTTATCCTTGGATTGCTGGTGGCTGCTGTGGCGCCCAAGATTTTGGGGCGCGCTGATCAGGCGAAAGTGACGACCACGCAAACCAACATCAAAACCATCAGCAATGCTCTGAATATGTACAAGCTGGATAACTACAATTTCCCCAGTAGTGAGCAGGGCATCGAAGCGCTGGTGAACAAGCCTTCCGGTTTTCCCGAAGCCAAAAACTGGAACCCGGATGGTTATATCGACAAACTGCCTGTTGACGGCTGGCAGAGAGAGTTTGTTTACATTGCTCCCGGCACTCATGGCCCGTTTGACCTGTATTCATTAGGCGCTGACGGTAAAGAAGGCGGCGAAGGTTACGACGCTGACATCACCAACTGGGATAGATAATCAGTACGCGGCCCCTGTGTCTGGGGCGGCGGTTGGATAGAGACATTATGAAGCGCGCTCACAAAGGTTTTACGCTGATTGAAATACTGGTCGTGCTGGTCATTATCTCGGTAATGGTCGGTATGGTCACGTTGGTGGTCAGTGGCAATCGTGAGCGCCGAGAGTTGGAAAATGAGGCCAGAAAACTTCTGGCCATCATGCAGATGACATCCGACGAAGCCATCTTTCAGAATGTGGACATTGGATTGCGCCTGGACGATCACGGCTATGCGTTCATGGGATTTGACGATACGGCGCTTGCCTGGATTGAATTGCCGCAGGAATTTCTGAAAGAAAGAGAACTGCCTGAATGGGTGGTTTTGGACTTTGACAAAAAGAACAAAGAAATTGAGCTGAAAAACAAGGACGAAGGCAAGAAAGACAAGAAGGACGACAAAGACAAGAAGTTCCTCCCTCAAATTCTGTTTTTGTCCAGCGGGGAAAATACCCCAGTCAACATCGAGCTGAAGCTGAAAAGTAATGAAGACATTAAGTTCATCATCAAGTCCGATGGGTTGAACGGATTTGAGTTGAAAGGGCTGGCGGATGATGAAGATGCTTAAACCGTTGCGGCGGTCGCCGCGAAGCCGAGCAGAAGGCTTTACGCTACTGGAAGTGCTGGTGGCGTTGCTCATTTTTTCCATCAGCGTCGCCGCTTTGGTGCGTGGTATGACGCAGATTGTGAAGCAGACGGAGCAGTTGGAGCTAAAAACTTTCGCCGCCTGGATTGCAGACAATGAATACACCGAGCTCGCCATCGCGGAAAACTTCCCCGCCGTTGGTGAGAAGAAGAAAACGATAGAGTACGCCAGCCGTACTTGGCGTGTTGTCGAAAAAGTCATCGCGACGCCGAACCCCCAGATGAGAAAAGTGGAAATTCAGGTCCTGATCGCCGATACGGCGAACCTGTCGGAAAGGCAGGTTATCTCGGTCACCTCGTTTATAGGTAATAACTCCTGATGCCTCCCGCAGTCATGTCGTCAAAATCCGCCGCCGTAACATCCCGCTCCCGGGAGCGAGGCTTTACCTTGCTGGAGGTGCTGATCGCCGTCACCATCACGGCGATTATCGGTACGGCCGCGTTTCAGTTTTTGGGGCAGGGGATACGCAACAAAAAAAATCTGGAAACCAAGAGCGAGTCTTTGGAAGAAATTCAAAAGGCGCAGCGCGTGCTGGAAGGGGACCTCGGTCAAATTGTCGCCCGTAGCGTACGCGGGGAATATGGCGATGAATTCTATTCTGTCACTAACCTTAATGCGCTGAAGCTGATTGAGTTTTCCCGCACGGGTTGGCGCGACACTAACGATCTGCTGGAGCTGATCGCGGATGATGAAGAGGAAATCAGTCGCCGCAGTAATCTGCAGCGGGTTTCCTATGAGCTGGAAGAGAATACGTTATATCGGGAGTACTGGGAGGTCATGGACCGGGCGCAGGACTCTCAGCCGCTGAAGCAGCGTCTGCTGACGCACGTCAAATCCGTGAAGTTCAGATTTATGGACAAAGACAATCAGTGGCATAACGAATGGCCAACGGAAGAGATGTTGACCAATCAGAACGAACCCGCCTATTTGAAAGTGCCTAAGGCGCTGGAAATTACCCTGGATCATGAAAAGTTCGGCAGCATCCGTCGCATATATCAGGTGGCGGGTTGGGCTGAGATTAAGGATTCCGCCAATGGCGGTGGTAATGGCGGCACTTCAGGTGGTGGTAGCGGCGGTAACAATTCCGGTGGCGATAAACCCGATCCCAATGGTGGCGGCGACTCAGGTAGCGGTCGTGGTTAGTGGCGGAAATCGCGGGCTGCGCAAGCAGTCCGGCATAGCGGCGCTTATCGTTATCTTCATTGTTGCGCTAGTGATGGTGCTGGTGGCCGGCCTCTTTAATATTCATTACCTGGATATTCGACGCACCTCTAATATTCTGGAGCAAGATCAGGCGAAGATGTACGCCCTGGCGGCGGAAACCTATGCCAGAACCATATTGCGTGAGGACTTCGCCCAGGATAAAAAAGCCAACAAAATGGTGGACCACGAGGTCGATAACACTGATGAGCCCTGGGGGCAGTACGCGATTCAGATTCCCATCGACACCAATGTCGGTATTCAGGGGCAAATCGACGATCTCATGGGGCGCTTCAATATTAACAGTCTGGTCACCAATAAAAACGGCGCCAGCGCAGTCAATAAAGAAGCGGTCCAGCAGTTTGAGCGTTTGTTGAGTTCACTAAAAGACATCAATCCGGATGTGACGGCGGAGAAGTTCGTAGACTGGATTGACGTGGACGATCAGATCTATCAGCTCAAAGGCGCGGAAGAAGAAACCTATCTGCTCAAAAAACCGCCATATCGCGCCGCAAACTCGTATTTCAATGATATATCGGAATTTTGGCTGATCGACGGCATGGACGCGGCGACTTATAAAGAGCTTAAAAAGTTTGTGGCGATCCTGCCCAACAGCTCCGGCATGCTCAATGTGAACACCGCGCCGGCGGAAGTGTTGATGGCGTATATTCCCGGGCTGGATAAACAGACTGCGGATAAGATTGTCGACATTCGCAAAGAGGAAGGGCATTTCGCTGACGTGAATCAGTTTCTTTCTCTGGCCGAGTTAGCGGGCAAGAAGGAAATACCCAAGAAATTGTTTAGAGTGAATAGCGAGTATTTTCAAGCGACGTTGCGCGCTATTTTTAATGAACGGACAACGCGGTTAATATCTATAATTCATCGTGACGCTGAAGAAGGTAACACCAGCGTTTTGCGACGGGATTTTGGTAAGAAAGAAGACATTACCAAGGAAGTGTATGTTCCCAAATAAGGACAGGATCAGTTTCTGGCTTTCCGTCGCGGGACTGTTCGGAAGAAAATAATTAAATGTGTGAATTATGACCATCAAGTTATTTGTTAGACCGATTCCGGTCACCCAAGCCGCCGCCACAGCGCTGGAATGGGCGTTGTATAGTTATACGGGCGAGCGGATTGGTTCCGGAAGGGCTGACGACGCCGAAGAGCTGATGCAGTTGGTGGCTCAGCACGATCTGCAGGATGTCTGGGTGCAGTATGTGCTGCCAGCCTCTCATTTTACCTTCACGGTCGCCCACGTGGCCGCCAAACAGGCGCGCTATGTGCAGCAGGCGTTGCCCTTCGCCATAGAAGAAGCCATCGCGGAAGACGTTGAATCCATGCACTTGGTGACCGGTGAACGTATCGGCAAAGAAGAGTATCCGGTGCTGGTCATTCGTCGCGAACGGATGGACCGCTGGTTTGAAGCCGCGAGCGCGCTGGAGTTTCCACTACATGGTATGTATGTGGACGCGCAAATGTGCCCGGGCGAAGAGGGCGCATTAACGGTGCTGTTTGACGGCGATGAAGTGTTGCTGTTTCAGCCTGGTCTGGTGTGTATGCGCACCCATCATGAAAACCTGTTGCCCTACCTGGAAATTTGCGCGCGCAGCCGTGCTTCTTCTGAGGACGACGAGGCGCCGGCATGGAATATTCGCGTGCTGACGCCGGAAGATCAAAAAGAAAGTCTGGGCGTTCTGTTGGCGCAAATTGAGCACGTTGACGGCGCGATCGTACAGATGGAGACTTTCTCCGTACCGTCCTTCGACTTGCTGTGCGAATCTTTTTTCAACACCAGCCATGCCGCCAACCTATGTCAGGGCCCCTATGCGATTAAAGAAAGCAGCGGTTCATCCGGCATCGGCAAATGGTGGCCTGTTGCGGCGGTCGCGGCGGGATGGTTCGCCATTCAGGTCGGCCTGGACCTGACGCAAGGGTTCATGTACCAGAAGCAGGCGGATGAATACGATCAGAAAATGGTCAAGCTATACCGTTCGCTGTATCCCAATGAGAAAAACGTGAGCAGCCCCAAGCGACAAATGGAAGGCAAACTGCGTAACGCCAGCAACACGGGCGGCGGAGGCTTTTTGCTGCTATTGGGTGAGGCGGGTTATCAACTCTCCGTGCAGCCCGGCAAGCAGAATATGGGCTTCAACAACCTCCAGTTCAGCAACCAGCGCGGCGAGCTCGCGGTGGAAGTGAAAGCCCCTTCCTTGGACCAGCTGGATCGTTACAAGCAGGCGCTGGTGCAGTCGGGTTATCAGGTGGACATCGGCTCTGCAATCAAAGAGCCCAGTGGCGTCCGCGGCAAGATTACCATTAAGGGGAGCTAAGCAATGGGAAGCATGCAGCAACTTAAAAAGATCCCCGCCGTGGGCAAGGGCCTGAGCTGGTTTTACGGCCTGTCGCAGCGTGATCAGACCGCTCTGAAGTGGATGATTCTGGTCGTGGCGGCGTTCAGTGTTTACATGTTTGTATGGGCTCCGGTGCAGGACTTTGTCGAGAGTTCAAAGAACAGTGCGGAAGCATCGCACGAGTCTTTGACCTGGATGAAAGAAAATGAAGCCCGTGCACGCGCCTCTTCGCGTCAAAGCGGTGCTGGAAAAGGTTCGATCTCCGGCGGCCAGTCATTGTTGTCCACCGTGGGTAGCAGCGCTCGCAAGTTTGGGTTGGAGTTACAGCGCTTCGAGCCGCGTGGCGAAGACAAGGTCAATGTGTGGCTGGATAAAGTCTCGTTCAACCAATTGATGCTGTGGCTGGGCGAGCTTGAGAAGAACTATGGCGTCGCGGTTGAGCAGATCACCGTAGATAAAGCCGATGCGCCCGGAGTTGTCAGCTCCAGGCTTTCCTTAAGCATTTAATCCCTTTATTATCAGTGGATGCGGCTGTTTTCATCAGCCGCTGACGCTATCCGGAAAATTCGTCAGAATTCAGATAACGGACCCATTTTGTTGACTGGCGCAAGGACGTGTCAGCGGGTTGTATAACCCGAAGCCCAGGGGCGGGAACTTTCCTCTTTGGGCATGCGTTAAAACGTCTAGGGAAGCGGTTTTTAATGCTGAAGCAGTAAAAGGAACGACAGCAGTAATACAGTCGGCAAGCGCCTGGAGAGACCCCTGCGGGTAACGGTGCGTCTGGCCGGTATTAACCGGCTTGGGCCTGTAGAACGCCTGTTCAGCGCGCTTGGAAGTACAAATATAAAAATAATGATACTTTCTAGCTCTCAGGAGACCATAAAATGACTGGGGACCTCGTCGCTGACACTGCTTTAGTGCGCTTGGACAGAAGCGCGTTGTCTGAAGCAAAGTCCATTCTGTTTCATGCCTACCGCCATGAACCCACCTTTCAGTATTTATTTGATTCTTCCCGCCCCGGTTATGACCAAAGAGTTCGCGCCACCATCCGTGAAGGGTTGGAGCTGCACTTTGCGCACAATCAGGATGCGCTGGGGCTGGTGGATGAGGATACGCTGGTGGCGGTTGCATTTATTGGCAGCCCGGAAGCCAGGTTCAGTCTCGCCGATCAACTGAACTGGCGCATCAGAATGATGCTGACCGCGGGTTTGTCCTCCACCAAACGTTACATTGATTACCACGAGCAGGTGCACGCCTGTTTGCCGAAAGACACCCATCACCACTTGCCTTTTATCGGTGTGCACCCCAAATACCAGAGTAAGGGATACGGACGTATGCTGATGCAGGTGATTGAAGGCATCTGCCGGGAGAGTCCGCTGTCCTCCGGCATTGGGCTGGATACTGGCAATGCGCGTTACCTGCGCTTTTATCTCGGGCTGGGCTATGAAAAAGTAGGCGAGGTGCGTTTGGGCAACGTCACCGAAACGGTGTTGTTCAAACCTTGCCACTGAAGCGCTGTCCGCCGGTTTATTAATTTACCTAACGTAAAAGCTTAATAAGGCGCTTTAAATGTATGATTTAGTTGTTATTGGGGCCGGTTCTGGAGGCGTGAGGGCGGCTCGCGTCGCGGCTCAGTCAGGGGCGAAAGTCGCCATTATCGAAGAGCGTTTCTACGGCGGCACCTGCGTTAACGTAGGTTGCGTGCCGAAAAAGCTGTTTGTCTACGCTTCCCACTACGGTGAAGACTTCCACGACGCCCAGGGCTTCGGCTGGGATACAGGATCACCAACCTTCAACTGGCGTCGGCTGGTGGAAAGCAAAGATAATGAAATCAAACGCTTGAACGGTATTTATGAGAATCTTCTCAAAAATGCCGGCGTGGAAATTATTGACGGGCGCGGGACGATTAAAGCCCCCGGCCAAGTTGAAGTGAACGGCGAGGTGCTGCAAACAAAACATATTCTGGTGGCTACCGGCAGCAAGTCGTTCATGCCGGAGTTCCCAGGTTGCGAACATAGTCTGGATTCCGACGCTATGTTCTACCTGGAGCGTCTGCCGAATAAGGCGATTGTGGTGGGCGGCGGTTATATCGCTGTGGAGTTCGCCGGCATACTCGCGGGCCTTGGCGTAGAGACTCACTTGGTATATCGCGGTCCGCGCCTGTTGAAGAAGTTCGACGGCGATATTCGCGACTTCTTGCACGATGAGATCGTCAAGAAAGGCATTCATCTTCACTTGGAAGAGGATGTCGTCGCCATCGAAAAGACTAGCGACGACGTTGCGCCTTATTTGGTGAAGCTCAAATCCGGCGACACGCTGCAGGTTGGACTAACGCTTCATGCGACGGGCAGGACGCCAAATACAGCCGGACTAGGATTGGAGGAAAGCGGCGTCAAGCTGGGCGCCAGAGGCGAAGTGCTGGTGGATGACGATTACCAGACCAATATGCCTGGCATATTCGCCGTCGGTGATGTGATTGACCGTTATCAGCTCACGCCGGTGGCGCTGTCAGAAGGCATGTACGTTGCTAACTACCTGTTTGGCGAGAATCCGGTGTCGGTGGATTATGAACGCATCCCCACGGCGGTGTTCTCCCAGCCCAGCGTCGCTACGATAGGCCCAACTGAGGAAGAGGCGAGGGCGAAGCACAGTCATATCAAAGTTTTCCGCTCCAGCTTCCGCGCTTTGAAAAACACTCTCAGCGGCAATCAGGAGCGCACCATGATGAAACTGATTGTGGACGGGGATACAGATGTGGTTCTTGGCGCGCACATGGTCGGCCCGGAAGCGGCGGAGATTATTCAGGGATTGGCGGTGGCGATTCGAGCTGGCGCCACCAAGGCGATATTTGACACCACCATCGGTATCCATCCTTCCAGTGCGGAAGAGTTCGTCACTATGCGGCAGCCTGTTTAGGGGCCGCCTCGAACGCTTCTTTTAGCGATCTTCATCGCCGTGAGCGGCGGCGTTTTCCGGCGTGGGGTTTTCCGCGTCGGATTCGCCCAGCCAGGTCTGCAGGCAATCCACCAGCTGTTGCTTCTTGATGGGTTTGCTCAGGTAATCATCCATACCGGCCTTACGACAGGCGTCGGCGGCGCCTTCCAGGGCGTTGGCCGTCAACGCGACAATGGGAGTAGGTTTGACGCCTGCGCGGGATTCCATCTGCCGAATCTTGGCGGTCGCCTGATACCCGTCCATGATTGGCATCTGACAGTCCATGAAGATCAGATCGTATTTGCTCCCGCGTACTTTTTGCAGGGCTTCTTCGCCGTTGTCGGCATTTTCAGTCTCCACGCCCAGCTTGTTGAGGATGCCGCAGGTGACTTTCTGGTTGACCTGATTATCCTCCACAATCAAAACCCGGCCCTGGAACTGCGGAATCGGTCCGGCCGCCGGAGCGCTCCAACTGGCGCCGTCCGGTGAGCGCCGATAATGCAGCGTTAGCGCGAATTTGAAGCAGCTGCCTTTGCCGGACTCACTTTCAACGAAAATCTCCCCTTCCATCAACTCCAGCAGTCGCTTGGCGATCGCCAGACCGAGGCCGGTTCCTCCGTAGCGCCGCGAATTGGACTGGTCCGCCTGTTGGAACGAGCTGAACATGCGGCGCTGCTGTTCGGGAGCGATGCCGATACCGCTGTCCTCCACTTCGCAGGTGAAGCAGACTTTGTCGGCTCCGATTTCTTCCCAATTGGCGTGCACGCGGATATAGCCCTCCGCGGTAAACTTGATGGCGTTGTTAATCAGGTTAGCGAGCACTTGGCGAATACGGGCGGGGTCGGTGGTGACCAGCGCGTCCTGCAGCTCGCCTTCGTACTCCTGATGCAATAACAGGCCTTTTTCTTCGACCTGAGGGCGGAAGGCATTGAGCGTTTCCTCCACCAGGGAGCGCAGATTGAATTCAATGGGGTCGATGGAAAGACGTCCGCGCTCAATTTTGGAGAAATCCAGAATATCGTCGATGATAGCGATCAAGTGTTCCGTGGAGCGCATGGCGACATGGGTATATTCCTTCTGTTCCTCGTCCTGCTGGGTTTCCTGCAATAACTGCAACATGCCCAACACGCCGTTCATGGGGGTGCGCAACTCGTGGCTCATAATGGCCAGAAACTCGCTCTTGGCCTTGCTGGCGCTCTCTGCCTCGTTGCGCGCGGTTTCGATCATTCCCAGGTGTTCCGTCTGCTCCAGGCTGGCTTTTTCCAGCGCCACAGCTAACTGATTGATGCTGTCCCGTAATCGGCTCAGCTCCAGCCCTCTGATGTCCGGCGCCCGGGTGCGGTAGTCGCCGTTTTTAATTAACTCCACACCGGCGGTGAGCTGCTCAATGGGATTGGCTATGGAGCGGGCCATATTCCGGATTAGCAGATAGGTGAGGAACATGAGTAGAGCGGCCACAGTGAAGGAACTGTAGATGATCCGATGCTGGCCCTCAATGATGACGCTTTCAGTAATAGCGACTTCCACCTTGCCGATCCGTGAAGGACCGGTTGTGAACTGGAACTCGCTGGCGAAACTGGCGAAGGCGTCGTTCTCCAATTCGATCTGCGACTGCAGAATATCCGCAGACAGCACGATGGGCGTTTCATCGGCGTCAGCCAGTTTGCGGCCTGCGCCGTCGATCTCCGCCATCAAGTTGCCAAAGGAGTCATGAATGGTGATGTGGTGCACCAGCGGAGACTGAGCGACCTTGCCAAGCAGCTTCTCCAGGGCGCCGGTATTGCCGGAGATGACGTCATATTCCACCGCCGGAGCGAGCTGGTCGGCGATCAGTTGTCCCCGCGCGATCAGGTCAGTGCGGGCTTCGCTCAGCCGCACGGTGGTGAAGAAGAAAACCAGGCACGCAAACATCAAGCCGCTGGGCAACAGGCCGAGCAGTAACGACTTTTTGTAAACGCTCCAGTCTTGAAAACCGCGTTTCATTGTTCAGCCTCTGACATTTCCAGGCGATGCTGCAACTCGTAGGCATCGGGAATGATTAAATTCAGCGAGCGCGCCACCTGGATGTTGACGGCGACGGAGAAGTAGCGGGAATGCTCCGCCGGAGCTGGCTTTTTGTCAGTAAGATAGCGCTGGACTATTTCCGTCGTCTGACGGGCGAAGTCGGCGCTGGTTGAATAAGTAGTGGCGAGCGCCCCGGCTTTGACGAAAGCGAGAGAAGGGCCGATCAAAAAGCGATTGTGACGGTAGGCGGTGAGCAAGATGTGTTTGATCTGCGAGCCGTTGAAGACGTCAGTGTCCAGAATGCCCAACAGATAGTCGGTATTGTCCAGCGCGGCGCTGAGCATGCGTTGCGCGCTTTCATATTGGGATAAGGGATAATTGCTGAGCAGTTGTCCGGCCACTGGCGTGGCGGGCAAATCCGTCAATGGCTGGGCGCTGAGTACCCCTGCTGTCCGGGCGGTGGGCAGTATCAAGCCCGCCAGTCGCGCCTGTCGCTGCAACGGCGCATCCAAAAAGATAGCGGTGTGCGGCGTTGCGCCGGGATATTCCCGGGTTAATCTCAGATAGTCGCTGCGACTGACAAACAGACTGATCACCAGTTGTCCTTTAGCCCCCGCCAGACTTTGCTGCAATGCCCGCTCGCCCAACGCCAGAATGACGGCGTCGTTCTCCAATGTGGAAAAGTGGATATTGGCGTCGCTGATGAACTCCGCGCGCCAGGGAGCGGGAGACAGCGCTTTGAATTCCTCCAGGAACTTGGCGGCGATTGGCGTTCTTTCCGGTCCCGCCACATAGATTTTCAGACTGAACTCCTGGGCGCTTGCGGCGGTGGCGAGAGACAGCGCCAGCATCAAGGCTGTCCAGACCGCGTAACGCCGGGAGGCGATGAGAGAGAGGACTAGCGATGAGATAATACCGGCCATCCCTGGTCCCCGCCTCAAAACTTCAGGTTCGCGGACAAGAACAGATGGGTGCGGTCGTCCAGGACGTTGTCGCGATACATGATCGGGTCATCGTTCAGGTAATGCTCCAGTTTTGCGGATAGTTCCATTTGGCCGCGACCCAGGCGGCGATGATAACTGACGGTCAGGTCGGCGCGTTCGTAGACGTAGTCGCCAATGGCGTCAGCCAGATAGTAAGCCGCCGCCGCATCAAATCGGTCGCTGATCCGTCGCAGCCAGGCGAAACTGCCGCTATGGCGGGCGGACATGCGGGACTCGATCTGGAACAAACGACTGACGTCGAAACTGGTGTAGGCGGTGTAAAAGTCCGTCACGGAGCCGGTGTATTCCTCATCCTGATCCAGATAAGCGTAGGTTGCTCTGAGGGTGTCGCGCAAGGAAGGAGAGTAGGTGGTTTCGACCTCGAAGCCGGTTTGCTCAATCTTGAGGTTGTTTTCAGGTTCGAAAGAAAAGTACTGCAATGGCGCGCTGATAAGGTCCCACATGTTGTCGCGAAACACCTTGATGTCCGCTTCCAGTCCCCATTCCGGATAGTTGAGATAGTAGCCGATTTCGCGGGAGACGATTTTTTCGTTATCCAGCCCTCCCGGCGACCGGATCAGAAAACTGCGGGCTTCGGTCTCGCCATCCA
This sequence comes from Hahella sp. CR1, assembly GCF_029813005.1. Lineage (NCBI taxonomy): Bacteria > Pseudomonadati > Pseudomonadota > Gammaproteobacteria > Oceanospirillales > Hahellaceae > Hahella > Hahella sp. CR1. The sequence goes on from NZ_JAPELK010000012.1 coordinate 142,683, forward strand.
GCGGCGGGTCCAGATCCCTGGCGACGAAGCTCCAGGCGACGGACTGCTCATAGGTGTCAGGTGTGCGCACGGCATGGGACACCACCAGACGCAACGTCTGGTTAGGCGTCAGGTGGTAGAACATGGCGCCCCGGGGGGAGAAATAACCGCCGTTAGCCTGATCATGCTCCGCCATGCCGCCCAGGTTGAAGCCGAGGTCTGGCTGAGGGTGGTATTCCAGGTTGAAAAACGCCCGTTGCAGATAGTTATCATCGCCGCCGTTGAAGTAAGTTTCTGAGTAAAAACTGTCTTTACGAAAGCTCAAACCGGACACCAGCCTGACTTCATCAGAAAAGGTGTAAGTGTCCTGCAGTTCGATGTCCTGACGGGTTTCGGCGATATCCAGGTTAATCCGGCCGCAGACGATGGCGTCGGGATCGCTGGCGAACATTTCATCGATCAATGCGAGAGCGATAGCGTCATCTTCTGTGGAGCCAAGCCCCGAGCCTGCTGCAGAGACAATATTGGCGCGGATCTCAGTGAGGGTTGCGCCGTTAGCGCCGATCAGGATGGAGCCGAAACGTTGATTGGCCGCGTACAGGGCGGACAGGTTGTCGCTGAATAGAATGGGGTGATTACAGTTGGTCCAGTCCTGCCGTCGGATGCGTCGATGTGCATAAGCCTGGACCTGAAAAAAGTGATTGGCGTTCACTTCCCGGCGCCAGTTCACCGAGGCGAAACGGTCCCGTTCGTCGGACTCAGGGACGCTGGTCTGGCCGTCGCCGGTATCAGGGTGATAGTCATGGTCGCCGTTCAACAGACCGGCTTGCACTTGCAGGCTATCTCGGGGCCCCAGTTGCACATTGGCGGAAAGGTTAAATCCGTCCAGATCGTAGCTGTCGATAAAGGGATCGCCATTGGCGCGACGATCAAAACCATCGTCCTGCTTGCCGTTCACGGAAAGACGGTAGTTGAGGGTGTCGCCGCCTCCGCCATAGCTGGCGTGATAGCGGTTATAGCCATTGCTGCCGTCCCAGTAGGTGAGGGAGGTTCCGTGCGTGTCATAGGGATGTTTGGTGATGATATTGACGATAGCCAGAAACGAATTGGCGCCGTAAGCGGCGGCGTTAGGGCCGCGGGTGATTTCTATGCGTGCGATGTCTTCCAGGGCGACCGGAATATTGAGCCAGTCCACATCCGCCAGATTGGGGTTGTAGACGGATCGCCCATCCACCAGCACCTGCAGACGGCGCTGCTCGTTGGCGTTAGTGCCATGGTAGCTGACGGAAGGAAGGTTGGAGGACACGGACCCGACAGTCATGCCGGGAACCAGACGAAAGGCGTCGTGCAGATTACGTACGCCAAGTCGATGCAGCAACTCTGCATCCAGAACTGTCACAGTTGCGGGAGTTTCCGAACGGGGCTGTTTGAGTCGGGCCGGGGTCAGCACCACCGGAATCTCGGCGGATTGCCAGTCCGTCATGGAGATGTCGGCCGCCGCCAGCATATCGTTCGAAGAGCTTTCGACGGCATGGGCGAGAGAGCTGGCGCAAGCTAAAACAAGCGCAGACAGACCGCGTCGCTCTTTGGTCGCTCGGACAGTTATCAACCGCATATGATAGCGTCTAGTTGTGTGGTATGAGGTTTCCCGGTGTCTTGTTCTTATTCGTCCGCTCCCTGCAAGATCAGCCGGCGTCGCTTCCGGCTCTGCGTTTCCGTCGCCCCTCGGGTTGTCGGTGAGGAGGAATCGCTGCTGACAAAGCTGACTTTTACCTTAGAAAGTCATCCGGCGCAATATTTAAGGTTTTTTAGCGCCTTATGCGCGCAAAGTTTGTCCGATGCGATGGCGACGTCCACCAAATAAAACAGAGACGCCAGCCCGAAATGATCCCTGCCCATGTTGTGATACACCATGCCCAGCGCAATATCTTCCGCGCTATAGCTTTGGTGGTGGCTGCTGAAATACAGGGCGCTCTGGTTCAGCTCCTCGTCATTCAGTAAGCGTGTAATACGGCCGACGCCGCCATGGTAGGCCTGAATCAGTAGCAGGCCATACAAGGCGTTGCGTTTCTTCTCCGGCAGCTTGCCGAACAAGGCGTTAAAAGGCTCTTCCAGATTGCGATGATTCTGCTGATACAGCTTCAACGCACAGTCAATCTGCGCCATGCGGTGCAGGTAATACTGCTTGGGCACGCCGCAATCCTTCAGAACGGTTGTGCGCAATTGCATGATGCCATTGGCGTTGGCGACGGAGCGGCTGTTTTTCAATCCGCCGCTTTCAATCAAAACCTGGCCGAGGATTTCCCGCATGATGGAGTCCGGGAAGCTATAGCGTCCCTGGGCTTTGCGTGTTTCGTAAATGTCGATGAAGGCTTTATATAGCGGCACAGGCTTATCCTTGTCGCCGACTTTTAAGCCGTCCCAGGAGCCCCAGATTAATACGTCTTTATCCGGCCCCAACATGCGCGTCGCGGACTCCTGCAGATCTACGTGGGGTTGATCGCAGGCGAGCGCGAAAGGATAACCGGCGTCGTTTAATGAACCTTCCGCCCAGAAAGGCTCCTTCTGCTTGGCCGCCAGCTTTTTACGCAGCTGGTTGATGGCCTGCTGGGTGTCGGCCTCATCATCCCGATTGTTGAGATAGCCTTTGAAGATGCCCTGGTTGTCGAACAGGATGTGCCGGTCAGGCTTTTCGCAAAATCCGGTGGATAACAAAACCCAGGTGCGGATGATGCTCAGATTGCGGTAAAAGTTGAGGCTGTATCGGTAAGGCGTCTGCCTGACGGCTTCCGTCCAACGCTCCAGTTGGGCGTCCGCGACGGCGCTTCTTACTGGTGAAAGAGACGTCAGCAGGACTAATGCAATAAAACGGATGACGAGAGTAATTCTAAAGCTACGCATATCCAAATAGTGTCAGCAGTGAAATTCATACGCAACCGGCGCGAAGCGTATTCTTGGTCTGTCTATAACGCGGAAACCACAACAGACCCTAGGCTAATGTATTGTTTTACGGTAACTTATGGAAGCGTTAGGGCTTGTGATCAAGTCTCCCTCGTCGTATAAAACGGCGCAAAAAGGCGTGTTTTCGCGAGAGCTTGCGCAGCCGCGCCCTGAACTTGGGCGAATAACGCGCCAGAACGGTCAGCGCGATAAAAATCAGCGGCAGGCCCAGAGGAATTGGCAACGGAAGAAGCACTGCGCCAACAATCAACAAGGCGGATGCGAGAATGATGTAAGTCCAATGTACCACTTTCATAGATGACGCACAGATAGGCGGAAATCGCGGCATCTTAATCCGCCGTTTATGACAGGATGATGAACAGTTTTATGAATGCGAAATTAGCCGTGAAAAGAGAACAAATGTTGTCCGTGTTGAGGTTGATCGGCGGGCGCAGGTTCAACTGGCGGGCGATGGTTGTCATGGCGGCGCTGGCGCTTTCGCCAACCTCCGCCTGGGCGTGGGGCGAACTGGGACACCGTGTAGTGTGTGATGTCGCCTGGAAGGAATTGTCCCCGGCGGCGCGTGATCAGGCGCAGAAGCTGTTGCAGCAGGCGGGCAAGCGTACTTTCGCGGAGGCCTGCCTGTGGCCGGATCAAGTCAGGTCCGAGAAAGAGTTCAAGCACACAGGCTCCTATCACTACGTGAATGTCGAGCGCGCCGCCACTGAAGTGTCCGCCGCTAAGGATTGTCAAAGCGAAGGCTGCGTGCTGACGGCGCTCAACGCCTACGCGGACGCCCTGAGAGGCAAGCCGCACCCGGATTACCAGGCCACTCCTGCGCAGGCGTTGATGTTCATCGGGCATTTTATCGGAGATATTCATCAGCCCCTGCATGTGTCCTATGGCGATGACCGCGGCGGCAACAAGGTTGTCTATAAACTCGCCGGTGAAGAAACCAATTTACACCGCTTATGGGATGTGAATATCCCTGAGTCAGGCTTGCCCCGGGATTGGCGCAAGGCGGGCAAGAAAGTGCGCGGCAAGCATCGTGGCGAGGCGGTGACCGCGCTGACGCTACAGGATGCGGAGAGTTGGGCGAATGAGTCGCTCGCCATTACCCGAAAAGTCTATGCATCGCTGCCAACGCAAGGCTCCGAATGGAGTAAAAAAGAGCTGGCGCGGGAATACCCTGTTGCTGAAATGCGTCTCTATCAGGCGGGCGTACGCTTGGGCGCGGTTTTGGACCAACTGTTGGTGCCCAATCAGGACCAGACTCAGGCGGATTAGACCAAAAGACGAGGGCGCAGCTCGTCAGCATGGTTCCCAGCCGCTTGCGAATCTGCATAGAATGGAAGTAAGCAACGGCGCAACCCGTAAGGAGATGTATCGATGGGGGTAGTAATCAGCTTTCGCAAGGACAACATTTCTCCGGAAGACGTCCTGCGCTATTTCTTCCATGAGATCAATGAGGCTCACGGCTTGGAATTGAGCCTGACCGATCCTCGTATCAAACCACATCTTGCCGCGTTGAAAAGTCTTGCGGAGGTTTACGTCAAAACCGCCGCGACGGAAGTGAAAGGAATCGACGAGGCGCTGCAGGAGCCGCTTCTGAAAGAAATCACCAAACTGAGGGCCCGTTTTTTAGCGGAAACCGTGTTGGGCGTCTTGCAGGAAGAGAGCATAGTGCATATTGTGCCCGACCACGAATGAAAGCCGTCCGTTTATCTCCGCTGCAATGCCGTTCTTCCGAGAATTGTTACGGAGATTTCCGGCGACGGACGCTTATCGTAGTTCAGGTTGTTTTTGATTAGTACGACACCAGGATTTGTTTGATGAATATTGAAGAACAGGAAAAAATCATCGGTCTGTTAGGATCAATGGCGATGTATAACGATAAGGGAATACACTGGACGGACGCCTCGCCGGAAAAGGCGGCGCAAGTGCGCGACGGATTCAGAAAAGCAATCGATAATCTGATTGCGGAAATAGGGCAGGACAATATACCGGAGCAGGTTTTAACCTTGCTGCGCTCGGACAAGGTGCTGGTGGATGGCCAGGGCTCCGCCTACACCGAGGCGCGTCGGCTGTTTAAAAGCCTCAACGCCTGATTTACCACTCTTTTCTCTCCCTCTCACGAACGCCCTGACGGCGGCGTTCGTTTTCAATCGTTCGTCTGGCGCAGATCTGAACCCGATGCCTCCAAGGAGTGAACCCTGATGTGAAAAACGGGGTCCACTCTTCGATTGTCCGGTTTAGGCGGTTAGACGAGTTCTGAGTCGCTTTTTGGAAAATAAGCCCAATAAGGCCATCCCGAATAACACAAACGCGCCAGGTTCAGAGACAGGAATGGGATCGGGACCGTCAACAAAACTGGTGACTTTGAGGTTATCCAGTGCGACATATACATCGTCGTTTCTTGGAGAATTGAACCCTTTCTTCCCAAGCGAAAACCGGAAGTTATCTATGTCTCCGCCTGAACTTTGGAAAGTAGAACTGGTTATGTGAGACCCGTTTACTGCAATGTTCCACCTGGATGCTGCCAGGTCTACGTCGATGACAAATTTAAGGATGCTCTCTTCTTCAAAATAGGCGGCGGCCGGGGGAGGTGAGAGTATGCGCCCGGTCAGTCCAATTTGTCCATTTGGTCGCAAGTAAACATTTTGAACCGTCGGCGTATCCAACAATAACGTCATTTGATACTCGGAGCCGATAAGGTTGGACGCCAGGATATCGTATTCGAACCTGTAATTGTCATAGCCACGACCCAGCCGAAATCCAATTTGGTCGTAAAGATATGGAGCCGTATTGCCGTTTGAATTAAACACCAGAGGTTGATCATCCAAAGCGCCGAATTGCTCTTTAACCGTTGGTGAACCGAACCCAATTTTAGTTGGAGTGTCGGCGCCTGAGCCAGTGGTCGGCGTTGATCCAGGAGTATGGATGGGGGAGTTGAAGTCGACATCGTAGTGGGTGATCACGCCTGCCTGGGCGTTTACGGCGCAAGCAAAAAGAACGCTACCTGCAAGAAAAATATTCCTTTTCATATAAAAAACTCTCAAAAATGACACAACAGCAGAATAGAAATTGTGCATGTTGAAACGCATGAATGGGTCGTTTTGATGACGTTTCAGACAGATAAAACACCGAACCTTTTCGTTATTTAAGACGGGGCGTCGCTGGTTTCACGCTGCCTTTGGAGGCCCGTGGTGACTGATTAAAAATCATTTCTTCTAGCTTTTCCCTCAAATCCAGAAACCTGACGCACTTGCCATTCGGATGAAAACGATAAGCAAATTGGGGGATTGACCCCGCTGTTGCATTCGCTTAAAAATTCTCCAACGTCTTCAGAAAAAGGATGTGTTTCGAGAAGGCGTCAGGGAGACCGGAGGCGGGTCCTGCATGCCGGCTCTGGCCCACAGCAACAAGAATCCAGGAAATCACTATGAGCAAGAGATCAGAAAAAAGGCTTTCCAGACTGTTGGAGGGCGCATTGAAAAAACGTCTTGGTAAAAATTGGCGCCGAAATGAAAACGTTTTCATATTCGGTTTGTTGTTCGGCTGCGCGACGTTGGCTCATGCTGTGCCGCCGCTATCGGTGCAGGGCAATAAAGTCGTCAGTGGCGGTAATCAAGTCAGTCTGGGAGGCAACAGCCTGTTTTGGAGTAACAACGGCTGGGGAGGGGAGCGCTTTTATAACTCTGGCGCGGTAGGCGCTATCAAAAACGACTGGAAATCCAGCATCGTACGCGCCGCCATGGGCGTGGATGAAGGCGGCGGTTATATACAGGACCGCGAAGGCAATCGTAATAAAGTCATCTCCGTGGTGGACGCCGCCATCGCCAACGATATGTATGTCATCATCGACTGGCACTCACACCATGCTCATGAGCACAAGAGCGAAGCTATCGAGTTTTTCCAGGACATGGCGCGCCGTTACGGCGACAAAAACAATCTTATTTACGAGGTCTATAACGAACCGCTGGACGTATCCTGGAGCGGCGTTATCAAGCCCTACGCCGAGTCGGTGATTGACGCCATCCGTCAAATTGACCCAGATAACCTGATTATCGTCGGCACGCGCCAGTGGTCTCAGGAAGTGGAGGAAGCATCCTGGGACCCTATTAACAGGAACAATATCGCCTATACGCTGCACTTTTATGCAGGAACCCATAAACAATGGCTGCGGGATAAAGCGCAAAGCGCCATGAACAACGGCATTGCTCTGTTTGTGACGGAATGGGGAACCGTAGACGCCAGCGGCGATGGCGGCGTTAATGAGGGCGAAACCTGGGCCTGGGTCGACTTCATGCGCAATCACGGCATCAGCCACGCCAACTGGGCGCTGAATGACAAAGCTGAAGGCGCTTCAACTTTCTGGCCCGGGGCTAGTGGAACCGGCGGTTGGAATGATGGAAACCTGACGCCTTCCGGTAAGCTGGTGAAATCCATTATCCAAAGCTCTGACCCCATTCCTGGCGGTGATGATCCAGGGCCTGGTCCAGATTGCGGATCAGTCTCCGTGCCCGGCAAGGTGCAGGCGGAAAACTACTGTGAAATGGAAGGCGTCAAAAAGGAAAATACCTCTGATGCTGGCGGCGGTCAGAATCTCGGTTATATCGATTCCGGCGACTGGATGACTTATAAGATTAATGTGCCCAGCGATGGGGTTTACACGCTTTCCTATCGGGTGGCGAGTCTGAACGGAAGCGGCATCTTACAAGCGGAGAAGGCCGGTGGTTCGCCAGTGTACGGCTCTATCGATATTCCATCCACGGGCGGCTGGCAAAGCTGGAAAACGATTTCACACGACGTTCAGTTGAGTGCGGGTGAACAACGAATTGGACTGGCGGCGGTGTCCGGCGGGTTCAATCTCAACTGGTTTGACGTCACTCAGAAAGGCGGTCCGGCGCCAAACGCCATTACCGTGCAGGCGGAAGATTATCTGGTGATGAGCGGTGTGGAGCTGGAAGACACCAGTGACACAGGCGGCGGCAAAAACGTGGGCTACATCGACGCCAATGACTGGATGTCCTACCCAGAGGTCGATATTCCGGAAAGCGGCGTGTATACCGTGGAATATCGTGTGGCGAGCCTGTATGGCGGCGGTGTGCTGCAGTTCGAGAAAGCCGGCGGCGATATCGTTTACGGCAGCGTGGATGTGCCGAATACTGGCGGCTGGCAGAACTGGAAAACCATCAAGCATCAGGTGACGCTTGAAGCAGGTAAGCAGCGTTTCGGCATCTACGCCCCTGCAGGCGGCTGGAACCTGAACTGGTTCAAGATCACCAAAGGACAAAAATAAGGGAAGGCCGTCTGATATGACGCCCCCGTTGTCGCATTGCATGGGGGGCGTCTGGTCGCAGGTTTATTGCTGCAGACGAATCTGTTTCAGCGCTTGGAAGATCATGTCTTTGTCGCGTTGAGACAGGTTTTCGATGGTCAGCGTGTCATTGAACAGGTCCCGTTCAGCGTCTGTGAAGGGACCTTCGTTTTTCAGTTTATCGGCGATAGCGATAATGATCGCGTCACCCAGCTTTAACAGCGCCGGGCGTACTTCGGCCTGCAAATCACGGGCGGGCTGCTTCAGGGCGTCAGCATCTGACAGCCAGTCGGCGCGATATCGGAACTGAATGGCTTTGGCGGCGGAGATCTGTGCGGTAAAGAAAGCGCTGACGGACTCTGGATCGACCCCATGTCCGGCGGCGCCGTCTTTGGCTTTATCCAACACTACGCGCTCCCGCTCAATGTCTTCAATAGGCGCGCCTTTCTGGGCTTTAAACAGCGCCACATCCTTCATATAACTCAAACGCTCGTTGATGATCTTGAACGTGGTCTCCGCATAGCCTGCGGCGAGGGTGGAATGAGAGAAGACTAAGCAAACGAGCAGAAATAACAGGTTCCTCATGGGAGCTTCCTTAAACAAACAATCAAATAATATAGAGAAAAAATAATGCGCTATTAAGCGCAAGCAGGCTCAGGGAAATGGAAAAGGGGGGAGCCTTGTCTCGATATTAGTGTGCTGATCATTTGCAACAATAAGTAATTGGCGGAAATAGACTTTTGTCTATTTAGCCGGTGTTCGCATCGGCTTGGCGGCGTTCCTGCAGAAACTGAATAAACCGATAGGTCAGGCTTTCTCTGGCGGCGTTGGGCGGCCAGAGCGCATAGACGCCCAAGGCGTCGACGTTCCAGTCTGGCAGGGGATCGCATAATCGCCCGACACGCAGATCCTCCTTCACCAGAAAAGCCGGCGGTGTGGCTAAGCCGAGTCCTGCTGCGGCCAACTGGCAAACCGCATCAATACTGTCCACGGTAATGCGCGGTGAATAGTCAATGCGATGACATTCTCCTGTGGCGTTGTACAGCAACTTATAGTTCGGCCGCATCTGCAGTCCGATCCATTCCCAGTCCAGCAAGTCTTCCGGTTTGCTGGGCGTCGCTCTGGATTGAAGATAATGGGGCGAGGCCACCAGACGTCGAGTCAGGTCGAAAAGCTTTTTCGATTTCAGGGCGCTGTCGGGCATCGCGCCGATGCGTATCGCCAAGTCAATGCCGTCGCGAATCAGGTCCTGTCTTATATCGCTGTAGTTAATGCACAGTGAAACCCTGGGATAAGCCAATGCAAAAGCGGCGACGTCTTCGGTAAAGGGGCCGCGCGCCAATACGGCGGGAGCGGTGATGCTCAACTTGCCGGTCGGCTCCGCCGCTTGTTCGGCGATAGCGTTCAAGCCAGCTTCCGCTGCCGCCAGCATGGCCTTGGCGTGTTCGAACAGACGTTCGCCCTCGCTGGTGAGCGAGAGTCGTCGAGTGGAGCGATAGAGCAGGGCGACGCCTAGCCGTGTCTCCAGTCCTGAAATATGGTGGCTGACCACGGAAGGCGACAATGACAGCGCACTCGCCGCGGCGCGAAAAGAGCCGGCTTCCACCGTTTTGGCGAAAACCGCCAGAGCGCGTAAATCGTCAATCATTATTCGATATTATCGATCAGTGAAAATGAATTGGCCCATATTATCATCACTATTCCGTGCGCATATAGTTTTCTCGACTAATCATCACATCTTCTGAGGAAACAACGAATGACGGATACCGAAATCGCCGACCTGAAGTGCGTCATAGTCATCGACGCCAATCTGCCGATCGGCCCCATCGCCAATACAGCCGCCGTATTGGCGCTATCGCTGGGCAAAGCCTTTCCCGAATTAATTGGCGACGCGTTGCCGGACCATAACGGCCATCTTCGCGCGGGAATTACCACCACCGCCATTCCAATACTGCGCGCCGAAGGCGTTCGCCTGCGCAGTCTGCGGGAGGAATTGAAGGAGCACGAGCCGCAATTGACCGTTATTGATCTCACCAGCGCCACCATGACGACCAAGAGCTATGAAGCCTACGCGGAAAAGTTGCTTTCCACTCCGGTTGATGAACTCGAGTATCTGGGCGTCGCCCTTTGCGGACCCAAAAAGATCGTTAATAAATTCACCGGTAATCTGGGGCTGCTGCGCTGACGTCAGCAAATGCTATCCAAAGGCCCGAATAACAAAGGGGAGTCCAAATGTTAGTGAGTTTTATTGTCGCAACAGTGCTGATCACATTGGCGCCAGGCCCCTCCATGCTATTGGTCATCGCCAATACGCTGCGCAGCGGTCTGGGGCAGGGGATATTCACCAGTCTGGGCGTGGTGGTCGCTGATGCAATGCTGCTGTGCCTGACTATCTCAGGTTTGGGGGCGTTGGTGCAGACTTCTGCACTGGCGTTCAATTTGCTGAAATGGTTTGGAGTAGCCTATCTCGCATATCTGGGAGTACGCCAGCTTTGCAGCCAGCCTTCAACGGAAGATCTGTCCGGCGCTGAAGTCGCCAAACAAAATCCATTCAAACAAGGCTTGGGCGTCACCCTGCTGAACCCTAAAATCATCGGTTTTTTCATCGCGTTTTTCCCTCAATTCCTCGACGCCAACACGCCTGTCGGCCCGCAACTCATGACGCTGGGGCCGCTGTTCCTTGTTATCGTCTTCCTCATCCTGGCGGGATACGCCATGGCGGCCAACCGTGTCCGGCGGTGGCTGGCCGGCGCACAGGCGCAATCCGTGTTAAATAAATCATCAGGATTCGCTTTACTCGTATGTGGAGCGGCGGCAGGGTTGACGACGCGCTGAAAAACGACATCATAGCCGCACTATGACTCGAAGCAGGGCGAAAAGCACATTGGTCCTTACGACGCTTAAGTGATTGCTTGGTTTGATTTGTCAAAGGATGTAGACGGAGTTGCATTCCAAGGTCAAGTGGCATTGAGAGTAAACACCAGAGCATTCTTGCACCGCTGCGACCGAAAGATGATAAAATTGATCCGTATGGCGAACTGGTTGAGAGGTTATGAAAGTAAAGCGCGCATATAAACCACCTGTAATTTTAAGTATCTACAGTATACTCACGATACTTATATTTTCAGCTCTAACAATAGGTTTGCTTGCCTATGTAAATCAGCCGCTAGTAGCAGCTTCGTGTGGTTTCATTGGTGTCTTTGTGCTCGTTTTCTCTATAGGTGTAGATCATAAGAGGCAAGGTGTTAAGCTGTCTGATTACGCGGAAAATATGAGGGCCAATTTTAGTTGCCCTACCTGCAGAAAAGTATTGCCAAGAAAAATAGAGCACGAAGATATTGATGGTCTTCCAATACTATATCTATGTGCACCCTGTGATGTTCTTTGGTATACCGGTGATCATGTTAGAAGCACATAACAGGTTAATACACGAGGTTTCAATGCCGTTGTCCTTATTTTGCTCCAGAAATCGCCTCCAACTTCACCAAACTGATGTTAGAAACGTAATTCTCTGGGAGTGCTGAGTGGAAACAAATGAAGGAAGAGTATACTTTGCTCTAGATGGAGATGACTTTGATCCAGATAAAGTGACGGAATTTCTAGGGATAGAGCCTACTTCGATCACGCGTAAAGGTTCAAAGGTTCCCGGTATACTTCCGAGAATAAACTCTTGGGAATTGTCAACAGAGAACATAGTCAACAACTACATTGACATTTATGAAATGTCTGCGGAAATTGTTAACAAGATCAAGCCCAAGAAGAATCTGATTCTTCAGGCAAAAGAGATTTTCAATGTTTCGCCAAGATTGGAAGTCGTTTTGTGGATTTCTATGAATGAAGAGCATTCAACTCCGGCAATAGGTTTTGACGCTGAAACTATAGGATTTTTAGGCGAAATCGGTGCGTTTGTTGATATTGATGCATACAAGCACTAAGACGAAAGAGCTAAGGAATCTCTTAATGGAATTTGACAGAGACATAGGTGAAGTATGGGCCCGGAAACCCTAGTTAAAGAACCACAAAGTCTGCTATTCGATTATGCTGAGTTTGAAGATAGATTGTCAGAAAATTTTCAAAATCCAAGCTGGTGAGTAATAATTTTGGTTGTAAATTGATGAGTGTAAATAAATCGCTGTGTGTTTTTGCCTTTGTTTTGTGTCTTTATCCAGGTCTCTCTATGGCTCTTGAAGGTACAGAAACTGTATCAACTTATATAGAGCATTTTCCTGAACAATTGGAAGGAAATCAGTATCAAAAAGATATTGTAAGTGCATGGAAGCTCATTCGTGAAGAACAATACTCAAAAGCCTTCGCTATTGCGGATGAGTTGATATAAGAAATTGAAAAAACATTTAAAGAAGAATTAAAACAATACGCTTTTAAGTCAGAGGCGGAATATGCCGAGTTTGTCGCTCGTAATGATGGATCTGTTCAGAGAATAGACTGGTCTTACACAGAAGCACTTCGAATTAAAGCGTATATATACTCTTCAAATCGCTATTTTGAAATGGCTTTGGCGGAGCTTGATAAAATAGATGTTGTAGCTCCAGTCTCAGCTGGGGCAAAAATAGAGAAAGGATACGTACTAGGTCAGTTGGATGAACTTTCACGGGCGCATGAAACCTATCAAGATGCTCTTGAACTAGCTGGCAGATACTCAAGCCAATCTGTTTACAAGGCTGCGGCGCTGCGTGGAATTGGATTTATTTTGATCGAAATGCAAAGGCTTGATGAGGCCGAAGAAGCCCTTCAAAAATCCTTGGCCATTGAGCCGGGGAATGATACTGCGCTTAATGAATTGGCCTATATAAAGGAGCTTCGCGGCTCTCAAATATAATTGCTTTGGATGCATCGGGACGAGGTATATACATAGGCTCAAATGTAATCCTTTACAAAATTCTGATCATATTTTTGAAACTGATAAATGTTCACTAGTGACAGTATATAACTCAGTAATAGTGTCAGTAGACTCGAAAAGTATATTTTCAAAGATCAGCTGCTTGATAATAACTGCAACTTCTAATGGAAGGTCATTCACTGTTATGGGGGCGTGTGGCGCGCTAGCTAAGGAATATGTGCTACTAAAGCTGTGATCTCTATGACAAAGCCTTTGAATGAAGTCAAGTATGTTGCTGGTTTGTCCAGAAATCCATCAGTTTTGTTGAGTCAGGAAGCACGTTGTTTCGTGAGTTAGCCCGCCCGAAATTCTACGGTATACTCTATGCGGGCTGAAGGTGAAATGTACAAGTTTTTAGGTATTAATCAGTTATGTGTGAAGTCCGGGCACTTATCCGCGATTTGGCGTCTTCAGACGCTTCAATTAGAGACAGGTCAGCGTTAACTCTAATGGATATTGGTGATGAACGTGCAGTCGAGCCGCTTTTTCGAGCAATCACAAAGCCTGAGAATATTAACCACCGAGGAACGCTTGTATACGCCTTAAGCGCATTCAACTGCGAAGCTTTTGTGGAAGTTCTTGTAGATATAGTATTGACTGGCAGCTTTGAGGTGTCTATCACGGCATTTTCTATTATCGCAGACTCAATTACATCACCTGAATCTCTAATGCAGATGCAAGCTCAGCTTTTAAAGTTCGACAAGAATATGCTATCAGCGGACCATCATCACGAGGCTTATCAGGAACTATTGGAACTTGCCGCATCAGTAAGCGATGGGTACGAGCAGTAATGCTTGACAGGCAGTCCGCTTTGTTATCTGGGGGCTTAAGCTGCTCCCTTAAGTTGGAGATGGAGCCGACGTTTGGCTGTATGAACGGTGAGTGTTACTGGTTCATAATAACAAAAAGATAGCAACTATTTGGAATTGCTGAAAATGATATGGGACCTGTTGTAGTTTTGTCGTATTTTACGCTTAGAGAAGCGCCTGTGAGTTAATAAGATAGCTATTAGAGTTTATATGCCATCTATAAAGATAGTTAAGGAGTTCAATCAATATTGCTTTGAATCTGCGAGTTCGGAGCAAGCAATAGTGTTAATAAAGTCAAGGTGGGATCGCTGGAAGTCCGGAGACGAATTTGCCGATGCATGTTTGGAATACGCTTGGGGGAAAAGAGTAATGACGCCAAGAGATTATGGTTTTTATATGAGATTTGTAAAAGATATTTCAGCATCACTTAGAGAAAAACTGGATATTTCGGGGCAAGACCGCTGCAAAGAGTTTACGCTGGTGTGCAACGACTGGAATAGCAAGGCTTTAATGTGGAAAGAGCAATCACTCTACTTCATGCTATGTTGGTCTACTGCTGCGTAGCTTTAGTAATTTTCTTTAAAATGACCTTCCTCCCTATCAAAGCTTTGAGTGAAATGAGCTATGAAGCATCTAGCAGATTTTTTCAAAAGCACGGCAAGCTTACTGGAGTATCCTGAAGACCTCGATTACGAGTGTTTCGTGGTCTATGAGATCTCACTGAAAGAGGCATCATTAGAGTCTGCTTTAAAAATGTTCAATGAAATGAATCCTTTAAAAACATGGGATTGGCCCTTCGAGCTATGTATGGAGAAATATAAGCAGATAGAAGGTTCAGAGGCAGCACCATATCTCATCCATTTTATTGGCGATCATTTACGTTATGAAAATGGCGCATCTATTTCTGAAGAGCGTCTTGAGGAGCTGGCGCAGATTTTTATTCAGGGAGAGTGGGGTTCTATTTATGTAAATCATGGCTCTATAACCAGACATGGCTGCAGCTTCAGCATTGTCAGATGCCCCGAATGCCACGAATCTTTTATGGCCTTAGTGGGAGCGGACAAGGTTAGAATGCTAAATTGTTGGGAGAGTGACTAATTACTATAAAGCGCCGCATGCGGATTTGTATTCGCCGGAGCTTTTTGTAAACAGTAAAGCCGAACTGCACTAAATAGTCACACGTTTCACGAGGTGGTAAGTGAATAAAGAGTACACCGAGGATTTGGAAGAAATCGCAACCTATGGCTTTGATGCGATCGACCCTGATGAAAAGGTAGAGGTTAACTTGAAAGACCTGATGTATGTGTTTTCTACTTTACAGGAATACCTGCGGTTCTTTCATCAGCCATTACGCTACCAAAATACGGAAGATATTGATCGTTTTATGGGGTCTATAAATGATAAGGCCGCTTTTAAGCTGCTTCATACCTCAATCTACGAAAAAATGCGAAATATGTTCCCAGAACACATTGAAGAAAAATATGGAGAAGGCGACTTTGACTCTCCAAAATTACCTTTCTACTATGATGACTCGAGATAGAAGAATGTCAAAATCAGCCCAAATTCACCTCCGATGCTACTATGTCTACCTGTCGCGAGCACTGTACTGTGCTCGCGGATAAACTGCTATGTAAGTACTGAGGATTACACGTCAGAAAGTTGAATAACAACTAAATTTTACTTGCAGACAATAGGTAGCCAAATCGATGAACATCGACGCCCACATTTAAAGACGATCTTGAATACATTGTGAGCGCCATAAATAATAAACGTATCGGACTAAAATATCACTTTCTTATTTTTTAGGCGTCATATTAATTTGTTCGAAAGGCTCTTTGTGGGGGGCTAAGTACATTGCAGACCACGGTTTGCGTGGGTGAATAACAATTATCAAGTCTTGATGGTTATTTGGCCAAGAATAAGGTTTTTTTGAGAGAGCGGCGCGCTATCAAAAGATGTTCTTAACTTTACTTTCTTTTGACTATATGTCCACGGGATTTACAGGAGAATCTGAACTTCAAAAACGTATTGATGAGTGCAAGCGCCAGCTTATTGAATTATAATGCTGGGAAGTTATATGCCTCATGTTTCCATTGGATACCATTCCGATATCGCTTTTTTGCGTAATTTTCCTCAACAAAGGCTATACCGGAATTTTGCTTGGCGAGCCGGATGCCAGGCAAAATTTTATGAAACTAAGCAGTAAAAAAAGGACTGAAAATGAGTATCGTAAAGAAATTAGTGTTTTCACTATCTTCCGTATTTTTTGTAACCGCGGCGCATGCGGTCCCAATAACTATTAACGATCCAAGTTATAGCACTAGCTATTATGAGTCTTCCGAAGTTAATAGCGATTACTCGCTATATTTTATCGGTGTATATGAGACTAGAAAGGATCATTCTTTTGATTATCACCCCACGGGTAATGCAAATGTAGAAATTGGAGATCAACATGGTAAGTCGACTACACTTGTTTTATCTTCGTATGAACCGACACATTGGAATATTTCTGGTTTAGGTGTCACTGATATTACGGATATAATTTTATACGGCTATCATGACCAGTCGATCAGTGGCTTCTTACCTTCAACAACAGTCAGTGAATATTCATACGAGGGCGAGGGAAGTTATCAAGGCTTCACATACCGTTATCCAGGAGACGGTAGAGTTGTAAAGCATTTAGCTTCACAAGGTCTTACTGTTTCCTCGTTT
The DNA here is from genome assembly GCF_029813005.1 of Hahella sp. CR1. NCBI lineage: Bacteria > Pseudomonadati > Pseudomonadota > Gammaproteobacteria > Oceanospirillales > Hahellaceae > Hahella > Hahella sp. CR1. The sequence continues at coordinate 159,340 of NZ_JAPELK010000012.1, forward strand.
GCAGGCTCGTACAGAGCGACTGACTTTAGTATTGGGGCATTAGATCCTGTATCTGTTCCAGAACCATCTTCCATTGGCCTCCTGTTAATGGGGCTTGGTTTATGTCTGGGCCGAAAGCTAAGAGCATAACAAGACAGTCATAAGGATTTTACATACTGCGCTTTGGGGGCTAATTTCCCCAAAGCGCCACGCCATAGACAATGCCCCATATGAAGGCTTTGTACGCCAATAGAAAGATTCAATCATGAGTCCGCCAGCGGATACTCCGACAATTACAAAGCGAAACCCCAGACATCGGCTCATCGACCTGGCGTGAGCCGTGTCCATCGTGACGGGCCTTAGAGCCTGAAAAGATTCTCCAGAAAAGCGGCTACCGGTTGCCTGGCCATAGGCAGGTTAAGCAGGGTGTGGGGCGCATCGGGTATTAATACGACGCTGGCGTTAGCGTGCCCTTTGAAAGCCTCTATACAACTTCCCTTGGCGGACGCATTTCCGAGCCATTCATTGGCGGAAGAGAAGTAAGGGTCGCTGGCGCTGATGACGTTAATGATGGGACGCCCGTCGAGCACAGCAGTATCGGGAGAAGCCACAAAGTAGTTATTCTCGCAACTCCACGAAAAGATAATTCGTCCTGCGAATGCCTCGCCGCTATAACGGGCTACCGCAACCGATCCTTCACTGGCTCCCGCCAGCGCCAGACGTTGATTGTCAGCCCAGGGAATCGTCTTCAACGCCTGAATGGCCAGATTGATTTCTGAGCTGCGCAGGGTATGGATTTTCTCGTAGATATCCTTACTGACCGGCGACTTATAGGTCAGTCTATCTGGCAGGGCGTAAGAGTCGGGGGCGAGACTGGCGATTCCCAGGCCAGCCAGCCACTGTTGCCATTGACCAATAGCTTGCAAACCCAAACCTGAGGAACCATGCAGGAATACCACCACGGGAACCTTTTTGTCCAAAAGCTTTGGCGCATTTTTTAATAATCCCAGATAGATATCGCCGCCAGTGACGCTGCCAGGCAGCGCTATCTGAGCGTTACTTATCGCCTTACGGGATGAAGCAGCGTCGTGAGCGCTTGCATGTCCCTTTACTTCTCCCTGTGGTGTTATGGCTTCCGCCTGCAGGGAAAGGACGGCGTAGGCATATAGCATGGCAAAAAGAAAGCGAGATAGTTTCATGGCGCGGCTCCGATACAAGCTCCAATAGTGACGTCACCACTTTAAAAATCAGTTTGAGTGATGTCTAATGCATTAATTGAGCTGATTAATAATTAAGAGTTATGAATCTATCTCAGCGTCATCTCCAGATGTTCGTTACCACTGCCGCTTATTGTAATGTCTCTCGGGCAAGTGAAACCCTGCACATCAGTCAGCCCGCGTTGACTCGGGCTTTGAAGGAGCTTGAAAGCCAGCTCGGCGTCACCCTGTTTCAGCGCACAACCCGCAGAATTAATCTGACCATGGAAGGTGAAAGGTTTCTGCCGGTCGCCCAGCGGCTTCTCAACGATATGACTGTTGCAATAGATATGGTGCGAGGGGAAGCGACAGGGCAGCAGGGTTCGATAAGTCTGGCGGTGGGGGAGGCATTTGGCTGCACAGTGCTTCCAGCCGTGCTTAAGGTGTTCGCCCAAAGCTTTCCAAGGGTGCGTGTCAGGATCATCAATGACAACAGTCAGGGGATTACCCGACGGGTTGATAATAGTGAAGTGGACTTCGGTATTGGCACCCCTGTTGGAAACACTGGAGCGTTGTTGTGCACCCCGTTGTTAAGCGCTCCTCTGGGGTTGCTTGCCGATCCCTCCCAGTACAAGCTTGGGACTGACGTGGATGTAAGTGATCTGGCGAGCCTGCCTTTGCTTAAGGAAAGTAACGATACCAGTATTCATCATTTGCTTAGCGTCAACGGCTCGGATGTGGTGGCATGGATGAGTATCGGAATTGAGGTTTCGAGCCTGGCGCAACAGCTGGCATTGGCCCGGTCTGGAGTCGGTGTTGCTGTACTGTCTGCTTTGGGGGCGTCGCACTATGACGCTGTATCCATGAAGTTCTCCCAACTTAAGCCAGAGATAAATAGGAAAGTTTTCCTTATGCAGCGTAGGGACAAAGTGTTATCTCCTTCATCCCGAGCTTTATTGGCGACGATCTTTGAGCTTATGCATTCCGTACCCTTGCATCCATGTGTGTTGATTTATGATTATCACTCATCGAAATAATACCTCCCACGATTAAGCACGTCTAAGGCTTCAACTGCTTCAGTCTTAACCCAATTCTTCTTCTCGTTGTCTTCGATTGCCAGCGGTTTAAGGGTGCGGGTCTGATATTCGGTTTCTAGGAGGTATTTTTCGCCATCTAAATATAAGAAAACTCTACCCACGCCCAACACATAAACAATCTCTACGGCATAGTGATTTCTCGATGTATCTGTTACCCAAGGATTGAGATGACAGACGTCCCCATAGGGCGTTGCATATTCAAAGCTTATTCCAGGTGTTGGTCCTGCTGAAGTGGCCAAATGAGAAAGGTGTTCTGGCAAATCTTCGTTGAGGTCACGTTGAATTCTTATGCAGTCCTCAGGTGTGAGGCGATGGAGTATGTAATTCATAGTAAAAGCCCAGTGGGTGCGTGATTAGCCATTCAGCTTCGCCCCACAGTTAAAACAACTTATCGCCCGAGCGCTGACTTTTCGTCCGCATTCGTCGCAAACCAGGGAGGTTTTCCCGGCTGAGGTTTGGGATTTCTTTTCAACTTCCGCCAGTTTGGCTTTTAGTCTGGCGCTGGAGCAGCCATCTTCTTCCATGATTTCCCACATGGCCTGACAAAGGTGGGATAGTTTTTCCACTTTTTTCTCTAACAGGCGCACGTCTACGGCGATGCCTTCCGCCCTGGTTTTGGCATTGCGCGCTTCGCCATGGGCTCGGGAGATTTTGAAGTTTTGAAAAAGGTCATAGAGGTTCATGGGGAATTCCAACTGCCTGTTACTACTGTTTTGCTAACGATTATTGGGTCGGGGAGGCGAACAGGTTCGCGGCGTCAGGGAAAGCGTTGAATAAGGCGCCGTTTTTGTTGATGGGATGTTCGTCCATGGGGGTATCCGGATGGTCCTGTTGCTGGGCGATTGTGTTCCCGGCGAGGAGCCGGTTCGCTGATAGGGCGCTATCTTACTCATTTTGAGTCTCCAATCCCACTTTCTGTAGGCGTTCTTGTTCTCTAATCCTGCAAAGACTGGCGCACTGGCGCCCCAGTCTGGGTGAAAAATCACCCAGTGCGGGTCAGCGTTACTCCAATGCTGATTCTGGCTTGACGAATCTGTCGAAAGTTGGGGCTGGATACTGATAGCTGTCTGGTTTTTGCGGGTCGGAATAGACCCGCTTTTCGTCCCAAATCTTTGCTTGGATTTAACGTGAAACGCGTGTGTCGCCCGGCGCATTCGGACGTTGCTGATTGTCTGGAAAAGTGGAATGAAGCTTGCTCACGCATAGCTCACCGAAATCAGTGATCGTATGCGCAAGAATTCAGCGGATCGAATCTATAACAATGAAGAACCACGTGCGTATCAAATTGCGGCGGCCGGTGGCGGCGCTGGAGGATCTGCCTCATTGGCAGCAGTTGCTGGGCAATCGGCGGCTGGAGCATGAACGTTTTCTGCCGGACGTTGATCGTATCTTTCATCGGCATCGACTGTCCTTTTTCGCCACACGGGAATATCAGCCCGCCGGGCCGAATTGGTCTGAAGACGAGATCGCCAGCGGCTTGAACCGCGTCTATCGGTTGGTCCTGTCTCGCGACGGCGACATTCCTCCCGACATGATCGCGGAAATTCGTCTGCTGCCGGAGGTGGAGGAAGCCGCGCCCGGCGATATCGGGCAAATGGAGCTGAATCCACGCAGCGCAGCTATGAGCGCGCGCACTGACCGCTCCTCGCGGGAGGCCATATTCCTGGAAGAGGCGCAGGCGTTCAGCCAGGGCGACAGCGACATTGTGGTGGCGGTATTGGATACCGGCGTTGAGCTGGATCATCCCGAACTGCGCCATGCTATCCGCGGCGGCTATGACTTCGTCAACATACTCGATGGCGCCAGTGAGTTTATCGGCGACTATATCGACGCGGACGCCATCGCCGATGACGAAGTCGGCCACGGCACCCATGTGGCGGGCATTATCGTGGGTAAAGGGCAGGGCATGCCGGGCGGTGTGGCGCCCCGTTGCAAACTGATCCCCGTGCGCGTGCTGGCCGCCATGGAAAAACAGGGACGTCGGGTCGGCGCCGGACTCATCGAAAATATTAACGCTGGCGTTAAATATGCGGTGGATCAAGGCGCGCATGTGATCAACATGTCATTAGGCGTAAGACATGAGGGCGGCGGCCTACCTCACCAGGAAGTTATCGACTACGCTTATCGGAAAGGAGTCACCATCGTGGCGGCGTCCGGCAACGACGGGTTACAGGAAATGTATTACCCCGGCGCGTTTGAAACAGTCATCGCTGTCGGCGCAATGGACGCGCAAGGGCACGTTGCGGACTTTTCCACCTATGGAGACCAAGTCTCCTTTATCGCTCCGGGCGTTGACGTCTACAGCGCCTATCTGGACAACGAATACGCGTTTTCAACCGGCACCTCCCACGCCGCGCCCTTCGTAACCGGCGCTGTGGCGTTGCTGAAATCCTATGCCCGCAAAGCCGGACGCACGCTGTCCGACGGGCAGATCAAACATATCCTCAAGCACACCAGCGACAAAATCGACAATCGCTTCAAACACCGCAAAGCCGGATACGGGAGACTGAATCTGGCGGATGCGATGCGTTATCTCGAGTTCAAGCTTGGCCAAAGGAGAGAACGATATGGCTACCACTGAAGAGAAGAAAGAGTCCTCCGCCCGCACTGCGGCGGGAACCACCGTCACGGCGTCGTCCGCTCTCGACTTCGGCGACTTGAAGAACGAGTGGAGCAAATTGCTGGAGAAGCAGCGGCCGGACGCGGAGAGCAACCTGCTCAAGGTGAACGTCCGCGCCGGCAAGATCGACCCGCTGGCGGAAGCGGCGCTCAGCAAGGTGAAAGAAGTCTATTCCACCAATGAGAACACGCTGCGCAAGCTTATCACCCGCAAGGGCTGGGCGACGGAGCTGGACCGGGTGATCAAACGCATCAACAGCCTGCGCATCAGCGAAAGCAAACGCGTGGTGTTGGCGGCGGTGTATCCGGCGCTGTTGAACAAGTTGCTGAGTTGCAACGGCGCGGATGAGGAAGTGAAGGACGAAATGGGATTCACCGATTCGGTGTTGTTCGAGCTGGAGCGCGAAGACGGCCCCCTCGACCGATTCGCCCAGGAGGTGGTGAAACTGGTGGGGGCCAAGCACCGCATCAATTTTGCCGAAGACAATGTATTGTGCGACCTGATTGCGCATCAGGTTCGCGCCGGCCTGTAATCAGCGAACGGGACGTCAACCATGCCTAGCAACACAAAAATCTCGCTTAACCCCGGCGCCTTGGAGGCCGCGGTATTAAAACTGATTAATTCGGTGAACGAGCAGGGGCAGTTGCCGGCGTTGCTCGAAATCTACATCGAGAGCAACGAGATCGAGAAGTCCCGGTTCACGCCGGAAGTTAAAGCCGCGATGATCGACTATCTGCTGGATCGCGGCGTACAGATCGACGACATCGACAAGCTCAAAAAAGGTGGCTACGACGAACATTTCGCGCTCGCCTATGACTATGCGCTGAGCACCGCCGGCGGCGAAGAAGACCCCCTGGACGCGGCGCGGCGTAAAGGCGGCGGACGCGGTTTCGGACAATGGGACTTCAGCGTCGATCACTTTGAGGACGTCGAAGAACAGGGCGTCGTCAAAGAGAACATTCTGGCGGCGGGCGCGTTGGATTACATCTTCGAATTCGGCGAGCGTCTCGGCGTGTTCCGTCTGGTGGACGCGCTGGTGCTGAATTGGGCCGCAGGCTCCATCGATGTGGTGGAAGGTCCGGCGGCCGCCCGTCTATACCGTTACTGGAAGCTGCGGGAAGAGCGCGCCTCGCTCGACGAACGCGGCATGGTGTATCGCCGGGTGCTGAGTAAGGGCTCCACCGAAGTGCTGTCGCGCATGGTGGTCAACGAGCCTTTCCCCTTGCTGTGGCGCAACCTGATGGCGGAAGTGGCGGAATACATTGACAAGACCGAAAAAGTCGATGACGGCGCAGGGGAGTTTTCTCCTGTGTCCCGCTCCCGTATCTACCAGGCTACCCGCGAGCTGCAATACAACCTGACCGAATACTGCACCGGCATGGCCCACGTGCAGGCGCGGGAATTTTACGCGCAACTGCAGGAGTGCTTCGAAATCCTGAAGGATGACGAAATCATGTCCTACTTCGGCGGCAATCGCCGTAAGAGCCTGTGGACGGTGATCGAACGGCTGTCCAAGGAAGAATTCGGCGCTTCCCCCAATATCGCCGCGCATCGTTCTCTGGCGGTGGACGGCAACCGCATCTTCCAGTGGATCGCCAACTTCAATGAAGCGGCGGTGCGGCAGGAGGATTTCATCGCCTTCCTGCAGGCGGCTGAGTCCTACATCCTCAACTTCACCTCCGCGTCGGATCAGGAAATTGACGAGTTTGCGGAAGAGGATGACTTCGAGTTCGCCGACGAGGACGACGATTTCTAACCCAGGCCAACAGGGAGCCCAGTCGCATGAGTGAACAGGCTATCAAAGACATTGCAAGAGAATATACGCGCAGGACTTTGGCCCAGTCGGCCACATTTCACCAGTTGGGGATTGAAGACCAAAAGGCCTTGTATCTGGACGTTTACCGGCAGAACTATCAGCAGCTGGCGCTGAACGCCAATGGCGGCGCGCATCATCCTGCGCCCTATGGCCGTCAGCAAAGCCTGCAGAGTCAGGCCATGGCCGATCCCAAAAAAGCCAGCGACATGATCGACGATGATCGCCATAAAAACGAGCGCATCGATCAGGCTGGCGAACTGGCGGGCGGCTTTATTGACGAGGTGGATTTTCCCGGTTTCGTCAAAGATCTGCTCAAAGGCGTGTTCGACGCCAACCTGGAAGTCACCCTGGCGCAGATGGAGTCCTATCAGAAGCTGTTGAAGGCGGCGACCCAGTCGGTCTCTAAATTCATCAACGCCATCGACGATACCGCTTCGTTTGGTTATCTGGCGGAGAACAATAGCGATGAATTCGGCCTGGACTTCAGCGATGAGGAAAACGCCGACGGCTCGCGCAAAGTGGTGTTGACCGACAGGAATGGCGATCCGGTGGACCTGGGAGATAATCAGGTCAAAGCCCGCATCATGGACGCCAAGATTCAAATGGCGAAAGAACAGCGCGCCATGCTGCGCGAGACCATCCTGATGGGCATCACCCGTCTGGTGGTGGAGCGCGGCAACGTGAAGGCCTCCGTGCTGTTCGACATCAAGGCCACCGAACAGGTGCAAAAAGCGGACAAGGCGGCGTTGCAGGAACTGAAGTCCTCCAGCAACAGCGTCAGCGCCAGCGGCGGCCTGATCGGCGCTATCTTTGGCGGACCCAAGGGTGGTCATACCTCCAGTACGCGCAAAACCAAAATCTCCGTGGCCAGCGCCAAGAGCGTGGCGAATACGGAGCTGGCGGCGAAAGTGGCGGGCTCGGTGGATATCACCTTCAAATCCGACTACTTCAAGCTGGATAACTTCGCCGCGCTGTATCAGGGCGGCAATGACGGCGGCGCGCGCCTTGGTCCCTCGCAGCAGGTGGCTGCGCAACCGGGTGCGCAACCCGGTGCGGCGCCGGCAGCCGCTCCTCCAGCGCCGGTAGCGGGAAGATAAACCGTGGCGCTGGCGCTGATCCTGGCGATACAGCCCGGACCCGAAGGCGTCGCAGTGCGGTTCGACATTGGTCATAACCGTTATCTGCGTTGGAGCCTGGGGGAGGGCGAGAGCGAGACCGCCAACGGACTGCCGCGTCTGACCGGCGCGGCCGGGCGCTCCAGCCTGATTGGTCCGTTGCGGCCGGAGGCGAGGGGGCACGGCGAGTTCGTGATCCCCCGCGCCATGCTGTCGCGGGAGAAGCGTGCGCTGCAAATCACCAGCTACCGGGATGACAACGGCGCCGGTCCCGCTATCTCTGCGGTGGAAACCTTGCCGGTCTCCCTGCTCAGTGACCTGGGCGGTGAGCCGCCGCCACCGGCGGGATTAGCGTTAGGGGCGACACAGGCAAGTAAAAAGGACAGCATCATGACAGCCGTATCCCCTGCATATCAGAGACAGACAGCCATGGCGCGGCAAGTGGATAACGCGCCTTTTCATCTACGGGAAAGGCGCTTGAGCCGACCAATGTTTATCGATGCGATTGTGGGCGCGTTGCCCAGCCTGTTGCCTATGCTGGCGCCGGCGATCGGCTCATTACTGGCCAGCGTGGCGCCGGCAGTGGGACAAGTGGCGGGACAGGTCGTGCGCAGCGTATCCGGCGGCGGCGCGCCGCGTGCGGACGCTGGAACCCAGACCGCCGTAGCGCAAATCGCCAATCTGGCGGAACAGGCTCTGCGTGCGGCGGGTCCTGCCTCGCAACAAATACTCACTCCCGAAAACATGCGCCAGATCATGCAGTTGATTCAGGCCGGCGCCGCAGCGCAAGGCGGGGCGACCGCCAGAGCCAGTGGGCTATCGCGGCGTGGGCCCAGACGTCGACATCTGAGTCTGGCGCGCTCTCAATACAGTCAGGCTCAAGTCGCCCCGGCGTTACTGGCGGCGCTGCCTGCATTGATGCCTTTACTGCAACAGGTGCTGAGCCCGCAGACGGTGCAGAGCATCATCGACGCGCCGCAGCGCATGACCGGCCAGATTATCAACGGCATCACCGACTTCGCCCGCCTGGGGCTCCAGGCCGACCAGCAATTGCAGGAACACCTGCGCGCGCTCAATCCGGGAGTGGACGATCCTGCGCTGCATCAATTGCTGGCGGGTTTGAGTCTGGGCATGACCGCCCGACGCGGGCGCGCCTATAAACGTGTCAGCAGCGTGCGTCTGATGTTGGATCATACGCCGACGCAAGTGGTGTTCGGGCGGGAAGTGTCCCTGTATCAGCAAGGCGCGCCGCTGCAGTTTCCTCTGTCCGTGGAGACGCCTCAGTCTATTCGCGACGCTGAGCTGATGTTGCAGATCAAACAGGCGGACGACCTGCGCATTGTGCACGAGGACGCCGAGCCCATTGGCGACGTCAGCTCCGGCCCGTTGGAGATCATTCCGCGAGTGGAGGCGGACGTCTCGGCGCGCTTGTCGCCGCAGAAAGACTATATCGTCGTACTCTCCCTGATCTGGCGCAACAGCAAGGGTCAGAGCCGGGGAACCTCCGTGCAGCACAGCATCAGTCTGATGGGGGATTATCGTTTTGACAGGGTGGAGGAAACCGGCGAACTCATCCCCCTGAGCGACCGGGAAACCTATCGGGATTACTGGCATCGTCTGTGGGAGGCGCCGTTTGACAGCGATACGCGGCGAGTGGATATCCAAAGCAGATACTTCCTGACCCTCAACCCGGAACGCAATCGCAACGCCCGACTGGATTCCGACGTGCGCACGGAACAGGAAGGGCCGCGGGCTACTATCCGTTTGCGCAGCGGTTATGAATATAGCCTGTATGCGCTGAATCATTTGATGACGCGCCTGGAGCCGGATCAGGAAGCGCTGAGCGACGCGGCGCTGGAGGCGCTTAACGGCGCGGATTTTGTCGAGCGCTTCAATCAGGCGGCGCAGCATCAAGGTCAAATCCGCGGACGTCCCGGCGAGTCCGCCGCATTGTGGGCGTTTCCCGTCTTCAAGATGCAGACCCTGGTGATGGTGAGGGCGGAAAATGTCGACGAAAACGGCGTGATCGGCGGCCTGTCGGAAGAGCGCATACGCTTTCCCATGCCCGCCATGGTGCATTTTGTGGGAGTGAAACAAGCATGAAGAACAACAATTCCCGGCCGCGCCCCCGGCTTCGCGCCAAGTCGTTATCCGAGCGCGATATCGCGGATCAATTCCAGGGACTGGAAGTGGAGTTCAATGACAAAGTGACGCTGTTTCCCGTGCAGGTGGAGCGAAATACGCCGCCGCAGCGCAGACGTTCACTAAGAAGCAGTCTGCACTAAGGCTGGAGCTTAATGGCGATGAATGACGCAATGGCCCCGGACCCGAATGCGGCGACCAATGCTCCAGAGGAGACTCGGGAGTCCTGGCTGGCGCCCGATCAGCAGGGGCTGGTCGAGGAAGATCGGTTTCCTGGTCTGGCGGACATGCTGGAGGATTTTCTGACGCCGCAACTGGCGCTGGATGTCGACCCGGCCCAGCCGGATCAGTTGCTGGGGTTGTATGTCGAACGCCTGGCGCTGGATCTGCCCATTGAGCTGCAGCCGCGACGGGATGAGCATGGCGTTCTCACTGTGGGCGTAGCGCCGCCGACCCAATGGATCGAAACCAGCGTGCAGCCCGTGTTGCACAGACTTCGCGTCACTCTGGAGTTAAACGACGATGACGACGCGTGAAACCAAACCCTGGAATCTGGAGCAGTTTCTGGACTCCCTGATTCTGGAGCTGGACAAGGCGCAAGACACCCTGTCCCTGAAAGGGTTGACGCGCAAACTGACTTACACCGTCAAAGACGTGGCGCTGGACTTGAATATTTTCCCGGTGCTGGAGGACGGCAAGGTGAAATTCCAGATGGCGAAGCCCGGGGAAACCGGCGGCTCGCGCATCTCATTTCAACTTGGCTCCATCACCGATCGACAGATTCGCGAAAACGCCAACGAGCCGCCCAGCAAGGACGACGTGCAGCTGGATACGCTGGAGGATGTGGATGACGAGGTGAAGGAAAGTCTGCGCAAGGTGGGCGTCACCTCGACTCGGGATCTGGAGAAATTGAATCAGCGCAATGTGAATATTGAGAACGTGGTGAAGGAGAAGACCGGCGGCGAAAAAAGCCTCGACTATTCCGACCTCGCCAATCTGATCAACAAGGCGCGTCGGCGCAAACTGTCGCCGCAACTGTCGACGTTGAGCGCGAAAGAACAGGAAGAAGCGGTGGAGCTGACCCTGCGCGGCAGCAACTTTGTTTTGCAGCAAAGCGCCAGTTATCCGGCCGCCATGGTAAACAACCAGAAAGCCGAAGTGCTGCATGCGGACGCCGGCGAGTTGAGACTGAAGGTGCCGCGGCAGGCGCTTAAAGACGGCGACAACGCCTTAGCCATCGCCCTGGACCCCTATGCGGTGATGCAACTGAATCTGCAGTCCTGAGGATAACGTTGCGTTCAGAGGAAAAAGACCAACGGAGGCGTGGTAGCGATACCCGCCAGACAATTATTGACTGGATACGAACCATCGGAGAGGACGCCTCTATGGGACGAAGTCTGCGATCACTGGAGCAATCGTTGGCGCGGGACGCCCATCCCGAACGCAGCGACGCCAGACGACTCAAACGTGAAGACGTACGACGGGGTGCTGGCATGTCAGCGCCGCCCTCTGGGTATCGGGAGCAAATCGAGGTCGTGCGCGGTCAACGCGTCGCGCAGCCGACCCGTAGCCTCAGAGCGCTGGAGGATCGTGTGCTGGGACGCCGACCCGCTGCGCCGGCGATGACGGATAAACCGCCGCAGCGCACCATGTTGCGAATGGATCAGGAGCAGGCGCCATCGCTTCCTGTGAATACGCCGTCGGCGCAGTCCAGGAGAGCTTCGCAAAGTTATCAGCCCGATTACCAGGCAAGCTATCAAGCAAGCTACCAGACAAGCCATCAGCAGAGCTATCCGCAGAACTATCCTCAACCGGCGGTGGATTCTCTGGCTTACGCTCCCGAATTCTCCGCTCCGGATACCGGACGTTTTCGGGTTGAGCCTTTTGAAGAGCCGCGGGCGCTGTCTCAAAGTCGGGCATTGAGCGGACCCACTTCACCGGATGACTTATTCCGGCCTGATCCCGCTGTGGCCTCGCCAGCGCCTTCCAATTCCACGCCCGCCTACGCGCCAACGTCTCAGCCGAGTTTAAGGACAGAGTCGCCCAATGGCGTTCAAGCCGCGCCTCCCGCTGTCGTCAGCCGACAGGAGGAAGAGGATGACCTTAACTGGCTGGCGGAGTCGCAACCGCAGCGGGTGACGGCGGCGAGCAAACAGGCGCTGGATGCAGGACTGGCGTTGGCGAAAGACGATTTTGAACGGGATCTGGCCGCCATCCTCGGGCAACCGGCGCCAGCCGCTTCCGCGCCTGCTGAGCCGCCGCTGACGTCGCAGGCGCAACCCGCATCGTCTCCGACGTCAAACGCCCCGGGGACGCCGTCAAACGAGGAGCCCGCGCCCGCCCATCCTACTCATGACGTTTTTGATCAGATGGGGCTGGCCATGCGTTACGCGAACAGCTTCGACCTGGGGGCGGTGCCCCTGAAGGAGCGTTTCGATCATTTTGAGAGAGAGCTGCAGGGAGCGCCTCCGCAGCCATCGCAACTGTCGGCGCCGCCGACTGTGCAAAGTCCTTTTGTGGACCCCATGAATCTGGATGAGTTTGATCTGGTGGCGGAACTGGCGGAGATCGGCGCTGAGTGCCCACCGCAGCCCCCCATCACGGAAACCGAAACAGACAACAAGGCAAACCGCACTGAAGAAACAGCAGGTGACGACAATGAGCAACCGACTGGCTGATCTGGAACAAACACTGGCGCCGCGCGCGCCCGCTCGCTCCAAACCCAACAAGCAACAGAAAATGCGTAGCGCGCTGGATCGTATGCAGCAGCCACAACCCACTCCGCAGGCGCCCAGTACCCCGCCTGTGGGGCAGGGGCTCAGCGCCCGGGTATCCCGTTGGCCGGGGCGGGGACGTCACGCCGCGCGCAGCTTTTCCGCCATCAGCTATGACGTGCCCGGAAATTTCTGGGTCATGGCGCAGCCTTCCGGGATGACCTGTTGGGCGACGGTCTTCACCATGCTGAAAAGCTGGCGTTCGCAACGACAGTTGACCATTGAGCAGGCGCTGGCGACGGTGGGCGAGCGCTGGGTGAATATATTCCGCGCCAATGGCGGTCTGGCTGGCGACGATAAACCCACTTTTATCTCCACCTCCGGTCTGGTGGCGGAGCCGCCGCAAAGCTATAGCCTGGAGGGCTGGGAAGGTCTGTTGCGCAACTACGGACCGGTGTGGGTGACTACCGACGAAGCCCCGGGAGAGCCCTGGGCGATACACGCCCGCATTATTACCGGCATTCACGGCGACGGCACGCCGGAGAATACCAAGTTCAAGATTGTCGATCCGGCGGGCGGCAGACGCTATGAAGAATCGATCGCCGTGTTCATTCCCAAGTACGAAGAGGAAGTGCGCCGCACAGGTTATATGCGCATTCAGGTCGTACACTGGCAGGCTGACGCGGTGAGCGAACAGCGGGCGATGTCCTACGGTCGCAGTCTTCCAGCCCCGTCCCGCAGCTTCAGTGCGCCGGCGGCTTTTGGACACAGCCGCGCCTTTGACTATACCGACGCGCTGGCTGCGCACCGGCAGGCGATGGCGATGAACCAGTCTTTCGATGTGCGCTACAACGTGCAGCTGGTGCCGCAACAAACAGGCTTCTCCTGCTGGGCGGCGGGTTTCGCCATGATTGTCGGCTGGCGCGAACAAATGAGCATTGACCCATCCGAAATCGCCAGAGCGGTGGGCTATTGGTCGCAGTATCAGAATGGCCTGCATCCCGAAGATCTGCGGGTGATGAATGTGTGGGGCTTCACCCCGGAAGCGCCGCAGTCTTACATGATCGAAGCTTTCGTCGACTTACTGCGCAACTACGGACCGCTATGGATCGCCACAGCGGAGCCCGGCCCGCATATTCGGGTGATCACCGGCATCCATGGCGATGGCACGCCGGATGGCACCATTCTGCATATCAACGATCCCTGGGAGCAGGGCATGAGCAGCTTCCGTCCGTCCAATCGCGGTTCTCAATACACGGAAACCTATCGCCAGTTTGAGCAGAAGCAGGCGACTTTGGCGGGCCAGGAGATGAGCTACAAAGCGCCCATCTACATCGCCCACTTGCCCAGTCTGCCAGACTGGATGCGCAACCCGGCGGCGCAGAGTTTCTCCGCCTATGTGGGCCACTCCATCGCCATGGAAGCGCCCAGCAATCCCGCCAATTATCGGCTGCTCACCTCGGGCACCTGGAACAGCAATACCTCGCTGCGCGTGCAGGGCGGGCAGGGCATGTGGTTCAAAATCCGCAACGCCAACGTATTGGGAACCACCATCACCATCACGGATCAGGCGGGACAGACCAAACAGTCCATCATCCTGCCAGCCTCCAGCGTCGAATTCGTCTTCGCCATCTTCGGCTCAGAACCCATGGGCTGGCGCTTCGACATCTCCACCAACAGCGACGCCTTCATCGTCACCTGGGAACTATGGAGCACCTGGGTTCCGGGCATGCCGCCGAATGGGTGATTCTGTAAGTATTAAGGGGAAACCTGAATACGTATGCTTGCATTTCTTTTGGGGGCGTTAATTACGATCTTGCTTGGCAGAGTTACTGCGTATCTGGTGAGTAGGGTTGGAAAGGAAATAAGACATAGCAACCAAGAATTGAGTGTAAACGAGGACTGGCGGAGGTTTATAGGAGGAAATGAAGGAGGCTATATTTTAGGATGCCTGGAGCGAATCTTATTTTATTGTGTGCTATGGGATGATAAGCCAATAGTCGTTGGGGGCTGGCTTGCTTTCAAAGTTGCCTCAAAATGGCAGGTCTGGGCTAACGTGATATCGCTTCCGGAAAGCATAGATGGGCTTAGTGATATTGATCTGAAAGTTGCCAAAAGAATTTGGGGAAATGAACTTATGGCAACTTTCTTAGTGGGTACTTTATCCAATCTTGTCATAGCATTACTAGGTGTTAAAGCAGGTAAGTCATTCCAGGAAATAGTTAGCTCTATTGTCGAATTTATTTTTTCATTCTTTATTTAGCTTCAGATTATTTGGGCTGGCAGGAGTCTCTGGAGCATCTGGCGAGGCTGGTGGAGCCCGAGATACCTGACTGATCCTGGTTCCCGTCGCTGCGGGACTCCTTTCCAACGAAATTGTCCGATATAGTGATTTCCAATCCGCGCGGGCTAGGTCGCGTCTGCAAAACTCATTCAAGGAAACGCTATGTCGGAAAAGATGAAAATGCTGGCGGGTCAGCTCTATGACCCGACTGATCCTGAACTGGTGGAAATGCGCCTGAGCGCGCGCTTGTTGACGGAACAGCTGAATGCCACCAGCGCAGTAGAGCCGGATGCGCGCAGGCGTCTGGTCAAAGAGCTGTTTGGGTGCACTGGGGAGAACATTTTCATCGAGTCTTCTTTCAACTGTGACTATGGCCGTCATATTCATGTGGGCGAAAACTTTTACGCCAATTTCGGTTGCGTGATTCTGGATGTGGCGGAGGTGCGCATTGGCGATAACTGTCTGATTGCGCCACAGGTCGGCATCTACACCGCCACCCATCCTATTGATCCCGTAGAGCGCAACAGCGGCAAGGAATACGCCTTGCCCGTCACCATAGGCCACAACTGCTGGATTGGCGGACACGCTACGATTAACCCGGGCGTCACTTTGGGCGACAACGTGGTCATCGCCTCCGGCGCGGTGGTGACTAAAAGCTTCGGGAATAATGTGGTGATCGCGGGAAATCCGGCTAGAGTGATAAGAGAAATACCGTAGGTTCGAGGCGCAACTTCGTCCCAATACGGTAAGAACAACATGCGCGCGCAGGCGCTGGCGCCGGAGGGGGAATATCATGCTGGAATTAAACCGGGAACGATGGGCGCAGTTATCGCATGCATTCGGTGAAGCGGGGGATATCCCGGAAATGCTGCGGGAGCTGGCGAAAATGCCGCCGTCGGATACCTTTGAGTCGGAACCCTATTTCTCGCTCTGGAATGCGCTGTGTCACCAAGGGGACGTTTATACTGCGTCCTATGCGGCGGTTCCTCATATCGTGGATATCCTGAGCCGGAATCCCCAGGAGGCGCCGATAGACTTCTTTCTGTTGCCCGTATCAATAGAAATCACCCGGCTTCATGGCCATGGACCAGATTTGTCGGCGGAATTGGAGGAGGGCTATCACAAAGCCATCGCCATGTTGCCGGGTCTCGCCGCCAAGGCGAAACCGAAAGATGAGGTCGGCGTGAGAGTGTTGGCCGCTGTCATGGCTGTGGTACATGGTGAGGCGGCTATGGCGGAAGCGATTATGGAATTAAGTCCGGAAGTGATTGAAGACTTTATGGAAGAGATATAACGGACTCTTATTGGTGGTGAGTTTTTTAAATATATATTTCTGCTTGCCACAATTAAGACATTGTTGAGATAAATCGGCGCTTAGGCTTGAATACCGAAAAAGCAGAGACGAATATTATCGACTCTGCTTTTTTCATTTTATAGATCCAGTCTGGATCTAATCATTAATCCAACCAGTAAACGTCTTGTACTGTGATTAAAGTGCCTGCTTGAGAGTTCATAGAGCCTTCGCGCAGATACACTTTCTCACCCACGATTTCCACCCACAAACCGTCCAGCTTCATCGCGTCCTGTTGGTTGATGCTGAAGTTCAGCAGGTAGTTGCCGCCCTCTGGCGTACGCAGGCTGATATCGGCGAAACGAATGTCTTTAGCAGGCTTGGTGACTACCAGCTTGCCGCTCAGCGTAACTATGTTTGGCGTTACGTCAGTCACGCAAGCGCCGCTTTCTTCAGAGTAAACGCTGCCTTCCTCGCAAGAACAGTGGCTGGGAGCGCCCCAGGCGCCCAGGTCACGGGTGCAGACCTGAGGATAACGGCCTTGTCTGCCAAGGTCGTTGTAAGCCGTTTGAGTCAGACAGGTGCCGGTGACTTCGCTGTACACTTCGTCTTCAGGGCACTGGCAGATACTGGCGTTGCCCCAGACGTTGATATCCATGGTGCAGATCAACGCATCGGTTTTACCTTCCGCAAAAGCGGGCAGAGTGAAAATACAAAGACATGAAAGCAGAGCCAGTTTAATTAATCTCATTGTTACCTCTAACCTGTAATTTTAATTTCCATATATTGAAATAATTTGGCAATAAATGAGCAGAATATAGTCTGATCAGAACAGGACTTAGAATATATAAAACCCATTGACTGCAACGGCGCGCATTGTAGGAAGGGAAAGTAACTCCGCCTATCGTATTTTCTACGAGTCGCCGAAAATAAATGACGAAAAACTAAAAATATGAGGCTATATAAAAGTCGAATTGATGTGAATCAATTATGAAAAGTGATATGTGGTAATTATGTAAATATATCGGTTTTAACGTATTGTATATGGATGTTTGAATATTGATTGGCGTAAGTGCGCCAAAGAAGACGCGGCGCTCTGTGCGAGCGCCGAAAAGGAGTCGTTATTGTCCTGCTACGCCAATAACGTATTTGCCATTGCACTGGGCGCCGTCGGCGCCGCAGATCAAGTTCGTGTTGCCCTGTTCATAAACCATTCCGAACAGAATCTGATTATTACCAAGGGGAGAGGCCGCGGGGATATGGGCGGACTGGTCGGCGCGGAACTCGGTGAATCTCAGTTTTTTCGCCTCGTTTGTAACCTGCAGCAACAGGCCGGCGGTGACGCCGTCAGCGGCGCCTGTCGCGCCTGCAAACAGGAACTTGCCGATGTCCAGCGCCTGGAAGTCGATAGCTACCTCGTTCTGCTTATGGTCGATCAGGTTGTAATTACGCAGACTTCCATCTGATGAGAACTCCGCCAAAAAGAAGTCTCTCTCAACGCCGCCGCCCGGTTTTTGCACGGCGGCGTCGCCGCCAACCCAAATTTCGCCATTTTGCACGACAACTCCGCCCAGGGATTCGTCAAACTGTTTATCCAGCAGCAGTGTGTCCAGATATTGGCCTTGAGTGGTCAATAAGGTGACGGCGATGTCTTCATCATCATCGCCTTCATTGTGGTTGTTTTGTTGCAGCATACGGCCAAAGTGCTGCTCATAGACGGGTATGAAGGCGTCTTTGGTCTCAAAGGCGACGGCGATGCGATCATCTCCTTCTGAGACCGCAATTCTGGCGTGCAGCGGTCTGACTCTTCTCCACATCGCGAAATGGGTGGGCATAACCTGATGATCCCAGGATTGGGATAAGTTCAGGTTCATGGCGTACACCTTGATCCCGTATGTATAGGCCAGAAGATAAACGGAGTTAGCCTCCACGTTGAGGGAAAGTAATGCGTTATTGGGAAGTGTGGGGTTGTTTCCGTAGTACAAATCCGTGATGGGAATCGAGGTGATCGTACCGTCTTCATTAACGTCGTACTCAATCAGATCCGCTGCATCCGGCGCGTCGACCAGTCGGGTCTGCGCCAAGATGTCGCCCCGCATGGAGAACTTGCTGAGCACTACATAGTTGCGTTCGGGATTGGCCGGCAGCTCGGGACCGACAGGTTGCAGTCCCACCGTTATCAAGTTCCCAAGAGGGGTAAAAGCGATGTCTTTGAAGGCGGTCAGCCCATCTTGCTCTTTGCTGAACAGCAAGTCTCCTTGCGGGGCCAGGCACTCCAGCTTACTTTTCCATGTATTGTCAGCGGTGTTTTGGGCATAGGTGTAGCAGACGGAGCCGTCAGGTCCGTGCGCGACCTTCGTTATCTGATTTTTGAAATCAGAAGAAATAGTGCGGTAGTTCGCACGGCCGGACCACATGGCGCTGTCAGGAAACTGGCCTGTCGCCGGACCGGGGTCGACCAATTCAGCGGGGTCTGGTGTATTTGTCTGGCCTGAAGCTCCGCCTGAGCTTCCAGAGCCTCCGCCGCACGCGGTGAGCGAAAGCAGAGAGAGTAGGGAGGCGAAAGTAACGATGCCTTTTGTCACAGAAGTACTCCTTGTATTAAGCGGCGGCGATACAGGAAGTGAATGGTTCTGTGGGCGCCAACCGCGATGGGAAGGCGGATTAATCTACCGTCTAGTGGATTGAATAACAAGAAGAATGTCAAATAAATGACCTGTGGTCACTATGTGCGCAAGAGCTGTCGTTTCAGAAAAATAGAAGGTAGCTGTTTGTCTGTCAGGTTAATAAGTCAAGCACCGGCCGCTGATACAATCAGTGTAAGTAGTAACGGAACGCCAACCAGCAGGGCCGGTAAAGTCAGCGCGTAAAAAACAGGCCTTGCTACGACTGATCTGGCGTTGGAGGCGAATAAAGCGGACAGGATCAGCAACCCTTCTGTCAGCAGTAAATTGCTCCCTATGCTCTTGGCGGCGCCCACGCTCTCGTCAAACAATAACGCGTTTATGCTGTGGGCGGCGGTGACCAACGCGAGGCAGGTAAACCCAACCGCGATGACTACTCGTAACCTGGACAGGATGGATAGGTAAACGCTTGCTTTGGACATGGACAAAAGGGGCTCCAGTTTGCACGAGAGTGACTGCATGCAATGCACGCCAGGGATGGGTTGCATTCTATCGCCTAAGGTCGAGATCATGGCAAAAGCGATTATAATCGCTTCGCTTTTTCACTCATAAAGGAATGCCATGATGACCAAGGAAAAATTCGATGGTCTTGTAGAAGACTATGATCTGTATCGTCCCCGTTATCCTCAGGCGTTAATGGCGATTATCAGGGACGCCTTGCCTGAGCGTGACTCCTTGAACATCGCTGATGTCGGGGCGGGAACGGGCATCGCACTGGAAGGGCTGATGCCGATACTGGGTAATCAGCATCGTTATTATGCGGTGGATATTTCCGCTGACATGATTGCGCAAGGGCGGCGCAAATTTCCTAATGTCGATTGGCGCTTAGGAAAGGCGGAGGAGGTCATCCCGACATTACCAGAGCTTGATCTGATTCTGGCGGCGCAATCCTTTCAGTGGATGGACCGTCCCCAAATGCTTGCGGCGACTCGACAGGCGCTGTCTTCCGATGGCGTATTCGCCGTCATTCAAAACAATCGCCACTATCAAAACAGCCCATTCCTGGACGGCTACGAAGGTCTGCTGGAGACATGCAGCCCAGGCTACAGCCGCCACTACCGTAGCTTCGATTTCCAGGGCGAAATCGCCGACGCGTTTACCCGTCCGCGCGAGGCGGTGGCGTTCCATTCACATCATTGGACAATGTCCATCCCCGCCTCAGCCTTCGTCGGCATGAGCCGCTCATCGACACAGGCGCAACGCGCATTGGCGGAGGACGAAACACGCTTTCTACAGAGGCTGGATGCGTTGCTGAACCAGTATATGCAAGACGGAAATATTGAGTTGAGCTATGAGAGTCAGTTGTTTCTTGTTGGGGCGGGGGAATCGAGAAAGGCTTAGGTGGGGTAAATTGAAAAGGAGCCGAAACAAATTTCGGCCCCTTTCTTTTTTACTTAAACGTCCATGCCCTGAGAGCGCAGGTATTCATCATAAGTGCCTGCGAAATTGATCACGCCGTTAGGTGTGATGTCGATGATTCGCGTGGCGAGTGAGGAGACGAATTCGCGGTCGTGGCTGACGAAAACGACGGTGCCTTCGAACTTCTCCAGAGAGAAGTTGAGGGATTCGATGGATTCCATGTCCAAGTGGTTGGTGGGTTCGTCCATAACAATAATGTTGGGACGTTGCAGCATGATCTTTCCGAATAGCATGCGGCCCTGTTCACCCCCGGAAATTTTGGTGACGGACTTTTTGATCTCATCGCCGGAAAACAGCAACTGTCCCAGGATGCCGCGAATCACCTGGTCGTCATCTTTAGGCTGGCGCCATTGGCTCATCCACTCGAATAAGCTCATGTCTTCAGCGAAATCAGCCGCGTGATCCTGGGCGTAGTAACCAATCGACGCGCCTTCCGACCACTTTACGACGCCGGCGTCCGGTTCGACTTCATTCATCAGGCAGCGCATCAGTGTGGTTTTACCCGCGCCGTTAGCGCCCAGAACCGCCACTTTTTCGCCAACTTCAACCATCATATCCAGCTTTTTAAACAAGCTGAGGTCTTCATAGCCTTTGCTGAGGCCTTCCACTTCCAGCGCCAGACGGAACAGTTTCTTTTCCTGGTTGAAGCGGATGTAGGGGTTAACCCGGCTGGAGGCTTTGACTTCCGCCAGTTGAATTTTCTCCATCTGACGAGCGCGGGACGTCGCCTGTTTGGCTTTGGACGCGTTGGCGGAGAAGCGGGCGACGAACTGCGCCAGATCGTCCAACTGCGCCTGCTTCTTCTCATTCTCCGCCAGCAGCTGCGATCGGGCCAGAGTCGAGGCGGCCATGTATTGGTCGTAGTTGCCGGGGTAGAGGCGAATCTCGCCGTAATCCACATCCGCCATGTGCGTGCAGACGCTGTTCAGGAAGTGACGGTCGTGGGAAATAATGATCATGGTGCTGTTTCTGGCGTTCAACACATCTTCCAGCCAGCGGATGGTGTTGATGTCCAGGTTGTTGGTCGGCTCATCGAGCAGCAGAACATCTGGATCAGAGAACAGCGCTTGCGCCAGCAGAACCCGTAACTTCCAGCCGGGAGCGACAGCGCTCATCAGACCATAATGCTGTTCGACGGGAATGCCGACGCCGATCAACAATTCACCTGCGCGGGATTCGGCGGTGTAGCCGTCCATCTCTGCAAAGGCGCCTTCCAGGTCGGCGACTTTCATGCCGTCCTCGTCGCTCATTTCCGGCAGGCTATAGATGCGGTCCCGCTCACGCTTCACTTCCCACAGCTCGGGATAGCCCATGATGACGGTGTCGATGACAGAGTAGCTTTCATAGGCGAACTGATCCTGACGCAGCTTACCTACGCGGGCGTTGGGCTCAATGGACACCACGCCGGCGGTGGGGCTCAAATCGCCGCCGAGGATTTTCATAAACGTCGACTTCCCGCAACCATTAGCGCCGATCAGGCCGTAGCGGCCGCCGGGAGAGAACTTGACGGAGACGTTTTCAAACAGCGGCCGGGAGCCGAATTGCATGGTAATGTTCGCGGTACTAATCACAGCATTGTCCAGGAAATAAACAGAAACGGTCGCGCATGATAGAGCAATCGCCGCTTAGGGCCAAGTGTGGCGGTGTGATATTGTGTGAAAGGCCTTATTGTTCTGCGCTAATTTTGAAAGCATTTTCCAGAAAATATTTTGTTAATTTGTGTAAGGATGTATTGATTAATTGGTAAATTTTATTGGGCTGGTTGTAATTGCAATTTAGTTGCAAAGGTTTGGGGAATGTAAGTTGATTGCAGCGTTGAAAAAAATTAATCTAAAAGTATAGCTTTGCACACAGTCCATAAAACGAAATAAATTGTTTCTTATTGACCCTTCTTAACTGAAAGGCCACTCATCAGGAGGCCAAGGAATAGCATGGAAATGCATCAAGCCACTCCGTTTTAATTTATCTATTACCGGCGTGCTAGCCGGTCAATGAACTCCTCCCCGTTGTAACCCAGATCTATTGGATTGACGACAAGTCGAACTCCCTGCGGGTGCAACTTGCTCGCTATCAGTCTTGTGGGTCTTCTCCGTCCCTGAGCCTTTGATAAGGTGTAGTTTAAGGAAAATATATGATTACTAAAGTAGATAATAAGTCACTGAAGAACGTGTCTCTACTGCAAAAGTCCGCATTGGCCGCCATGACGGCGTTTTCATTCAGCGCGCTGGCCGATCCCGCTATCCACGATATTGATGTGACGCCGAAAGTTTATCCTCCGTACTATACGTCCACAGGACTTGGAATTACCAAAGGCGATTCGATTCAGGAAGCATTGAATATCTGGTGGGAGCTTTATAAGCGCCATTATAAAGTTAAACCCTATGGCAAGCTGGACTGTGTCTACTTATTAAGATCTAAAATGAGCGGCAATATTGTCGCCAACGCCAAATTGGCCTTGGATTGCAACGGCGGCGTCAATATTTATGGTACGCCCGCCTGCCCTAAAGGCTATGCCGAGCTGGGCTCAATGTGTAAAGCGGATGGCGTGATACCTGATAAGAATCGACCCGACAGCTGTCCGACAGTGGCGGACTCAGTCAGTCTGGGCGTCGGCGAAACATTCTTGCGAGAAGTGGACTATCTGGATGCCGATAACTCATTACTGTTTTTCTCCCGTATGTACTCAAGCCAGGCCTATGCGGATATCAACACTGTGTCAGGCTGGCGTAATGCTTACTCCAGACGGGTCAATTATCGAAACGTTAACAAGGTAAAAATCGCCGAAGTCGTTTCAGACGAAGGGCAGGCGTATTCATTCACTCTGGATGGCGATAAATGGGTGAGCGATCCTGACGTCAATGTCAGCTTGCGCCTTTTTAAGGGCGAGTCCGGGTTGAACATGTGGGAGGTGAAGCGCGACGGTCTGGTCGAGATTTATGACAATACCGGAAGACTGTTGTCAGTGAGCAATGCTTCAGGGGAAGAGGTATCCCTGTCTTACTATCCCAAAACCGATCTTGTGCAGGAAATCGCCGCTACAAACGGGAAGAAACTGCAACTCTTCTATCAAGGCGCTTTGTTGAGCTCTGTGGTTGCTCCTGATGGACAAGAGTTTGTATACGAGTTTGACGCGAAAATTAACTTTGTGGCGGTTTCTCGCAAGGAGAATGCTGAAGCGTCTCCAGTTCTCCTGAAACGCTATCATTATGAAAACGCCAAATACTCTCATCACATTACTAGCGTAACTGACGGCTCTGATGCGTCGCTGGCGACCTGGACTTATGACGAGCAAGGAAGGACGAAATCCGCTGTATCTGGAGATAACGCGGGTAGCTATTCCATTGTGTATAACGAAGACGATTCCGTCACTGTCACCCGTGATCAGGACAAGCAAACCACTTACTTTTTTGAAACTATCTATGGCGTTCGCAAAGTCGTGCGAGTGGATGGCGACGCGTCCAGCAGTTGCGCATCTTCTGAAGCGCTATACACCTATGATGTCAATGGGTATCTGGATACCGTGACGGACAAGAACGGTCTTATCACTGACTACGATTATAACGACCGAGGCGAGTTAGTAAGGCGTGTAGACGCCAAAAACTCGCCAGCGGAAAGAGTGTTTGAAGCAAATAAAGATGGACTTTAACCCGTGTCTTTACCTGCTGAAAAATGGAAGTCTGTGAAATTGGAAAGAGTTAAAGGAAGTATGTTGATGAAACGACGCTATATGTTAATCCCCTTGATTTATTCCCTAGGCTTGACAGTGCAAGCCAGTGCGGAGGAATGTGGTAAGTGGGTGCATGCAGGACGCTACTGTAATAGCTATTTCGGCAATGATATATATAAAAAATGCGTTGCGGAAATGGACAGGGACTGGCGTGATGGAAGTTTTATGGTTCTCAATACCTCAATCTGGAATAACTCATTAGTCTTTGCGATTAATAAGTATTATTGGCAGGGCGGCCAGTGTAAGCCATGCAGCTACACGCAATGGAGAGCAAATAAGGGAAGATGCCTGTCTCCCAGTATCGAGTCTAATGGGCCGCCTAGTTGCGCAAATAAGAATCCGATAGACATTAGCACTGGCAACAAATACCAGGAAGAGCTGGACATAGAGTTCAGTCCAGAGCTTCGGTTCGCCAGATTCTACAATAGCCTTGATCAGCAATGGCGGTATAGCTATTCAGCGAACTTGGTCGAGTTCCAGAACAAAATTTACGTTTATGAAGACTCAGGCCGTAAGAGCGAGTTCGTTTATAACAACGCTGACAGTGTTTATTCGCCCGTTAACCACTTGGCGACGCAGCTGACAAAAGACCTATCCAGCGGGGTATGGCGTTTTGTCGCGGAGAATGGAAAAGAGTACCTGTTTGATGAGCTAGGAGCGTTGAAAGAGGAGGTCTATCCAAATCGTAAGAAGATCGTTATCACTCGTGATGCGACGCAAAACTTTGTTGCTTCCGATGAACAGGGAAATCAGATCGCTGTTCAGCTCAACTATGCGACTCATCTTGCCAGCGCCGAGTTAAATGGCGACCTCAAAGTGACTTACGCTTTTGATAATGCGCAAAAAAATAATATCACCAACGCCGCCTATCCAGACGGAACACAGAAGAACTATCACTATGAAGATCCAAGATTTAAAAACGCCCTGACCGGTATATCCGATGAGAAAGGCGTTCGTTTGGCGACTTGGACTTACAACGAAGAAGGGAAGGCGGAGTCATCTGAAGAGTTCGGAAACTCTGAGAAGTCAGCGCTGACCTTCAACGAGGATGGTTCCACCACTGTTGTTGTGTCCTCCGGCGCACAGACGACTTACTACTTCGAAAGAATACATGGTGTACGCAAACTTGTGAAAGTTGAAGGCGACGCCAGCGAGAATTGCCTTGCTGCGAATGCCGCCTACACCTATGACGACTCAGGTTATCTTGACACGGTCACGGATTGGGAAGGTGTTGTGACAGACTACGACCACAACGATCGTGGGCTTGAAGTCAAACGCGTTGAGGCGAAAGGGACGCCGTATGAGCGCGTTATTCTGACCGAGTGGCATCCTGTTTTCCGCTTACCTGCGAAAATCACTGAGCCTGAGAAAGTGACAGAGTTTGTTTACGATGACGATGGCAAGTTAATCAGTAAAACTGAACGTCCCGTAGGCAGCGAGTAGCTAGTCTGTTAATCGGGTTTTAAGCCTTTAATACCGCCGCCTCGCGAAGAGGCGGCTTGCTCTCCGGCTTCTGTCGGGCCCTTGATTGATTTGACCCAGGTCGCAATTCTCCCACCCTCCGCTAAAAAGCTTTTGCCTGGATTCACGGCAAGGGTGCATGATCTCTTCTGAATAACGTTCAGTTAACTGTTTTTGTCGGCC
The DNA here is from genome assembly GCF_029813005.1 of Hahella sp. CR1. NCBI lineage: Bacteria > Pseudomonadati > Pseudomonadota > Gammaproteobacteria > Oceanospirillales > Hahellaceae > Hahella > Hahella sp. CR1. The sequence goes on from NZ_JAPELK010000012.1 coordinate 185,068, forward strand.
TGCGTCTGGCCGGTCATAACCTGCAGTATTGCGGACATTCAGTATTCAGCCGCCGCGATAGGTTTTTAGAAGCTATCGATAACAACAATGGAAGGGGGCGGGGAGTACTGTGAATGCAATATCTAAGGAGTTGGAGCAGGGATTTTTCACGCAGTCGGTGATCGGCGATCAGCCTTATCCCAGTTATGAGTTACGCAATATCCTGGCGTGCCTGGAGGAGTGGGGCGACGTCGAGTTTGTGGAGTCTGTTTTGAAGCGGGTGGGGCTGGATTGGGAGCGCTTGTGGGAAGAGCCTTCCATGCCCACTCATAGGTTGCTGCAAACGCTGGATCTGGTGCGCGAGCGTTACGCCACTCCCGGTTTGGGGTGCGCCATCGGGCAATCCTACACGCTGGCCAGTCTGGGAGAAATCGGCGTACAGGTGGCGACCTGCCGGACACTGGGCGAAGCCCTGGTGTTGGTGGAGCGCAACTATGATCAGCTTGGCGTTGTCATGGATAAATCGCTGACCTTGCAGGGCGATCAGGTGGTGGTGCGGCACTACAACGTCAGCGGTCTGGATCATGAGACCCTCGATTTTCTGATGGAGATCTGTATCGCCGCTTTTTTCACCGTCGCCAGAGAAGTGGCGGGGTTCGACTTTCCCTTGCGCTATGTGTCTTTTACGCGAGAGCCGCCGACGGACCAAAAAATATATCGTCTGGTGTTCGGCGATCAATTACGTTTTTCCCAGCCTTTCATCGAATGGGCGTTTGACGTGCGCTTGCTGGAAGAGCCGGTGCGGGTGCATTTACCCGACGCGACGCCGATGCAGGAACAGCCGACCTATCTGCAGTTCACCGCCTGGGATGAAACCAGTCTGGTGCAGCGCATCAGCGACATGCTATACGCCAGCCGCGGCTTCCCCGAGCTGCCGGAAATCGCCAGGCGGCTGAATATGAGTCCACGCACATTGCGGCGTCGGCTGGCGACGGCGGGGATCAATTATCAGCGGCTGCTCAATCGAATTCGGTGTCAGCAGGCGATTGCGTTACTACAGGAGGAGGCGCTGGCGGTGGACGATATCGCAGACAGGCTGGGGTTTACGGAGGTCGCCAACTTTCGGCATGCGTTCAAGAAATGGCTAGGACTGCCCCCGGGGGCAGTCCGTTCGGTTTAGCGTCTAGGGTGTCGCAAAAGCTGGTTTAGCGACTGTTTTTATAAAGTTTTTTGTCGTCTGGCGCGTATGTGCAGCCTGTTGTCAGGTTGTAACCTGAATTATCGATGCGCGCAAGGGCTTAATCTACGCAGTCGTTGGTCGCCATCCGCGCAATCCATTCATGTATCAGGGCTTGTCCTTCCTGGTGCACAAGCTGCCGGCCGATTTCCGGCATCTTATCGCCAGGCTGGTCGGACGCCATTCTGAAGTTGATGATGGAGGCGTCCGGCGATCCCGGCTCTATGTCGTAACTCAGTGCGCCGCCGCCGTAAGCCACGGGCTGTTTGCAAACGCCGTGCTGACTTTGGTAGTCCGCGAAGCTGCGCCAGAACTCCAGGCTGAGGCCGGTGTTCGAGGCGCCGCCTTCAGGACGGTGGCAATGCGCGCAGTTAATGTCCAGGTAGCCTTTCGCCAGACGATGGATCTGATCGTCGGAATAGCCCGCCAGATTGGAAGCGTCCGCGTCGCTATAGTTGGGCACGCTGTCTATGCTGGACAGATCATCCGGCAGACCGGAAAGAATGCCTTTCTGTTTCCAGTAGGCAAGCTGGTTGGCGGCGCCGTCGGCGTAAGTGTAAGTCCAGTTAAGCTGGCGCGCCTTGGGTCCCAGGGGAACAAAGCGGGAGCCGGACTCCGTCTTGAACTGGTGACACTGCTTGCACTTATTAGTGTCGGGAACCTGATAAGTGAAGCTTTGCTGCACCCCGTTATGCACCACCGTTGCGGCGTAATTGCCTCCCGCCACGCTCAGCTCTGCGTCGTCCTCATTGGCGCCCCAAATATAGGGCAGCGCCACCCAGCCGCTGGCGCGCCGGATCAACAGGCGGGTTTCCAGTAATCGCTCATTGTCCAGTCCGCGGTTCGCCGTGTCCGTCGGCAGCGCGAAGGTTTTGGTAATGACGGTTCCTTCGGGAAAGTCGATGATTTCCTGTTCGCTGTACTGGGCCTGTTTGCCTTCAGGAACGTACACCACCCGGTATTTGCTCGCATAATCCGTGAACAGTGGGGTGGCGAGATCATATACTATGCCGGCCCCTCCGGTGGTCTGCGTTGGGTCCGCACCGCTGAACAGACGATAGCTGGACAGATAGCGGCAATTGGTGGAAGCCAGCGCGCTCCAGTTCACCCCATCGCCGCTTTCGCCGCACACGCCTGCTTCTTTGGCGGTGGAGCCGCCACTGTCAGCGGTTCCGTCGCCACCGCTGCTGCAGCCGGCGATCACTCCGGCCATTATCCACAGCACGCCGCCACAGATAGCGGCTTTTTTATTGTTTTGCATAAGCGCCTCAACTCTTTACTGATGTGTCTAGCCTTGGTGTTTACAGGCTGCAAGCCGCATGGGCGTTATCCTGACCGCATCCGTGCACTTTGCCGGCGACCGTGGCGGTGGCGGCGGGAAGCCGGTCCAGATCGCAGACCAACAGACTGGCGCCGACGCCAGTGGTGGCGTCAGGTTCGCCGTCGGCGGGATCTGCGTCAGTAAATGTGGTTGGGTCCGGGTTATAGAGGAAACCCTTGGTGGCGTCGCCATTGTTGAAGACGCAAATGTTCTCCGATCCGTCCGCAGCGAATGGTTCCTCAGAAAATGGCGCGCCATAGCCTGCGCGGGCCAGTAACTCTCCGAAGCCGTCGTACAGAACGCTGGGCAGGGTGGTCTCCCCAATGGCCTGAAATGCGGGGAGCACACCCTGTATTAAATCGCCTCGCGGACTGGCGCCCGAGTCGCTGATGCTGTTGTCGTGAATGGAGATGTTACGAGGAACGGAGCGCCAGCCGTCAGCCATGATGCCGTCCATGACATATTGCGCCATCTCCGTCTGCGTGGCGGCGATGAAGAAAGAAGAGACGGTGACGGACGTGGTGTCGTGGTTGCTGATGGCGTTGTTATAAACCTCCACATCCGCGGTGGACAGCACGATCACGCCGGTGCCGGGAGGCACGATATGCACGCCGGCGGGATTGCTGCTGGCGTTGGCGAAATTATCGGTGTTGTTATCGCGAATGATGTTGTTGAACACCCGTACGGTGGAGCCGTATTTGTGATTGCCGATGGGCAGGTCGAACACGAGGATGCCGCCGGTGTTGCTTTCCGCCACATTGTTGTAAACATCCGCGTTGTGAGAGTTTTCGATTTCAATGCCCGCGACGTTCTCTTTGGCGGTATTGCGCCGCACCACGATATTGCGGGACTGCCCGACATAAACGCCGGCGTCCGCCGAACCGCGCACATAGGAGTCTTCGATCAGGATGTTGGAGCATTCCACGGGATACAGGCCGTAGGCGCCGTTGTCCGAATTTAATTCGCCTTTCCACTCGGTGCGGGTGTATTGCAGACGAATGCCGTCGGAGTCCTTCAGCTTGATGCCGTTGTTGGCGGCTTCCTCCACGGCGAGGTTGCGGACAGTGATGTCCTTCATGTTCTGAATGAATATGCCGTCGCCGCCCAGAGAGCCGGAAAAGTCCAGGATGGTCTTATCCATGCCGTACCCGGCGATGGTGATATTCTCCAGTGACGTCCCATCGCCGTCGGGATCGCCGTCCAGGGTCAGAGTGTCGGTGATTTGCAAGCGTCCTTCGGGCAACACCAGATAATCGCCGGACTGCGCGGTGATGAACGCAGTCTTGATTGCGATGGTGATGTCGCCGTCGGCGCTGATGAATTTTGCGTTGTCGGGGAAGTTGGCGCCGCTGGAGCTGTCGCCGCCAGTGGTGTCGCTACTGCATCCGGTCAACGCTGCGATAGAAAGACAAAGAGCCGGCGCAAGGCCGGCGGGGATGAAATTGGGTTGCATAGTGTCCCTCGCGTTCTTTTTATTATTGGGCGGCCAAATAAGAGGACAGGCTGTCCGCTTTTTGGGTGTTTTCTGTTATGCCGTAAAAGCGGGGAGGGTCACAATGTGCAAAGTGGCCAGCGGTAATTTTATTCTGATTAATGCTGGCGTAGAATCGACGTCTGGGAAGGCGAAGGCGGGCGATCGGCTGTAACCGTCTGTAAAAAGTTATTTTTTCTTAACAATGTGAGAAAAATACCAGTTTTGGGAGAAAAGTCTTATAGCATATCCGCTGGCGATGGCGGAGATTAAGGCGCTGGGCTCCCCGGAGGAAATACGCTTTCTAGCGCTATTGGAATTCCCCATAATGCCGTAGCCCCCGATTTTCAGGACACAGGACAACACCTAACAAGGACTTGATGGGCAGAGAAGGATGATCAGACGCCAGATTCACCCCCTTAGACCCTTTAAAATCGGAGACTGGTGGGTCGACCCGGAAGCCAACAAACTGGCTGACCAGGATTGTGAAATTTCTCTTACTCCTAAAGCGATGGCGGCTCTACTTGCGTTGGTGGAAGCGCAGGGCCGGGCGCTGGGGGAGGCGCAACTGCAGGAAAAAATCTGGCCGTCGTCCGCGCAGCCGGATGCTTCCGTCGATCAGATTATTTCTCAATTACGCAAAGCGTTCGGAGATAATGGCAGACCGCGTCGTTACATAGAACGAGACGGCTCTACTTATCGTATCGTGGCGCAAATGTCGCAGCCGGATGTGGACGGTCTGTGTCCCCACTCTGAAGCCCAGGGCCGTCGGCGCGGTTTGTGTAAGTGGGGGATCAGTGTCGGCGCGCTCGCCTTGGTGTTCGCATTAGGGTTCGGCGTTTTTTATCCCAAACCCCATGCTCCCAGCCAAATCATTGTTTATCCGATTCAATTGGTGGACGCCTCCCACCATCGCGATAGCGCGTATCTGGCCACCAGCGTCACGGACGCTATTCGTTCGCGACTGGTTACCCTGCATGGCGCGCGGGTGGTGTTCAGCGAGACGGCGCCCTGGTCGCGGCCTGATCGGGGCAGTGCGGTCAGCGGCAGTTTGCAGGTCACCGGCTCCAGCTTGAGGCTGATTCTCAATATTACCGATCTGGCGGGCAGAGACTCCCAGTGGAGCGGCCTCATTGAAGGCGACGTCAGTAAGCTGTATGCATTTCACCAGGATCTGACGGAGACATTGTTGTCTCAACTCAACGCGCCCAGTGACGAGTTCAGTGACCGCCGCGAGCCGGACCCGGAAGCTTACGATTATTACTTGCAGGGACGTCACTATTGGTCCCAGCGCGACGTGCTCTCGCTGCAGCGCGCGCTACAGAATTTCTCTCAGGCGATCAGCCTCGACGGACAGTTCGCGCCAGCCTACGTCGCCCTGTGCGACAGTTACCATTTCCTGAGCGTTTATTCGGATCTGCCCGCCAGTACGGTGTCGGAAAAGTGCGCGCCTCTGCTGGACCGGGCCTTCGCATTGGACCCAGGCATGCCACAGGCCTATGCATCCCGCGCTTTGCAGTTTTCGGAGCAGGGCAGAGAGAGTGAGGCGGAGGGCTTCTATAAAAAAGCCATGGAGATGGCGCCGAATTACACGCCTGGCTACCTATGGTACGGGCAGTTGCTGCGCTCCCAGGGGCGCTATATTCAGTCTCTGGCCATGTATGAGCAGGCGTTAGAGCTGGAGCCCTTTTCCGGCGGCATCAATCGGGGGAAAGCCTATACTCTGCTGCGTATGGGGCGTCTGGAGCAGGCACGCGATACTTATCAACGCGCCCTGGCGCTGGAGCCGGATTACCTGTACCGGCCCTTGGATCAACTGGAATTCCTGCCAATTACAGTGGACACGGCGACGGATTACTTCAACTGGTCGCGCATGTATCCCCATGTGATCGGGCGGCAACCCAACAATAAGGTAACCGAGGCGATTCTGTGGATGGCGCTCGGGGATATGAAGAAAGCGCAGGAATTACTGATTCAGGTGCCGCCGGGCATGCGCAGCGGCGCCAACTATCTCTACGCGCGCGGCCTGCAGTACTCTATCAACCGGGACTATGAGGCGGCGTTGTCTGTATTTCAGCAACGGCGTAGCCAACAACCGGGGAATCGCTCCTACGCGCTGCCGGTGGCCGCCACGCTCATCAAGCTGGGACGGAACGAGGAAGCGCTGGAGGAGCTGGACCGCTATTATCCCAAGCTGGGCAATAATAAAACCTCAATCGATTCTGAAAACCGCTTTCCCTACCTGATCGCCTGCTATTTGCGGCATATCATCGGGCAGAAATCGCCACAGTATCTGCATGATGAACTCAAGCAATCCGTGTCCTATAAGATTGTCGAAGCCATGGATATACCGGAATGGTTTGTGTACGAAAACCCCGCCAAGTTATTTGAAATTTTACGGGCGCAATTGATGTCGGGCTGGTTGCCGGATTACAACCAGTTCCTGTGGGCGCCGGAGCAGTGGCCGGAGTGGAGTTCCTTTACCCGGGATCAGCAGGAAGAGGTGACCGGTCTGTTGCGTCGCAACCGCCAATCGGTGCTGAGGGAGAGCGGGCGTGAGGACAAGCTCAATGCGTCTCTGGATAAGCGCAGCGTCAAAGAGGCGGCGGCGTTGAACTGACCCGTCGCCTTAGACTAGAAGACGTTACTGCATCCCCCAGTCATAATCCTGAATCTGACGCACACGCTCCCGTTGTTCTTCGGTGAGCGCTTCCTGCATTTTTCTGCGCGCCTGCAATTGAATTTCCAGCATCTTGAGATGGGCGTCCGCCATGGCGCGATGTGCTTCCAGAATGGCTTTGTCATCCATTTCGTCTTTGTTGAACAGGCTCTGCATGGCGGCGTGTTGTTTGTACATCTCCTGAAAATGAGTCCACTGCTGTTCGCCCAACTGCTTTTGAATTTCTTCAATCTTGTTGCGCTGCTTATCATCCAGCCCCAGTAGACCAGCCATTCTTGGCGAACTTAAATCCATCATGCCGCCCATCATAAAGCCATCGCCCATCATGTACCCGTGACCGAACCTGTGATCAGACCCCATCATGGAATGGCGACCGTAGCCGCTCCAGTTGGATGCGCTCCAGTCGTCGCTTGTGAACATGCCGCCGCTTCCCATCATATGCCCGCTCCTCATCATGCCCTGACCGCCGCCGGCGCAGTCTTCACAATCGCTATCGGAAGCGCTTGCGCCAAAGAAGCCGTGGCCGGAGGCGGAAGCGGTCAGACTGACCAGCAAGGTGGCGACAAGAGGTTTAATTGGCGCGAAGAGAGACTTATTCATGACGGCGTTTCCTTATGAGTCGGCGTGGGTAAGCCATATCCCTGAGCTATTGGCGAATCATGGTTTCCGTGAGTATTTCTGAAGATAGTCTGGTTGAAATGTCGCCAATTTCCATGGCGACGGGGTAAATTTTCTATCGGTTTGACAGTCATCAATTCATTTGGCTTTTATTGCGTCCCAGTAAGGCAAAATCGCGGTCTTGTGCTAGTTTCCTTTATAAAAAAACAACAAAGCCGCCACCGGCGGACATGCGAAAACCAGGGAAGACGTTATAGCGTGCGTTTGATACACCTCAAAAGTCATATTCGTTCTTACCTCCGGCGTTTACTCGTCTTCTCCTTGCTTGGCGCTGGCCTGCTCTCTACTGTTTTCTTATGGGCGGACTACCAGCTTATGGAGACCTTGCCCGCTGCGCAGAAAGCGGAACTGTCACTACAAAGCGCCATGTTGTATCTCCTGATCGCCTGTGTCGTTCTGATCGGCGCCGTGGTGGCCTGGATACTCACTTCCAATGAGGCCCGCAATGAGGCATTGCGCGAGAGCCGCAACAACCTGGATAAAGCGCAGCAAATCGCCCGGCTGGGCAACTGGCTTTGGGATCTAAAATGCAACGAGGTGTATTGGTCGGATCAGGTCTATCGCAATCTGGGCCTGTCGCTCCACAACAACAAGGCCTCCTATGAAAAGTTCCTGGAGTGCGTGCATCCAGATGACAGGGCGCGCGTGGTCAAGCTCGTGGACGAAGCGTTGGAGAATAAGCAGGTGTATGCCATCGAACATCGAGTCATCTGGCCCGGAGGCGAGGAGCGCATCATGTGCGGGGCGGGCGAGGTGATTTTTGACGCTCAGGGACACCCCGTGCAAATGCACGGAACCATTCAGGACATCACTGAGCGTAAGCGCGATGAAAATCGCAAGAATGAATATGCGCACCTGATTTACGACCTCTATAACAATGCGCCATGTGGCTATCACTCGCTGGACCCTCAAGGGCTGATCGTGGACATCAACGAGACGGCGCTACGCTGGCTGGGCTATTCACGCAATGAGCTGGTCGGCAAAGTCATGTTTTGCGATCTGCTGTCGGAAGACTGCGTGCAGTTATGCTGGGATAAGCTGGGGCAACTGAAGAAAGGCGGCACGCTGAGCAATCTGGAGTTGAATGTTCGCTGCAAAGACGGCCGATTATTCTGCGTATTGCTGAGCAGCACGGCGTTGCAAAGCGAGGACGGCGAGTTTCGCGGCAGCCGCTGCATATTGGTGGATTACACGGAACGTCGTCGCCACGAGAAGGAGCTGCAGCAGGCGGCGGTGGTGTTCGACGCCATCCGCGAAGCGGTCATTATCACAGACGACGCGCGCAATATCGTGGCGGTGAACAACGCCTTCACCGAGATTACCGGCTACACCCTGGAAGATGTCTACGGACGCAACCCCCGCCTGCAACAATCCGGCCGCCATGACAAAACCTTTTACCAATCCCTGTGGCGTTCCATCACCGAGCACGGCCACTGGCAGGGCGAGATCGAGAACAAGCGACGTAATGGCGAGATCTATCCCGCCTGGCAGAACATCAATGTGGTCTACGATAGAAACGGTAAAATCGCCAACTATGTGTCGGTGTTCTCCGACATCAGCGTGATCAAAGAGAAGGAAAAGCAACTGCGCCATCTCGCCAACCATGATTCGCTGACCGGGTTGCCCAATCGGCTGCTGTTCTTCAATAGTCTTGAAATTTCTTTGGAGCGGGCCAAGCGGCGGCGTATGGAAGTGGCGTTGATGTTTATCGACCTGGATCGCTTCAAGATTATCAACGACACCATGGGGCATGAAGCTGGCGATATCCTGCTGAAAACCGTGGCGCGACGCTTGTCTGAAGCCGTGCGGGGGGAAGATATGGTGGCGCGCCTGGGGGGAGATGAGTTCACCATCAGTCTGGAAGAGCTGTCCAACACCGAGGACGCCGCCGCTATGGCTGGCAAGCTGATCGAAACCATTCGTCAGCCCATTCACATCGGCGGCCATGAAATTGTCTGCTCCGCCAGTATCGGCATCGCCATTTTTCCCCATGACGCGGACAGCGCGCAGAATCTGGCGCGGGCGGCGGATGCGGCCATGTATCGGGCCAAAGAGCTGCATCGTAATACGTTTGAGTTTTACACCAGCGAGCTGACGGAAAGGGCAATTGAACACCTGACCCTGAGCAGTGAGATGCGGCAAGCTCTGGAGCGCAATGAGTTTGAACTCTACTACCAGCCGCAATTCAATCTGGCCAGCGGCAAGCTGGTGGGAGCGGAGACGCTACTGCGCTGGCGGCACCCAACGCGGGGACTGATAACCCCCTACTGTTTCATCAATATTGCGGAAGACAGCGCTCTGATCGACCCCATTGGCAGGTGGGTGATCAACCAGCTGTGTCGGGATGTGGCGGGCTGGTTGAAAGAGGGGCTGAAGTTGCCACGTATCGCTTTTAATGTTTCAGGCAAACAGTTAGAGCATTACGATGTCAAAGGGCGCATCGAACATGCATTGCAACGCTGGGGGCTGGAGCCGTCCGACCTGGATCTGGAGCTGGAAGTGACGGAAGGCGCTCTACAGTATGAGGAACGCAGCGTGGAGGTGCTCAGACAGGTGCGGTCGCTGGGCCTGAGCGTGGCCATTGATGACTTCGGTACGGGATATTCCTCTCTCAGCCGGCTCAAGCGGATGCCGATAGATACGCTCAAAATCGACCGCATGTTTATTCGCGACTTACCGGAAGACCCCAATAATCAAGCTTTAGCCAGCGGCATTATTCTGCTAGGCCGGGCGCTGGGCCTCAAAGTGGTGGCCGAAGGCGTGGAGAATGTGGAGCAGTTGCGTTTTTTGCAGGAGCGCGACTGCGATGAGGTGCAGGGTTTTCTGCTCAGCAAACCTCTGCCCAAAGCGGCGTTTGCAAAGCTGTTAAAAGGGGAGGGTTTGCCTGTCATTCCGCCGGCGTCGCTGACAGTGGTCAGGAAGCCGGCGGCGTCGGATTAGCGGATGACTCCGCTTTAATGCTCAGTAGATACAGCCCCCGTCAGGGCCGCAGGTGACGCTGATTCCATGGCTGGGGTCGGATGAAATAAACCCCGAGGTGGTTCCGTCGCTGATTACCGAACCGCCACGGCCACTGTGACCCAGGCCGCGACTGCCGCCGCCCCGGTTGCTGAACATCGGCGCCAGATTAAATAGCGCCGGCCCGCCTTCATAACCGCCGACGCCTGCGGCGTTGAGCCAGTAACGCCCGGGAATCGCCTGGCCGAAATAGTTTCTCAGAGCCATGGCTTCGCTGGGGTGTATTTCCCGACCGTTGATAAAAATGCTGGTGCCGCCGCCGGAGATATCCGCGGGCAGGGGAGCGGAGATGGGAAGTCCAGGATAGGTGACGCCGACAGTTGGGCCGCCTTCAAAGCCCCAGGCGCCGGTGTGCGCGTCGTACCAGTATTGGCCCGGTTGCAGACGAATCCCTTGCTGCGCGAAGTGGTTGGCCACTTGGGCGTCGAGGGGCGCGCGATTCACGATCACCCCCTCCGCCATTGCCGTGACTGAAATCAGTAGTGTCAGAAGAATCGTGCATGAACGAAACATCGTCGTCCTCCCGCCATCGCTACAAATGACTTGATTGCAAGGCTTTCGCCGATAAAGCGCCTATGAAGAGGCGTTAAAAACAAGTAGCGCGTTTTTTGATCAGATTCCGTCAATAAATTTTTGTTTCTTGGATTAGCCTGCGCGCAGGCCATCCAGACTCAAGCCGTCGCCCGCCACCGGCGCAGTGCGGGAAATAAACTGTACGAAGCCGGCCACGGCGGGTGAAGTCTGTTCCCGATTATATAGAAGACGCATTTGCACGCCCGGCAAGGCGGGCAGATAGTCGCTGCTCTCCACCACGCGCAATCCTTCAGGCACGATGCTTTTGCCCAGGACCGTTACCCCCAGTCCCGCCAGTACGCCTGCGCGTATGCCGCTGAAACTGGCGCAAGTGTAAACAATGCGCCAGGGAATGCTCATGGAGTCCAGGGCTTCAATAATGCGATGGCGGTAAACGCAGCCCCGCGGCGCGACGATCAACGGCACAGGATGACGGGTATGGCAGGTGTGATGAATGCTGGTGGCCCACACCAGATCCTCCATCCAGCCTTCTTCCGGAGAGATAGTGCGCAGGCTGGTATGCAGGGCGAACACCAGGTCCAGCTCTTTAGAGCGATAACGCTCCACCAGATTGGAACTGAGGTCGCAGGTGACCTCCAGCGTGACGTTAGGGTGCGCCTGGGAAAACTTGCCAAGCACCTCCGGCAACGAACTGGCGAATTCGTTGGGAATTCCCAGGCGCAGGCAGCCGGCCAGCTCCGGCTGCGACAGTTTGATCATGGCTTCTTTATTAAGAGCGAGGATGTCGCGGGCGTACTGCAACAGAATCAGCCCCTCCGGCGTGGGAGCCAGCGCCTTGTTGTTGCGCACCAGCAGGGTGGTGCCTACTAACTCCTCCAGTCGCCGGATCTGCAGACTGATTGCTGGTTGGGAGCGTCCCAACGCGTCGCCAGCCTGAGTAAAACCGCCATAATCCGCTACGGCGACAAAGGTTTGCAGGAGATCGGTAGGGAGATAATTCACAGCGTTACCATAAATATTTTAAATAAATGCATTTTAACTATTAATTTCACAAATCAATAGCCCGGAGTTATGGTTCAGCTATATAAAAACGATATCGCTGTAGTCCTGTTTCGGCGGCGTCTCTCTCTGTCGATACGTCCTGAGGCGGGCTCAGAAGGATAATTTATTCCAACCGGTTCCAATTGAGGAGTATGTTACGTATGAGCGGTCTGAAATTCACCGAAGATCACGAGTGGTTGTCCATGGAGTCCGATGAAGTCGGTGTTGTGGGCATTACAGATTACGCACAGGCGCAACTGGGCGATCTGGTGTTCGTTGAGCTGCCCGAAGTGGGCCGTGAAGTCAGCCAGGGCGAAGATATCGGCGTAGTGGAGTCGGTGAAAACCGCCAGCGATATCAAGAGCCCCGTCAGCGGCGTCGTAGTCGCCGTGAACGAAGCGCTGAGCGACGAACCTGGGAAAGTGAACGAAGACCCCACAGGAGAAGGTTGGATTTACAAAATCTCTCTATCCAATGCTTCTGAAGTTGAGTCGCTGATGGATGACGCGGCTTATAAGGCGCTGACAGGAGAGTAAGATCATGAGCGATACACGCGAAACTCTGGCTGATCTGGAGCAGCGGGACGCTTTCATCGGTCGCCACATCGGCCCGGATGAAGCGGAAAAGACCGCCATGTTGAACGCGCTGGGCGTGGCCGACATGGAAACGCTGATCAGCAAAACCGTTCCTGAAACCATCCGCATCCAGGAAGGTCTCGACCTCGACGGCCCTTGCACCGAAGCACAGGCGCTGGCGGAGCTGAAAGCCTTCGCTGAACGTAACAAAGTTTTCAAAACCTACATCGGCATGGGTTACTACAATACCCTGACACCGACGGTCATCCTCCGTAACGTATTGGAAAACCCCGCCTGGTACACTGCTTATACGCCGTACCAGCCGGAAATCTCCCAAGGCCGTCTGGAAGCGCTGTTGAACTTCCAAACCATGATCGGCGACCTCACCGGTATGGAAATGGCCAACGCCTCTCTGTTGGATGAAGGCACCGCGGCGGCGGAAGCCATGACCATGTGTCGTCGCGTCAACGCCAAGAACAAGAGCAATGTGTTCTTTGTTGCGGATGACTGTCTGCCGCAGACGATCGAAGTGGTTAAAGGCCGCGCTGAGCCTCTGGGCATTGAAGTGGTTGTCGGCGATCCGCAGAAAGACCTGCAAAACCATGATTACTTCGCTGTTCTGTTGCAATATCCGGGCGTTAACGGCGATGTCCGCGATTACCGCGAACTGATCAAAACCGCTCACGAAGCCAATGCGTTGGCGATCATGGCGGCGGATATTCTTTCTCTGACCCTGTTGACGCCTCCGGGTGAACTGGGCGCGGATATCGCTATCGGCAACAGCCAGCGTTTCGGCGTGCCCTTGTTCTTCGGCGGTCCCCACGCGGCTTACATCGCCACTAAAGACGAGTACAAGCGTTCTCTGCCTGGCCGTCTGGTGGGCGTTTCCGTAGACGCCAATGGCGACAAAGCCTACCGCCTGGCGCTGCAAACCCGTGAGCAGCACATTCGTCGTCAGAACGCGACCTCGAACATCTGCACCGCGCAGGCGCTGCTGGCGATTACCGCTTCTATGTACGGCGCTTACCACGGTCCAGAAGGTCTCAAGCGCATCGCCCGTCGCGTGCATCGCCTGACCACTATTCTGGCGGAAGGCCTGAAGCAGGCGGGACGCACCGTCAACACGGCGCATTTCTTTGACACTGTGTCCGTCGCCACTGGCGGCGATACAGACGCGGTCTATCAAGCCGCTCTGCAGCAGAAGATCAACCTGCGGCGCATCGATGATAAAACCCTGGGCGTTTCACTGGACGAAACAACTACCCGCGAAGATGTCGCCGCACTTTTACACGTATTCGCTTCCGGCAAGCCGGTTGCGGATATCGCGACGCTGGACGCTTCCGCCAAGGATGCGATTCCCGCCGAGCTGCGCCGTCAAAGCGCATTCATGACGCATACTGTATTCAACCGTTATCACTCCGAAACGGAAATGCTGCGTTATCTGCGTCGTCTGTCGGATAAAGATCTGGCGCTTGACCGCACCATGATCCCGCTGGGCTCCTGCACCATGAAGCTGAACGCCACCACGGAAATGACTCCGGTGAGCTGGGATGGCTTCTGCGCGATTCACCCCTTCGCGCCGCTGGATCAAACGGAAGGCTATCGCGCCCTGATCGCTGATCTGGAGCGTATGCTCAGCGCCGCAACCGGCTACGCTGCGTTCTCTCTGCAGCCCAATGCGGGTTCACAGGGCGAATACGCGGGCCTGCTGGCGATTCGCGCTTATCATCAAAGCCGCGGAGAAGGCGATCGTGACGTCTGTCTGATCCCCAATTCCGCACACGGCACCAACCCTGCGTCCGCGCAGATGGTGGGCATGAAAGTCGTGGCGGTGAAGTGTGACGACAACGGCAACGTGGACCTGAACGATCTGCGTTTGAAAGCCGAGCAGCACAGCGCCAAACTGGCGGCGTTGATGGCGACCTATCCGTCCACTCACGGCGTATTTGAAGAAGGCATCCGCGAAGTGTGCTCCATCGTGCATCAGCACGGCGGTCAGGTTTACATCGATGGCGCTAACCTCAACGCGATGGTTGGTCTGTGTAAGCCCGGTCAGTTCGGCGGCGACGTATCGCACCTGAACCTGCACAAAACATTCTGTATCCCACACGGCGGCGGCGGCCCTGGTGTTGGCCCGATTGGCGTCGCGGCGCATCTTGCTCCGTTCCTGCCAGGCCACAGCGCCATGGGCGAGACAGCGGACAAAGCGATTGCGCCTATCTCCGCAGCGCCTTGGGGCAGCGCGGGCATTCTGCCTATTTCCTGGACTTATATCCGCATGATGGGCGGCGAAGGCCTGACCGAAGCGACCAAGTCGGCGATTCTGAACGCCAACTACATCGCCAAGCGTCTGGAGCCGCACTATCCCGTGCTGTATACCGGTTCGCAAGGTTTCGTGGCGCATGAGTGCATCATCGACGTACGTCCGTTCAAAGACAGCTGCGGCGTGACCGTTGACGATATCGCCAAGCGTTTGATCGACTTCGGCTTCCACGCGCCCACCATGTCATTCCCGGTTCCAGGCACGCTGATGATTGAGCCGACCGAGAGTGAGTCTCTGGCGGAACTGGATCGCTTCTGCGACGCCATGATCGCTATCCGCGAGGAAATCCGCGCAATTGAGAACGGCGAATACGACGTGGATCACAGCCCGTTGCACCACGCTCCGCACACAGCGGCGGACCTGGTGGGCGACTGGGATCGTCCATACAGCCGCGAGCGTGGCGTGTATCCGTTGAAGGCGCTGAAAGCGGACAAATACTGGAGCCCGGTCGGTCGCATCGACAACGTGTACGGCGACCGTAACCTGGTGTGCGCATGTCCTCCGATGACTGAGTACGAGGACTAAGCAGTACTGCGGGGCGCACGCGCGTCCCGCTTCATCTGCGCAAAATAAGAATCTGAAAGAGGAACACGAGCCATGTTTACCGAAGATATGCGGATCGCTGATTACGATCCCGAGCTGTCGGCGGCCATCAACGCGGAAAAGCGCCGTCAGGAAGAACACATTGAATTGATCGCCTCCGAAAACTACGTCAGCCCACGGGTGATGGAAGCGCAAGGCGGCGTCTTGACCAACAAATACGCGGAAGGCTATCCCGGCAAGCGTTACTACGGCGGCTGCGAGCACGTCGATGTCGCGGAGCAACTGGCCATCGACCGCGCCAAGCAACTGTTCGGCGCTGATTACGCCAACGTGCAACCCCATTCTGGATCACAGGCCAATGCGGGCGTGTATCTGGCCCTGGCCAAGCCTGGCGACACCATTCTGGGCATGAGCCTGGACCACGGTGGCCACCTGACCCACGGCGCCAAGCCTAACTTTTCCGGTAAAATCTTCAACGCAGTGCAGTACGGTCTGAACCCGGATACCGGCGAAATCGACTACGATCAAGTTGAGCGTCTGGCGAAAGAACACAAGCCTAAACTGGTTATCGCCGGCTTTTCCGCCTACTCGCGAGTCGTGGATTGGCAGCGTTTCCGTGACATCGCGGACAGCGTTGGCGCGTACCTGATCGTTGATATGGCGCACGTCGCTGGTCTTGTCGCGGCAGGTCTGTATCCGAGCCCGGTGCAAATCGCCGACGTCACCACGACCACCACGCATAAAACCTTGCGTGGTCCTCGCGGCGGCCTGATTCTGGCGAAGTCCAATCCAGAGATTGAGAAAAAACTGCAGTCTTTGATTTTCCCAGGCATTCAGGGCGGTCCTCTGATGCACGTGATCGCCGCCAAGGCGGTGGCGTTCAAGGAAGCCCTGGAACCTGCGTTCCGCGACTATCAACAGCAAGTCGTGAATAACGCCAGAGCCATGGCGGACGCTGTGAAGGCGCGCGGCTACAAAGTCGTCAGCGGCGGCACGGACAACCACCTGTTCCTGATCGATCTGATCGATAAGGGCGTAACCGGTAAAGACGCCGACGCCGCATTGGGGCGGGCTTACATTACCGTCAACAAAAATACGGTGCCGAACGATCCGCAGTCGCCATTCGTGACTTCCGGTCTGCGTATCGGTACGCCAGGCGTCACCACTCGCGGCTTCAAAGAGAAAGAAGTCGTGGAGCTGGCGAACTGGATTTGCGATGTGCTGGACAATATGGGCGATGAAAGCGTTGTAGAGAAAGTCCGCGAGAAGGTGCTGAGCATCTGTCGCGATTTCCCTGTCTACCGCGCCAACGCCAAATCCGGAGCCGCCCTATGAGGCGCTCCGGCCTCTCCGTCCGCTTAGCGGGCGGGTTTCCCAAAATTTCACAGCTCCGTTGCGAGTGATGATTTATGGCTGTAAGCGTTTTTGATTTGCTCAAAATAGGCATTGGTCCTTCCAGCTCCCATACCGTGGGACCCATGAAGGCGGTGCGTCAATTCCTGCAGGGATTGCAGCGGGACAGCCTGCTGGAGCAGGTTATCACTATCAAGGCGGAATTATTTGGCTCTCTGGCCGCCACCGGTAAGGGGCACGGCTCCGATAAAGCGGTGATGCTGGGCCTGGAGGGAGAAACACCTGAAGACGTCGATACGGATGACGTGGAAGCGAAGATCGAACGTATTCGCGCCCGCCGCCGCATTCGTCTGTTGGGTCTGCACGAAGTCGACTTCGTGGAGAAAGAACATCTGCTGATGAACAAGCGCGCGACCTTGCCTTATCACCCCAACGGCATGCGTTTTACGGCGTTTAATCACGGCGCGGTGGCTTTGCGTACGCGGACATATTACTCCGTCGGCGGCGGCTTCGTTCTGGACGAGGACGCGGTGGGCGAAGACAAGATCGTCCCCGACACCACGCCGCTGCCATACGCTTTCCGCACGGCGGCGCAGTTGCTGGAGCACTGTCGCGCCACCGGTTACAGCATCAGCCGCATTATGATGGAGAACGAAAAGACCTGGCGCAGCGAAGAAGAAGTGCGTAAGGGTCTGCTGCGCATCTGGCAGGTGATGCAGGATTGCGTGGAGAACGGCTGTCGTAAAGAGGGCATTTTGCCTGGCGGTCTGAAAGTGAAGCGTCGCGCGGCGGAACTGCATCGCGCGCTGTCCAGACGGCCGGAGTCCGCCATGAAGGACCCGCTCAACGTTCTCGACTGGGTGAATTTGTATGCGCTGGCGGTGAATGAAGAAAACGCCGCGGGCGGCAGAGTAGTGACGGCGCCGACCAACGGCGCGGCGGGCATCATTCCTGCGGTACTGCACTACTATGATCGTTTTGTGGGCGGCGCCAATGACGATGGCGTCGTGCGTTTCCTGCTGACAGCGGCCGCTATTGGCGTGTTGTACAAAGAAGGCGCATCTATTTCCGGCGCCGAAGTCGGATGTCAGGGCGAAGTGGGCGTGGCCTGCTCCATGGCGGCGGGCGCGTTGGCGGAAGTGCTCGGTGGAACGCCTCAGCAGGTGGAGAACGCCGCAGAGGTTGGTATGGAGCATAACCTTGGCCTGACCTGCGATCCTATTGGCGGACTGGTGCAGGTGCCCTGCATTGAGCGCAACGCCATGGGCTCGGTGAAAGCGATCAACGCCGCGCGTATCGCGCTGCGGGGAGATGGAAGTCACTTCGTTTCCCTGGACAAGGTCATCAAAACCATGAAAGCCACCGGCGCCGACATGAAGACCAAATACAAAGAGACCGCTCGCGGCGGTCTTGCGGTGAACGTAATCGAATGCTGATGCGCCGGTCCTTCGGGACCGGCTTCGGCGACTACAGAATTTCATGCGAACAACGGCGTCCCCGGTGACGCCTTTAGGGAGACGAAGCAATGGCTGAAAGTCATAACAACGCCGAAATGGCGAAAACCCCGTTGTATGACCTGCACGTGGAGTGCGGGGCGAAGATGGTTGAATTCGCAGGCTACGCCATGCCGGTGACATTCCCCGCAGGCATTATCAAAGAGCATTTGCACACCCGCACCAAGGCCGGACTGTTCGACGTCTCCCACATGGGGCAGGTGCGTCTGAAAGGCGCTGGCGCGGCGGAAGCGCTGGAAGCCCTGGTTCCCGGCGATATCGTCGGCCTGGAGAAGGGCGCGCAGCGCTACACGCTGTTCACCAATGACAAAGGTGGCATCCTGGACGACCTGATGGTCACCAATACTGGCGAAGACCTGTTCCTGGTGGTTAACGCGGCCTGTAAAGAACAGGATATCGCGCATCTGCGCAAGCACCTTGGCGACAAGGTGGAAATCGAAGTGCTGGAAGATCGCGCGCTGTTGGCGCTGCAAGGACCCACTGCGGCGGGCGTGATGGAAGAACTGGCTCCAGAATTGACCAAGCTGGTTTTCATGACCGGCGCCTGGGCGACTTTGGACGGCGCTGAGTGTTTCGTCACTCGTTCCGGTTATACCGGCGAAGACGGCTACGAAATCTCCGTGCCTGCGGATCGTGCGGAAGCGCTGGCGCGCAAATTACTGGCGCACCCGGACGTCGAGGCTATTGGCCTGGGCGCGAGAGATTCTCTGCGTCTGGAAGCCGGCCTGTGTCTGTATGGCCATGACCTGGACACGGACACCAATCTGGTGGCGGCGAACCTGAAATGGGTGCTGTCCAAGCCGCGTCGCGCCGATGGCGAACGCGCAGGCGGTTTCCCCGGCGCGGATGTGACCCTGAGCGAGTTTGCTGAAGGTTCTCCCCGCAAGCGCGTTGGTCTGGCTCCACAAGGCCGGGCGCCAGTGCGTGAAGGCGTTGAGATCGTCAACGGGGAAGGGCAAGTGGTTGGCGTCGTGACCAGCGGAGGCTACGGCCCCAGCGTTGAGAAGCCGGTGGCGATGGGCTACGTCAACACTGACTGCTCCGCCATGGGGACGGAGCTGAAAGCCATCGTGCGTGGTAAAGAAGTGCCGGTGACTGTCGTATCAGCGACCTTCGTTGAGCATCGCTACTACAGAGGCTGATTCGCCACTGTAGGGCACGCAGGCGGGCAGGGAGCGGCGGTAGCTGCTTCCGCCCGCTTTGTTTGATCTGCTTTATTGCGCCTGTCCGTGTAACGGGCGAAAACCTGCTTATAATCCTCACTGCCTTTAATTTGCCTGACCCGCTGCGTCACCATGTCCCGTAATTCTGGACTGGCCTGCTTACTCAAACTGAGATAGATATCGTAGGGTGGTATCACCGCGTCCATATTGACGAAACGATAGCAGTCCGAAGGCGGTTCGCTCTCTTGCGCCAGGTTGTAGCGCAGACGAATTTCCATCTCCACGAATCCATCAACGCGCCCGGCGGCGGTCAAACGAAAGCCCTGCTCGTATTTCTCCACGCCTGTTAGCGTCAGCGCCCTGCGAGCTTCCATGCGGCGCAGTTCGGGATAGTTGAAATTGTCGAGGATGACCAGGGTCATGCCCAGTAAATCCGCCTCCCCGGCAATGCTTTTAGGGTGATCATTGCAGGTCAGCAACGCATGATTAACGGTAAATAAAGGCTCTTCCACAAAGTCCCCTACATCAGTCAGGGAATTCCATACCTTGGCGTCGTAGGCCAGCCAGACCGTCTCCGTGTCCTCTCTGATAACGCGGTGCAGACGATTGACCGGGAGCGGTTTGGGAACGAGTTGTAAAGGTGTGTCTCGAAAGATGATTTCCACCAGGTCGGTGATCAGTCCGCCTTTGTTGACGCCTTCGGAGGCGATCTGAAAAGGGCTGGCCAGGTCTTCAACGATGTAGTAGGTGATCTCTTGCGGGGCGAGCTTGTCGGCATGGGTGTGCGAAGCGAAAGAGGCTAGTGAACAACTCAGAGACGCCAACAAAACGAGCTTGGGTGCGAACATCTTGGGTACCGGCTACACGCTTTCAAGTATGCGGGATGGCAAGCATCGGCTCTGGTTGAAAACCTGGGCGTATCAGTGCGTTGCTTTCTATTAGAATTAGCATAGCCCACTTTAAAGGCAAGCGGAGGGGCGATAATCCTGAAATAAAAGGGCGCGACAGGCCTGTTACCGACCGAGCTTGTCGTTGCGAGGAGCGAATAGGTATTATTGGCCGACCCGGAGCGCGCGTCGCCCGCCCGCTCCGGGGTATTTTATAGCGCAAGACAATGACAAACAGGGAGCCGTGGACGACGGACTCGCCTGATGACTGACACGAGCCAGAGGAACCGCTTTGAAATTACACGTCGCTGAATCTTATTCGTCGCAGGGGGCGTCGAATAACGTCAGGGTAAGGTTGCATTATGCCGGATAAGTTCAACGACCGGCTGCAGGCTGAAGCGATTCGGCATATTCAGGAAAACGAGGCGTATGCGGCGCTTGCGTTGCATGAGCCTGCGCATACCTCGGGTCAGGGGCTGGAGCAACATGTGTTGGACCGGGCCCGGCAAATGGGTGAAGGCGTTGCTTTGGGTGCGCGTCTGCAAAAGACGGCGGAGGCGGCGAAAAAAGTCGCCTTTGCCGCAACGGCGCTGTTGTTTTGCCTGGGCGCACTGGCGGCCCGGCAGGCCTTTGACGGCGCACAGCAGGGCAGTGTGAATTTCTTCTGGCTGTTGCTGGCGCTGTTGGGCGTCAACACGCTGATGCTGGCGCTGTGGGCGGGCGGCATGGCGCTGGCGTCGCGCAAGGCTAAAACAGGCATGCTCGGCCAGACGCTGGAATGGGCGGTGGCCTACTGGATGAGCAAGCTGGGCGGTAAGAACAGTGCGGACGCCGCTGCGGCGCAGGCCTGGTTCGCGGTCATGAACGCCGGTGCGGTAGGCCGCTGGAATCTCAGCCGGCTGTCCCATGCGTTGTGGCTGTCCTATTTGCTGGGCGGATCGACGATGATTCTGCTGATGCTGGCCGCCCGCCAGTATGACTTTATTTGGGAAACCACCATTCTGTCCGAATCCTCTTTCCAAACTCTGACTCAAGCCCTGGCGGCCTTGCCGCAATGGTTTGGCTTCTCTGCGCCGACGCCGGAGCAAATCGCCGCCAGTCGTATTGGCGGTTCGCCAGCTAACGCTGAGGCGGCGCGTCAGGCATGGTCCGGCTTATTGCTGGGCGGCATGTTGACCTATGGAATCATCCCGCGTCTTTTGTTGCTGGCGGCGTCCTGGATCGCGTATGGGCGTGCGCGCTCCGCTTTTCGCCTGAATCTGGCGCGTCCTTATTACGTTCGTTTGAAACAGAAGCTGATTCCGGCCACAAGGGTGCTGGGAGTCGTGGATGCGGACGAAGACGATCGTCCTCAGGCGGACCCCGAGCCTCAACAGGCGCAGGAGGAAACCCCACCGACTCAGAGCTACTGGCTCGGGGTGGAATTGGACAGCGCCCATATGGCTGCTGGAGATGGCGTTTCTGAGGCGTTTAATCTGGGCAATGTGTTGGATCGGGAAGGCCAGCATGCAGCGCTACAGCGCGCCCAGGCGTTGAAACAGACGCCGTTGGTGCTGGCGGTGTCGCTGCAACGTTCGCCAGACCGAGGCTTGAAGCGGTTTCTGGCGCAACTGACCGAAGGGCGTAAATCATTGACCTGGCTGGAGTTGTGCGAAACGGCGGGGTATTTCGATCAGGATCAGCAAGGGCGTGACATACGCATCTGCGACTGGCACCAATTGGCCGCGGAATGCGGAATAGAGCCACAGCGGGTGGCGCACCGGGTGATCGGGACGCATTCCGAAAGGGAGATGAAGCATGGATAACGCCACGCCGTCTAAAGCCCGCGCCGGTATCGGCGGCGACCCAATTTCCGTGGCGGTGGTCGGCCACACCAACGCAGGTAAAACCTCCCTGATGCGCACCCTGTTGCGCGATCTGAAATTTGGCGTTATCTCCAATCATCCGGGCGCCACCCGACATGTGGAGGCGGGGCAGATTCTGGTCAATGAAACGCCAGTCATTACGCTGTTCGATACGCCGGGGCTGGAGGATTCCATCGAACTGCTGGAGGCGCTGGAAAAATTGCGTCCGGAGCAGGATAACGGGCTGGGACGACTGCGCGCGTTTATCCAGGATCTGGATCGCTATCCGCAGTTTTCACAAGAAGCCAAGGTGATTCGGCAGCTATTGCAGGATGAACTGATTTTTTATGTCGTGGATGTCCGCGAGCCGGTGCTGGGTAAATACCGGGACGAACTGAAAGTGCTGAGCTTTGCGGCGCGTCCGGTGATTCCCGTGCTGAACTTTATCGCTGCGCCGCGCTCCAATCTGGCGCAGTGGCGTGAGCAACTGGCGGCGTTGAACCTGCATGCCCAGGTGGAGTTCGACACGGTCGCTTTCAATTTTGAGGACGAGAAGCGTCTCTATCAGAAGATGCAGGCGTTGATGGCCGCCCGCTATGACGATCTGCAACAGCTAATCGAAGAGCGTCAGAAACAGTGGGAGTCCCAGATGGACAGCGCCGCGCAGCGCATCGCCGCTT
Organism: Hahella sp. CR1; assembly: GCF_029813005.1. Taxonomy (NCBI): domain Bacteria; kingdom Pseudomonadati; phylum Pseudomonadota; class Gammaproteobacteria; order Oceanospirillales; family Hahellaceae; genus Hahella; species Hahella sp. CR1. The sequence continues at coordinate 207,909 of NZ_JAPELK010000012.1, forward strand.
TGTGGACGGACGTGGCCAGTTTTCGTCTGATGACGGCGAACGAGGAAGCGGAAATTCAGACGGCGGCGGAACGGATGCAGGAGCAGGTGCGTAAGGCGGAGTCGGACTGCGTCGCCGATTTGCTGCAGATTTTTCGCTTCGCTGACGAGGACGTGACTGTCGCCGCCTTGCCGGTTCGCGATGGCGAATGGGAGCTGGATTTGTTTGATCCGGACAATATGAAGCGGATGGGCGTGGAGGCCGGCAGCGGCGCGGCCGCCGGCGCGGCGGTGGGCGTCGGCGTGGACCTGATGGCTGGCGGCGTCACCTTGGGCGCCGCGGCGGCGCTGGGCGCCCTGGCGGGAGTGGTGTGGCAGACGGGACGCCGTTATCGCGAAGATTTGACCGCGGCGATACGTAAACAACGCAAGTTGTGCGTGGACGAATCCACCCTCAAAGTATTGTGGCTGCGGCAACAGTATTTATTCGAAGCGCTGCAAAAGCGGGGACATGCGTCGCAACAGCCGATGGCCCTGGCGGACGGCGGCTCGCCGGAACTGCCGGGGGACTGGTCGCGCTGGCTGCGCAAGGCGCGGGGCAATCCGGAATGGTCCAGTCTGCGCCCCGGTTGCGACCTGGATGACCAAGAGCGTGTGGCGTTTATCAAGACAATAGGTTCTAATTTACCGGGTGTTCTGGTAAAAAGTTGAAAATCTTTTTAGTAAAACACTCTAACATTCTGAAAAATATGGAAGAGAAGATGAGAAAAGCAACGTTAGTATTGATTGCGACAACCTTAATGGCCTCCGGGTGTTCGTGGGTTTCTCTGACGCCGGAAGGCGAAACCGTCAAGGTGGCCAAGAGAAATGAAGTGGCGAACTGCCAGAAACTGGGCACGACCACCTCCAACGGCGTCAGCCGCGTGGGTATCCTGAGCCGCGACGAAAAAGTCATTTTCGAAGAGTTGTCCACGCTGGCGCGTAACGAAGCGGCGTCTCTGGGCGGCAATACCGTCGTTCCCGACAGTGAAATCTCCATCGACGGACGTCAGCGTTTCGCTATCTATCAGTGCCCTTACTGATCCGTATTCTGACGCCGGTTGCTGAGCGAGCGGCGTCCAGCGGGCTTTGAACGGATAATTCCGTCAGGATTGCGTCTTATGAACCTCAGCGGCGTTAAAGGATTTATCTTCGATCTGGACGGCACCTTGGTGGATTCCCGTCTGGACTTTGACGCCATGCGGCGAGAGCTGGGTTTTCCTGAAGGAAAGCCCATTCTTGAGCACCTGGAGACGCTGGATGATCCGGACACTGTCGCCCAGGCCTGGGCGGTGGTGGAAGCCCATGAAATCGCCGGAGCGCGTGCGGCGACCTGGATGCCAGGAGCGAAAGAACTGCTGATGTCGCTGCGGGAGCTGGATATTCCGGTGGCGATTCTGACCCGCAATATGCGGGAAGCCACCCGGATCGCTATTGAGGCGCTGGGCATTCCCGTCGAGCTGGCCTTGACCCGCGAAGATTGCAAACCCAAGCCGCACCCTGAAGGGCTGCTGCGCATCGCCGAGACTTGGGGTCTGGCCTGCGGCGACCTGATCTATGTCGGCGACTATATCTTTGACCTGCAGGCGGCCCGCAACGCCAACATGATCGCCTGTCTTTACCTGAATGAACGTAATCATATCTATCAGGAACACGCAGACTGCGTGATCCGCGCCTTTGATGAATTATCGCCCCGTCGCTGACACGCCCCAATAATCCTCTCCTCAGGTCATGACGGTTTAGACTCTCTGACGTCAGGCATTATTTTTGTTTAACCCGCTCGTGGCGCGCCGCTTGCGTCGCCAGTAACGCCATTACGTCTCACTATACATAGCGGTCCGCTTCATACCGGGCTTCGCCGTCCGCCGCCCCCTTTGCAATGGAGTTATGGCGCTAAATAGGCGCGTTCCGGGTTTGGTAAATACGCCTGGAGAGGTCTATTGTTGATAAGACAGTGCAGGGAGAATTGCTATGCAGGGCGGGGAGGACATTCAGCTGCTTGTCTTTCGTTTGGACGACAGGCCTTACGCAGTTGAATTGGCGCGAGTCAGGAAGGTGTTCAGGGCGGCGGCGATCAATCCGTTGCCATCAGGACCGAGGGTGATATGCGGCGTATTGAATATGCGCGGTCGCCCGGTGCCGGTTGCGGATTTGCGATTGCGTCTGGGATTGCCATCGCGGGCCACGGCGCTGGAGGATCGCTTCCTGTGGGTGAGCGCCGACGCCATGGACTTGATTCTAACCTGCGATAGCGTTGATGGCGTCAGTGTATTTCCTCGCTCCAGCATGTTGGACGGCGCAGAGATTCCGGAACGACCTCCGGTGCTGAAGGGCGTCGTCTGTCTTCCAGATGGCGTGCTTTATATTAATGATCCCGACACCTTGCTCAACCTCAGGGAAAAAGAGGAACTGGCGTATGCGCTTGCTGAGCATGATGAGTGACGCTGTGACCCTGCCCAATGCGCTCAGCCCTGATCTGTTGTCGGCCTGCCAGTGGAAGATTAATGAGCTTTGGGGGCTGCATTATCCTCAGGAACGCTGGTCCGATCTGGAGCGACATCTCAAACTGGCCGCCCTGGACCTTGGCTACGATGAACCCGCCGCCTTCGCCCGCGCGCTACTGTATGACCAGATCGACGCAGCGCAAAAAGTACGTCTGGCTTCGGAGCTGGCGGTGGGCGAGACCTATTTTTTACGCGATCCCGCCTGTTATCAGCACCTGATTCATCACTTTCTCATTCCTTTGCTGGATCAACGTCGCCGCGCTGGTCAGAAACGTTTGCGCATCTGGAGCGCAGGCTGCTGTAGCGGCGAGGAAGCCTATAGCCTTGCGATTCTGTTGGAAGGCTTGCTGCCCGACATGCGTGACTGGAATGTTGAACTGATGGCCACGGATCTGGTGGCGGAGTTTGTGGAGAAAGCGCGAAGCGGCAGTTACAGCGCCTGGTCTTTCCGGCAGGTCGACCCGCAGTGGCGCGCCCGTTATTTCAGTCAGAGCGGCGCCAATCAGTGGACGATTCATGATCGCTTCCGGCGGCGTGTCGAATTCTTTCAATTGAATCTGGCGCAGTCGGTTTTTCCCGATGAGAAACGAGGATTGTGCGACTGTGACGTGATCTTGTGTCGCAACGTGCTGATGTATTTCTCCCCCTCGCAAGCGGCGGCGGTGCTGGATCGTTTGCAGCGCTCCCTGAGTCCGGGTGGGGTGTTGCTGTTATCGCCAGTGGAAAGTGTGATCTGCCAATGGGCGGGCAAGAAAGTGCACAACTGGCCAGAAGCGGTATGTCTGCGGCGGCAGGGAGATGAGCCGCGTTGGCGTGACGCCTCGTCAGAACCCGCCTGCCCAAGCCCGCAAGCGGCGAATGCGCTTTCGGGACGGATTGAGCAGCACGCCTGGCGCGCCACCGCCGTGGATATCTCGGTGGCGGCGTCTGTTGTATCAAATACTCCGGAAAAGAAAGTCGTCTCGCGAGAGCAGCAGGCCTCCGATGCGGACAATGACTGGCTCCGGGGACAAGAAGCCTATAGCGAAGGCGACTATGATTCCGCCGTGCAACACTTGCAACGCTTTACCGCTCGCCCAGGCCTGTCGCTGCGTCAGCAGGCGGACGCCGCCATACTCATCGCCCGCAGCCACGCCAACCGTAATCGCTTGCAGGATGCGGAAGACTGGGCCAATCAGGCGATTCGGCTGGATCGTTTACAGCCAGCCGCCTATTGGCTGCTGGCGTCTCTGCATATTGGGCGTTCCGAACGTCGCCAGGCGTTGGAGGCGTTGACCCGGGTGATCTATCTGCAACCGGATTTCATTATGGCTCACTATCTCAGCGGCATTTTGTGTCTGCGATTGGGTCAACCTGAGCGCGCTGTGCGCTGTTTACGAAATTGTAGGGAGCTGCTGGCGTCTGTGGCGCCGGAGCAGCCACTGGAGGAAGGGGAAGGACTGACGGCGGGAGATCTGCTGGAACTGGTGCGAGGCGCGTTTGACGACATCGCCGGCGATATCAAGTGAAACGCATTGCGCCCGAAGGATTGTAAGGAAGGAGAGCAGAGTTGAAAGGTTCAACATACACCGACTGGGAAGCGTTAAAACGTAATCTGCAGCAGGTGGAGCAGTTTCTGGCGAATGAATTCAATCCCTCGCCGGATTCCGCCAGAGCGCGGCTGCAGGAGCGTGCGCGGGAGTTGGCGGAGCCGGAGAAGGAAGAAGACGAGTCGGATCGCATGGAAGCGCTGGTGTTTGAGCTGGCTCAGGAAATCTACGCCCTGGAGCCGGAGTTTATTGCGGAAGTCGTGCCGCTGAAGCCGCCGACGCCCATTCCCTGTACGCCTCCTTATGTATTGGGAGTGATCGGCGTGCGTGGGCGCATCGTATCAGTGTTAGACCTTCGCGTGTTTTTCGATCTGCCGTTGAAAGGCCTTTCGGATCGTAACTCTGTCGTTGTTTTGTCCCAGGAAGGCCGTGAATTCGGACTGCTGACCGACCGGGTCGCCGGCATTCGCGTATTGTCGCGAAAGCGCCTGAACACCCGGCTTGAACACCTGAGCGGCGTGCGCAAAGAGTATCTGCTGGGGGTGACTCCCTCCCACTGGGCGGTGCTGGATGCGTACAAGTTACTTCACGACGCCCGACTGATCGTCAACGACAGGATATAGGATATGTTCTATCGCAACCTGAAGACCGCCAACAAGCTGATTCTGGCTTTCAGCTTCATTGCAGTAATAGTCGTGGGGGCCTTGATCATTGCTTTCCAGGGGCTGCAGCAGGTTCAGCAGTCGCAACAGAAAATTTTCGATGAACAGTTCACCCAGCACATGCGCATCAAGGACTTAATGATCAATATCAACGAGAACCGGGCGTTGATGTTGAAAATGGTGGTGCAACGGGGCTCCGGCGGCGGGTTGCTGGATGAGGTTAAGCGCAACAGCCTGGAGGGGGAAAAGCTGCTGGGCGAGTTGAGTGGCGCTGCGGTGCGCGCCAGTGAGACTCAGGGTTTGCTGCATAAACTGCGGGATCAGTGGATGGCCTTCGCCAGCGCCAGGGAGAAAACGATTATTCCGCTGATAGCGTCCGGTGATTATGACGCTGCTGCGACCATATTGACCAATGAGCAGGCGGAGCGCATCGCCCAGGTAAGAGAACTGGGCGACCGGATTATCAACCTGGGCGAGCACAGCATTCAACAGGCGCTGGCTCAGTCTGAAGCCACGGTGGAAGGGCAGCGGCAGACCATTATGATCGTCATTGCCGCCATACTCGCGCTAATGACGGCCGTCGTGTGGTTAACCTCTCGATCAATTGCAGGCCCTCTGTCTGATTTGACGCAATGGGCGGAACAGATTGCGGAGGGAGACCTGATGTACGGCAGGGAGTTCGAAAGGCGGGAAGACGAAGTGGGCATGCTGAGTCAGGCCTTCAGTCGTATGGGGGAAAATCTGCGCGAACTGGCGAAAACTTCCGAAGCCATCGCCAAAGGAGATTTGACCGTCACGGTCACGCCGCGTTCCGAGCGTGACATTTTAGGCAATGCGTTTTCCGCCATGATCGGCAATTTGCAGAGCCTCACCGCAGACCTGAAAGAAGGGGTGGCGGTGCTTTCCACCGCCAGTCAGGAAATTATGGCGTCAACCGGGCAGGTCGCCTCCAGCGCCCAGGAAACCGCCACCGCCATCAGTGAGATCACCACCACCGTGGAAGAAGTCAAACAGACGGCGAGCGTCTCCAACCAGAAAGCCAAACATGTCACCGAAGCCGCGCAACGCACCCTGCAGGTGTCCCAGGATGGACGTAAAGCGGTGGAGGCGACCCAGGACAGCATGAGCCAGATCCGGCAGCAGATGCACGCCGTGGCGGAAAGCATCGTGCGCCTGAGTGAGCAGAGTCAGGCCATTGCGGAGATTGTCGCCACGGTTAACGATCTGGCGGAACAGTCCAACCTGTTGGGCGTCAACGCATCCATTGAAGCGGTCAAGTCAGGCGAACAGGGGCGTGGCTTTTCAGTGGTGGCGCAGGAAGTGAAAACCCTGGCGGATCAGTCCAAACAGGCCACCGGCCAGGTGCGTAATATCCTCAATGATATCCAGCGGGCCATGAATAAGGCCGTTATGGTGGCGGAACAAAGCAGCAAGGCGGTGGATGGCGGTTACCAGCAGGCCCAGCTGTCAGGAGACGCCATCCGCATGTTGACGGACAGTATTGAAGAATCGTCAGGCGCAGCGCTACAGATTGCAGCCTCCAGCCAGCAGCAACTGGTGGGAATGGATCAGGTGGCGAGCGCTATGGAGAGCATCAAAAAGGCCAGTCAGGACAATGTGGAGGGCACCAAGCAGGCGGAACAGGCGGCGCGCAATCTGCATCAATTGGGGTTGCGCATGCAGAACCGGATTGCGCAGTTCAATGCCTGAGCAATACAGGAGGCGCGCTGAGTTGAAGCTTTGGAAAAGACTTTTTCGTGGCGGAAGTTTAGGCGACATAGCGGAACGGAGTTTTCCGTCGGCCATGCGGGGTGGAAAGAAGTATGCAGGACAGAAATGAGGCGCTGAAGAAGCGGTTGCTGGAGGCTTTCCGGATGGAAGCCGGCGATCGCATGCGGATTCTGGCGGATGCTTTCGCCATGCCTGCTGACGCCTATGACGCCGCGCTGGTGGAAAGCGTATTCCGGGAAGTGCATAGCCTGAAAGGCGCCGCCAGGGCGGTATCCCTGGGAGCCGTGGAGAAACTCTGTCAGGCCTGGGAAACCCTGCTCGCCGATATCAAACGCAGCGGCGCTGGCGTCAGCGAGATGCAGCTCAGCGTCAACCGAAAGTGCCATGGTCTGTTGCGACAGTTAATGGCGGACGCGGCAGCCATCCCTAATGATCAACTTTCGGACTTTTGCCGGCGCATTGAACGGGGCGAGGATTTGGCGGGTTCGGCTCCCACTGAGAGTTTGGCTCAGGACTCGGCGTCGAGCGACGCTGAGCCTCCGCCCGTACAGGAAGAACCCCAAGACATCCCTCCTCAAATTGAAACCACTCCCATTACCCCTACAGTTTCTTCTGATCTGTCAGAGGAAGAGGCTGCGCAGACAAACGAGGCCGTATCGTCGGATGAGACCACCCAGCCAATGCTGCGACAGCGGCCAACAGAGCTGACCGGGCTGGCGGGGAACAACGGCATGCTGCGTATCAAGGCGGAGCATCTGGATGAGCTGATGTATCAGGTCGAGGACTTGCAGCAAGCCAAGCTGGAGGCGACGCAAGCCTGTTTAATGTTGAAAGAAGCGGTAGCCGGATTCACGGAATGGCGTAAGCATCGCCACGAAATCACCACTGCCGCCCGTCAGTTGCGGACGCATATCGAGCACGAAGCAGAACGGCAGGCGAGTCACGACCAGCTGCTGTTATCGATAGAGCGAGAACAGCAGACCCTGATTGATTTCAGCGCCTGGGCGTCAGACTTCCTTGGGCAGTGGGAATACCGGCTCAGTCAGTTAGCGAAAACCTCCGAAAAAGTCGCCAGAGGCGTTGCTACAGTGGCGGACGGCATGCATGCGCAGATGCAGGCGGTACTGCTGTTGCCCTGTTCTGTGTTAGTGGAAGGCCTGCCGGCCATGGTGCAGGAGATTGCGGATTCCCTAGGCAAAAAAGTGCAGATGCGCTACTCGGGAGAAAGTCTGCAAGTGGACAAACGCGTACTGGATGAGTTGAAGAGTCCGCTACAACACATGTTGCGCAACGCTGTCGATCATGGCGTGGAGACGCCTGCGCGTCGCCGTGAGATGGGCAAGCCGGAATGTGCGCAAATCGAACTGGATTTCATGCAGGAAAACGCCGGCCTGTTTGAGGTGCGAATTCGCGATGACGGACTGGGTTTCGACCCCGCCAGGCTGAAGGCCAAAGCCATCGCTCAGAAAGTATTGGATGAAGACAAAGCCGCCGCGATGAGCGACAAAGACGCGGCGCAACTGGCGTTCTCTTCCGGTGTGTCCACCAGCAGCATCATAACGGACCTGTCCGGACGCGGTTTGGGGCTGGCCATCGTTCGCGAGAAAGTAGAGCGCCTGGGCGGCCGCATTCTCTTGGAAACGACGCCCGGAAGCGGGTCCACCATCACGCTGCAGGCGCCGACCAGCATGGCGACCTACCGGGCGTTGTTGGTGCGGGTGGAAGACCAGTTGATGGCGATTCCAGCGCAGGCGGTGGAGCGGGTGCTGCGTCTGCCCCAGGAAGAAATTAAAAGCGTGGAGAACCGGCTGTCCTTTACCTTGCATAACGAAGCTAATCCGCTGTGGCGGCTGTCGGATATTCTCGGACTGACGACCTCCGTTTCCGCGCCGGACAAGGGCGTCTGCGCGCAAGTGGCGGTGATGAACGTCAATGGCGATCGCTTTGGACTGATGGTGGATGAAGTTATCGGCGATCACGAAGTGATTATCAAGCCATTGGGCTCGCAGCTATTGCGCGTGCGCAATATTCTCGGCGCCACGCAGATGGGCGATGGCCGCATCGTGCCTATTCTGCATCCGTTCGATCTCTATAAAAGCGCCTGCAATACGGATTCCGCGCCGCTACAGGTGGGGGACATGGAGGAGCTGCGTCGGCGCAAGCGCATTTTAATTGCGGAAGACTCCGTCACGTCGCGGGGATTATTGAAAACCATTCTGGAGAGCGCCGGCTATGAAGCCGTAACCGCCAACGATGGCGTTGACGCATGGGAAGCGCTAAAGCACGGCGCGTTCGACCTCATGGTGTCGGATATCGAAATGCCTCGCCTGGATGGGTTTGGATTGACGGCGAAGGTGCGCGCTGACCGCCGCTTCGCGGAGTTGCCGGTGGTGTTGGTCACCGCCTTGCAGAGCCCTGAGGACAAAGAGCGGGGCATGGAGGCGGGCGCTAACGCCTATATCGTAAAAAGCGGTTTTGATCAGGCCAATTTGCTGGAGATTATTCGCCAGCTGCTCTGATTGCAGGGGCGGGCGCAGGATGGCCCGTTAACAATGGGAAAGAGGTGACAACGATGGATGTGTTGATAGTGGATGACTCGCCTGTTATCAGACAGCTGCTGCGCCACATCATTGAAGAAGGCGGCATGCGGGTGATCGGTGAAGCGTCGAATGGCGCGGAAGCGCTGCGCAGTATCGCCAGACGCAAACCGGATGTGATCACCATGGACATTCACATGCCGGTCATGGATGGGCTGGAAGCGTCGCGAAGAATTATGGAGGAATACCCGACGCCGATTGTGGTGGTGACCGCCAGTTACAGTCTGGGAGACGCGGTAACCGCCATGCAGGTGCTGGAGGCTGGCGCCATTACCGTCACGCCAAAGCCGCAAGGCCCCGGCCATCCGGACTTTGAACGGGACGCGGAAAGCTTGGTGAGGACCATTCGTCTTATCAGCGAAGTCAAAGTGGTCAGACGGTATCGCCGCGACGAAAAGCGCGTTGCGGCGCGACCGCCGCCCTCGGTGGGGCTGGATCAGGATCATGAGAGCATTCAGCCGGGCGTGATCGCGATCGGCGCCTCTACTGGCGGTCCGGTGGCGTTAAAGGAGCTGCTGCATGGGATGTCGCGGGATACGTCTTGTCCGGTGCTTGTAGTGCAGCACATATCGCCAGGCTTTTTGACCAGCTTTTGCGAGTGGCTCAACCAGGTGTCGGCGCTCCCGGTCAGCATTGGCGAATTCGGCGAGCGCGCTGAGCGGGGACGGGTTTATCTGGCGCCGGACGGTTGCCACATGGAGGTGGATCGGTCCTGTCGCATCAGTCTGGTGAACGGGAATCGCGACGAGACGCTTTGCCCGTCCGTGTCGCATCTGTTCAGCAGCGTCGCCAAAAACTTCGGCAGGAACGCGGTGGTCGTGTTGCTGTCGGGGATGGGGCGCGACGGCGCTGCGGAAATGGCGGAACTGCATCGGCTGGGAGCCCTGACCATTGCGCAGGACCCCGCCACGGTCGTAGTGAACGGCATGCCGGGGGAGGCGGTGAAGCTGGGCGCAGCCCGGCACGTATTGAGTCCCCCGCGCATCGCGGCGCTACTAAACGAACTACCGGTACAAAGCTGCGTCTGATTTGTGTATGCAACAAGGTCGCGGAGAATACAACAAGAGAGTTGAAGTGATGTTAACAGGAACAGAAATTCTCATTGTCGAGGACAGCCTGACTCAAGCCCTGCAACTGCAAATGCTGCTGGAGCAGAATAGTTGCTCTGTCACAGTTGCGGAAAACGGCGTACAGGCCCTGAAATGCATAGCTGAACGCAGACCGACCATCATCGTGAGCGACATCATGATGCCGGAAATGGACGGTTACACTTTATGCCGGACGCTGAAGTCGGACCCCAAGACGGAGTCCATTCCGGTCATTCTGGTCACCACGCTTACCGACCCGAAAGATGTGGTGCAGGGGCTGATCGCCGGCGCGGATAACTTCATCACCAAGCCCTATGAGGAGAAGTATCTGCTGTCGCGCATCCGTTACTTCCTGGCAAATCTGGAGCACCGGGATCACCAGCGGGTGAAGATGGGCATCGAAATTATCTTGGATGGAGAGCGCCACTTCATTAACTCCGCCCGCCAGCAGATTCTCGACCTGCTGATTTCCACCTACGAAGAGGGCATTCGTCTCAACCGGGAACTGAAAGCCAAGCATGAAGAGCTGAGTCATACTCACTCGCTGATCAACAGCCTGTTCCATTTCACAGCGGGTTTGAGCGCGGCCAGCACGGAAAGTGACACCATTGAGCAAGGGCTGGGGCAGGTGCTGTCGTTCCCGAATGTGGTCGCCTCGTGGCTATTGCTGGTGGACCCGGATTCAGGCGAGGGTGGCTGGAAGTTAGCGGGCTTTCGCAGTAGCTCCATCAACGCAGACCAGTTGGATACATGCAGTCGCGAATGTCCCTGCCGGCACGGGGTCCTCAACGATGGGCTGACCAGCGCGGTGGACATCGCCGATTGTCCGGCCATGAAGGGGAGTTTCGTCGGTAATCATCATGCTACGATTCCGCTGTTGTTGGGCGGAGAGCTGATTGGTTTGCTCAACGTCGCCCGCACCCGCGGTGAGCGCTGGGCGGAGGAGCCTCTGCGGGCGTTGCAGTCTCTGGGGCATCAGTTTTCGGTCGCCCTGGGCCGGGCAAGGTTGTTTGACAGCCTGGAAAGTCTGGTGGAGCAGCGCACATCCGCCTTGAAAGAAGAAATGCTGGAAAAAGAGAGGGCGCAGGAGCAACTTAAGCTGCGCAATCGTGCGATAGAGGCGAGCGTGAACGCCATTATCATCGCTGACAAAAGCGATCCCGCACATCCCATCGTATACGCTAACCCGGCTTTTGAGCGCATCACAGGCTACGGCCTGGAAGACGTCACAGGTCGGAACTTTCTGTTCCTGCTCGGCAAAGAAACCAGTCAAATGGGCGTCGCGAATATCAAACGCGCGCTCAAATCCAATACCGAAGGCTATGCCTTGTTGAAGAACTTCCGCAAGGACGGCACGTTGTTTTGGAATGAGCTGAAAGTCGCGCCGGTCACGGATGTTAAAGGCGAGGTCACTCACTTTGTCGCCATTATGAACGATGTGACGGAGTCCATTCAGTACCAGGAGCAACTGGAATACAAGACGAACTACGACAACCTCACCGGGCTGCCCAACCGCAACCTGCTCGATGACCGTATTCAGCAGGCTATCGCTTTTGCGGCGAGGCGCGACAAGGGCTTCGCTCTGGCGGTGTTCGACCTGGATAACTTTAAGTACATTAACGACAGCATGGGCCATGAGACTGGCGATCAATTGCTGAAAGAGGTGGCGGAATCCCTGCGCAGCTGTCTGCGGGAGGGCGATACGCTGGCGCGGCTGGGCGGCGATGAGTTTGTCATTCTGATGAACAAGGAGGATCACGATCATCCTCTAGGACTGATGTTGAACCGCATACAACAACTGGTGTCGCAACCCCGTCGTCTGAAAGATAAAGACATATTGGTCACACCCAGCATTGGCGTCTGCCAGTATCCGGAAGACGGCGAAGATGCCTCCACTTTGCTCAAGAACGCCGACACGGCCATGTACAAGGCCAAGGAGCGGGGGCGCAATCGTATTTGCAGCTACACCCAGGAAATGAATGAGTCGATCCAGAAACGGGTGCAGATGGAGCAGGATCTGCGGCGCGGTATCGAAAATGGCGAGTTGGAGCTGTACTACCAGCCGCAACTGGACCCTCATGGCGGCGGCGCGGTCGGACTGGAAGCGCTGGTGCGCTGGCGCAAGGGCGACCGCATGGTGCCGCCTCTGGAGTTTATTCCCATCGCGGAAGAAACCGGCCTGATCACCAGTGTGGACGCCTGGGTGCTGCGCGCCGCCTGTCTGCAACTGAAGCTGTGGCGGGATCAGAAACAGCAGCTCGTTCCCGTTTCGGTCAACCTGTCATCACGGCAGTTCCAGGACGCTAATTGTGTTGAACTGGTCCGCAGAGTGTTACAGGAATCCGGTGTTGAGCCCGGTTGCCTCAAGATTGAGGTGACGGAAAGCATGGTCATGCACAACACGGAAGAGGCGCTGCGCACCATGACCCAACTCAAGGCCATGGGCGTGCAATTGTCTATGGACGACTTCGGCACCGGATACTCGTCCCTGAGTTACCTCAAGATGTTTCCTTTCGATCAGCTCAAGATCGATAAGAGTTTTGTGCGTAATGTCACCGATGATCCGCAGGAAGCCGCCATCATCCGCGCCATCATTGGCCTGGGCAAAACCCTGGGCATCAAAATCGTGGCGGAAGGCGTGGAAACCGTCGAGCAATACAGCTTCCTGGTGCGCGCCGGCTGTGACCTCATCCAGGGCTACTTCTACTCGCCGCCATTGCCTGTCGCCGCCTGCATGCACTTCCTGCAGGAAGATCATCTATGGGGGAAAAAACGCAAGGAAATTGAAGACGGCCCGCAAGCCAGAAGAATACTGATCGTCAACGACGACGAAACCATATTACGCGCGGTTTGTGGCGAACTTGGCCACGAAGGCTACGACATCTTTGAAGCCCGCACCACGGCGGAAGCCCTGCGCCTTCTCGCCGCCCACGAAATGCACGTCATCGTGACCGACCAATGCATGAAGGAAATTAAAGGCGTAGACCTGCTGCGCAAAGTCAAAGCCATCCACCCCGGAACCGTCCGCATGGTGCTCAGCGGCTACAGTGGCTTTAAAGAAGTCCTCGAAGCCATCAACGAAGGCGCCGTCTTCCGCTTCATCACCAAACCCTGGAACTCGGAACACCTGCGCGAAAACGTAAAACAAGCCTTCCGCGAAAGCGACCTGGCGCGGGAAAACCAGATGCTGAGAGAGCAGTTGGATATATTGCGAAGTGGGAGTTGATGGGCTTCAAGCTATGTAACTATAAACAACGAAATGCACTGCGTGTGTGAAGGTATTGGCGTTGCTGTTCTTTTTTGAATGCTGTTTTGTCTAAAAAATAAACGCGATTGTTAACGTTATGTAATCTCCGGCTATGCAAAACGTTATTTTTCGTCTAATATCTGCCGAATAAGAATGGAAATGGCTATAAGGATGTAGGTCTCGAGCCCCTTACCTCCCTTTCTTTTAAGGTCTGTGTATCAAAAGACAAGTACTTTGTCGCAATATCGATGTTTGCATTTTATTCAATAATAACTCTTTAAAGTAGCCGAGTTGAAAGTGAATAGATTGTTGAATTTTCGATATGTTCTATTTTGGTGGAACTGCCTAAGAATAGTGAGTTTTATTGGGTGTCAGGTAGGTTTTTGAATAAATTGATTTAAGAGAGTGTACTGTGAGGCCGATAAGATGAATTTGTACTTATTTGTAGAGATCCTCATCAAAAAGAGACTGTATTTATTTTTCTATGCTCTCTTTTTTTCACCTGTAGCTCTAGGTGAAGACACGTTAGCGTATGACTACTTAAAGCTGGCGAAGAGTGAGTATGATTACCTCGAAGGTGAAAATATAAATAACATATCTGGAGACTTGTCCTGGCAAGTAAAGGATGTCCATATGCCTGGTGCTGGTATCAATATTGATATCTACCGGAGGTACGAGATTTTATCCCAGCCTGGAAATATGGGGCTATGGACTATTCAGTCTCCTAGAGCGTTAGTCTCACTGAAATATAGAGAATATAATTGTGACAGAAGTTGTAAAAGTGAGCTTGTTGGTGTTCATGGGATTATAGTTGAGATACCAGGCTATAAGCAGCAGCCTATTATTAATGATAAAAGTAGTGGGAAGTGGGTCTCTATAAACAGGGACAGCGGATGGCAGTTGGAGTCAACGGTTAATAAATCGAAAATAGAAATAATTGCTCACTCTCCTGATGGTCTGAAATATCGGTTTGACTTCGCTCTGAGGAATAAAAATAGCGATGGTTTCGTAGGCTCACTTGGTCGAGTTGCTGTGTATGCGACTAGAGTAGATGACGCATTTGGGAACTATCTTGAATATGAGTATAGGGGGAACTTCCCCAATAACCCTGTATCATACGGGACTCTCGTAATTCCAACGAAAATATCATCAAATGATGGTAGGGTTGTTACATTTGATTATAAAGAGGTTTCTAATTCCCTTGGTATAAAAAGTCTTTGGTTGTCAAAGATATTAGCGAATTATGGGGGAGAGGAAAAGTCTTGGTTGTACGAATATAGCAACTATAGGCGAGGTAGTCTTCCTGAGCAACTTGAAAGAGTTGTTAGACCTGATGGGTTCGGTTGGAAATATGAATATCAAACATACGATAATAAGTGGAAGTTAAGTAAAATTGTTCTGCCCGCTGGTGCAGAAATAGGGTACGGTTACACACTGATATACACAGCGAAAGACCCTGAGGGGGGGCAGCACAGGGGGGTTAAGGAGCGCAGTGTATCTATACCTGGTTATGAGCCATTCGTAACGGATTTTACTTTTAAGTTAGATCCTAATAGTACTCCAAGCTTGGTTACGAAAATTTCTTCCAATAATATCTATAGGGTAGAGTCTCAGTATATATATAGATCTAAAGATAGGACTTACTTTGGTCGAGAGGAAAAAGCGGACCCTTTTATTGGCAAGCTGAGTAAAGAAGACGTTTATGACTCAAAGAGTGGCGCCCTCCTTAAGTCAAGCCGATACGACTATAAAGAGTGGCCTTCAAGAGGCGAATTTTACTTGGCGGATTCTAACGGTAATAAGGCGGCGGCATACCCGCAGACAATTCCTGTCAGGCTTGTAAAAACTACCGTGGATAACAAGTTCATTACTGCGTACAGCGATTTTGACGAGTATTACTTTCCACGCACCAAAAGCGAAACCACCAACGGCAAAACCCGAACGACCCGTTATACGTACAAACACCAGACATGGTCCAGCTCCCAGCCGCAACTGATCGGCTTGTTGACTGAAGAGAAGGTGGAAGGCGATAACGGCGAGAACTGGGTCACTTCCATTGTTTATGACACTAACGGTCAGCCCACGTCTCGTACAGCGAATGGCGTCACGGAGTCGTTTACCCACCATAATACGGGCGAACTGGCGACGAAGTCCTACACCAACCACAACGGCCCACAAACGGTCTCTTACAACAATTACTTCCGCGGTGTGGCGGGAAGCGAGCTGTATCCAGACGGCTCATCCATATCTCGCTCTGTTAATCCCACCGGCACCATTGCTTGGGAGGATGACGCGGAAGGCCAGCGCACCTCTTATAGTTACGATGCGCTGAATCGGGTTACGCGGGTTGATCCGCCAGGCCTGGCGGCGAGCAACTATCAGTATGAGCCGAACAGAATCACTGTTACGCGGGATGGTTCAGGCTATCGTAAGGAAATCACGCTGGACGGACTGGGCCGCGCGGTATTGTCGAAAGAAAGCGGCGCAGGTATTGATCCAGTGTATGTGCGTACTGAGTACGACGCAGGCGGGCGCGAAACCTTTGTATCCTATGCGTCCGCTAACAGTGCGGAGCCATTGGGCGTGGTGAAAACCTACGATGCGCTGAATCGGGTGACGTCGGTCAAAAACAATGCGGACAATAGCACGGCGGCCTACTGCTATGGTGTCCCCTGCGTGAACTATTTGAGCGGCTACAGTTTTGACGACGCTTATACGATCACCAATGCGCGCGGCCATAAAACGGCGTATCTGCAGCAGGGCTACGGCTCGTGGGATGACCTGCAGAATCGGTATATCGTGGCGGATATCGCTGGCGCGGTGCGGCAGGTGACCAGCATCAATCGTAACAAGATCGGCGATATTACCTCCGTCACTCAGGACGGCGTAACGCGCACATACGTCTACCAACCGGGAACTCGTCGCATGAGCAGCGTGATGGAGCCGGAGCGCGGCAAAGTGGTGTTTTCCTACGATGCGGCAGGCAACACGCGCAGCAAGCAAGTGGGCGCAGAAGGTCTGATCACCTTCACTTACGACGCCATGAACCGCCTTACTAATATTGGTTATCCCGCAGGCAATGGCGGCATGGCGACCACGCCCAGCGTCGCTTACGACTATGATCGTAATGGCCGTGTCACCAGTATGGCTAAAGGCGCGTCGACGCGCAGCTATGCGTACACGCCATGGGGCGCGCTGGACAGAGAAACGCTGAAAGTCAACGACGTTACGTTCAATCTGGATTACGCCTATAACCAGCAGGGACAGCTGTATCAGTTGACGTACCCGAACAACACTACATTGACCTACAGCCTGGATGACTGGGGCCGCCCTACCCAGGTAGGCCAGTTTATCTCCAATATTCGTTACTACCCGACTGGGCAAATGTCAGGCTATACCTATGGCAATGGCCAACAGGTGAGCTATGCCCTGAACGCGCGTAAGTTTGTGGAGCGGATTAAAAGCGTCGGCGCCAGGACCACGGCGATGGACCTGTCCTATACCTTTGACGGAAACGCTAACGTGACCTCCATTACTGATAACGTTAATAGCCTGAACAGCATCACGGCGCTGGGCTATGACGGCCTGGATCGACTGACGTCGGCGAACGGACGTTGGGGAGCGGGAAGCTTCAGCTATGACGCTAAAGGCAACTTGCTGAGCAAAAACCTGGGTAATTTGGGGGCCATGACGTATCACTACGACGGCAACAATCGTCTGGCGAACACCACCGGCGCCAACGCCTTCAGCTTCTCTTACGACGCGTACGGCAACGTCAGAAACAACGGCCGTTTCAACATGACCTACAACCACGCCAATGAGATGACCAACATCAAGAATGGCGAGGTCAACATTGACTACCTGTATGACGGCGACGGCATTCGCGTGTTGGAAGTGCATGACGATAAAGCCATTTATCAGATGCATGACAAGGCGGGAGACCTGTTGTACGAGCAGGACTTCATCAGCAACAAAGAATCAGTCTACGTGCGCTTTAACAGCCAGACCATCGCCAAGATGGATACCTGTCTTTTGAAAGACACTGACAACGACGGGATCACTGACTGCCAGGAGCAGCAGCTGGGGTTTGACGTATTCACCCCGGCGGACGCCTATGCGGATGACGACGGCGACGGCGTTAGCAACCTGGCGGAAGTCAAGGCGGGAACCAGTCCGAGAAACGCGGATACGGATAATGACGGCATCCCGGACGGTTGGGAGCTGCGCTTTGGTTTGAACCCGTTGGCGAACGACGCCGCCGCCGATATTGATGGCGATGGGTTCAACAACCTGCAGGAATACCAGAACGACACCGATCCCAAGGACCCTTTGAATGTGCCTTTGGCGGCGAAGCTGGTCCCTGTGTTCTATCTGCTGATGGATTAAGGAAGGCAAGTAATGAGACGTAAATCCATGTTCAAGATAGCCAGCGCGACGATGCGCCATGTACTACTGCAAGTGGCGACGCTGTTCGTCACGGCGCTGCTGGCGGTGAGCGCCAGCGCGCAAACCCTGATTACCTACTACCACAACGACGCGCTGGGCTCGCCGGTGGCGGCGACGGACCAGGATGGAAACCTGTTGTGGCGGGAGAACTATGCGCCCTACGGGCAGAAGATCGACAATCCCAAAGAAGCCTATGACACGCACATAGGCTACACCGGCAAGCCAGACGAGGGGAAAACCGGGCTGACGTACATGAACGCCCGGTATTACGACCCGCTGGTAGGACGATTTATGGGGGTGGATCCTGTTGGGCCTTTGACTGGGGGGAGGGAGCATATCAATAGATATGGGTATGCCTATAACAACCCGTATAGGTATATAGATCCAACAGGAATGCAGCCTTTTGGCTCTCATAGTCTGGGGACTTATTTGGGCATGCGTCTTAGTGGGAAAACTAATGAAGAGGGTGGTAAGGCGATGACGACGGTGGCGGAGACTCAGTTAGGAATTGTTGATGAGGCGGCCTCTTATACAGCTGTTGGAACAGTGAAGGACGTAGTTGAGGTAGCTGATAAAATTTTGAACGAAGAATCAGCTGAGAGTCAGGTTGGTGGTATGGCTGCCGGGGAGGTGGCTTCGGAAGTGGTTGAAAAGGCGCTTGAGGTTAAGTTTAAGAAAGTCGACGGTTTTATAGAAGGGGCAAAAGCGGTGGCTGGCAAGCTAGCAGGTGATAGTACGGAAAAACAGCTAGAGAAAGATAATGAAGCTGACACTGAAGCTGCAGAAGGTGGTGACAAGAAGGAAATGGAGAGTCAGTGAGTCCTGCATAGGAACGTTAATTTACTCTATTTAACGGAATGGGCGTAGGCAGGTGTTGGCTGTTTATCCAGCCAACACCGTCAATCTGGGAAAAAATAACTATGGTTTTGGTGGTTTGAAGGAA
>NZ_JAPELK010000013.1:0-189117 GCF_029813005.1 Hahella sp. CR1
ACTCGCTGCGCTCGTTCCGCCTGATACCAAGCTTGCCGGCTAATCCCCAAGAGACGACACGCCCTGCTGACGGTCAATCCGGCTCCGTGTTCTTGCTTGAGGACTTGCCGGGCCGCTTTTTTACGAACACCCCGTAATCCTTCTCCATCACATCGACAATCGCTTCGAAGAACTCAGCTTTCTGTTCGGCCAGACGCAGCTTCTCCTCAAGCTCCTTGATCCGCTGTTCCGGGGTAGGTGGGGACTTCGGCATGGTGGGACTCCTGTTCACACGGTGGGAGGTGACGCCAGGACTCCAGTCCTGGCTGCCATATCGACGCAACCACGTTAGCACCGTCGAACGGCCTTGGATACCGTAGCGGGTCTGAGCCTGTTTATAAGTCAGTTCTCCGCCTTCGACCTGATCCACCACCGCCTGTTTAAAAGTCAGAGTGTAGTCCCGTTGTGTTCGCTTAACTCGCTGATTCATCACATTCTCCCAAAGTTAGGGCTGGAATGTGTCAACTCTATTCAGGACGGGTCACCGCCACAAAAAAAGCCCGCAATGCGGGCTTTTCAGGCTATTCCTCAGAGCAACTTAGAACTGCTCTACATCCAGCGCCATCATATCGCCGCTACCGGACTTGATAGACTCAGCCAAAGAGACTGTACGCGGCAGAAGTCGACGAAAGTAAAAGCGAGCGGTTTTCAGCTTGGCGTCATAGAAACCAGAGCTATCGCCGACTTGTTTCTCAATCGCCACTTTCGCCATCATCGCCCAAACGTGCGCAAGTGCGACGTAGCCGAACAGATCCAGGTACTCAACACTGGCCGCGCCGACAGCGTTAGGGTCTTGCGTAACCGTCTCCAGCACATACTCCGTCACATCTGATAGACGCTCAAGGACACCCGCCAGCGGCTCTATAAACTCCTGCAGGTCGCTGCGATCACGGTTAGCTTCAATAAAGTCGGCCACTTCGCCAGCGTACAGCTCGACGAATTTACCGTCGTTCATCGCGACTTTACGCCCCATCAGGTCGAGCGCCTGGATGCCGTTAGTACCTTCGTAGATCTGCGCAATGCGCACATCGCGCACCAGTTGTTCCTGGCCCCACTCGCGAATATAGCCGTGACCGCCAAACACCTGCTGACCAAGTACGGTGCTATCCAGGCCGCGATCCGTCAAAAACGCCTTGGCGACTGGCGTCAACAGAGCCACCATCGCTTCAGCGTGCTGCTTCGCAGCGGCGTCGTCAGAGTACTTGGAGATATCCAGATACTTCGCCACATAGGTGGAAAACGCTCGGCCGCCTTCAATCAGAGCGCGCATGGTCATTAACATCCGACGCACATCTGGATGCACAATAATAGGATCAGCCGCTTTTTCCTTGGCGACCACACCGGTGGCGGCGCGCCCCTGAATACGGTCTTTCGCATACTCAACCGCGTTTTGATATGAGCGCTCCGCCGCCGCTAGGCCTTGTACGCCAACGCCCAGACGTTCGTAGTTCATCATGGTGAACATGCAGGCCAAGCCTTTATTCGGTTCGCC
The DNA here is from genome assembly GCF_029813005.1 of Hahella sp. CR1. NCBI lineage: Bacteria > Pseudomonadati > Pseudomonadota > Gammaproteobacteria > Oceanospirillales > Hahellaceae > Hahella > Hahella sp. CR1. The sequence continues at coordinate 1,532 of NZ_JAPELK010000013.1, forward strand.
GACCAACCAGCCTTGTGCGCCATCAAAGTTCATGACACAGGTAGCCGAGGCTTTTATGCCCATCTTGTGCTCGATTGAACCACAAGACACCGCATTGCGCTCGCCTGAGCCGCCGTCTTCCGTCACCTTGAATTTAGGCACCAGGAACAGAGAAATACCTCTTGAGCCCGCTGGAGCGTCAGGCAATTTCGCCAACACCAAGTGAATGATGTTTTCACTCAGATCATGCTCTCCGCCGGTAATGAATATCTTAGTACCGCTGATTGCGTAGGAACCGTCGCCATTAGGTTCAGCCTTGGTTCTGATGATGCCAAGGTCCGTACCGGAGTGCGGCTCGGTCAGACACATGGAGCCAGCCCATACGCCGGAATATAAATTAGGCAGATAAGTCTGCTTAAGCTCTTCGCTTGCGTGCGCGTCAATCGCCAAACATGCGCCCGCCGTCAACATAGGATACAAGCCAAAAGAAATGTTCGCGGATTGCACCATCTCTTCTACCTGGGCGCCCAGCATCTTCGGCATGCCCATGCCGCCGAAGTCAGGATTACCGCCCAACCCACACCAACCACCTTCGATAAAGGTGTTATAAGCCTCCTTGAAGCCCTTTGGCGTTGTCACTACTCCCTCATTCCATTGGCAACCTTCTTCATCTCCGCTCCGGTTGAGAGGCGCCAGCAAGGAAGACGCTATTTTGGCGGCCTCTTCCAATATGGCGTCCGCAGTATCCGGGTCAACCGTGTCGCGCGCACCCGGCAAGCTGAGCCAAAGTTTATCGGCCTCAAACACTTCTTTGAGTAGAAACTGCATGTCACGAAGCGGCGCAGAATAATCAGCCATGGTTACTCCCTCGAGCTAAATCGCTTTGTCTGAATGAATGTCTTTCTGTTTGTGCTTATTGTCGCGCTATTATCTGGCTATTACGAATCCGGCTACATACCGGTTCGCATCGGTATGTAAAAAAGCCCGCAACAGCGGGCTTATTTTGTCCCTATACGGAATCAGAACGCAAAGTTTTCCACTTCCATATCCATCATGCAGTTAGCGCCGTTGAGTGCGGACTGTGCATGAGACAGAGTGCGAGGCAGGATGCGCTTAAAGTAGAAACGCGCAGTTTGCAGTTTCGCCGTATAGAAGCCAGTTTCAGTGGTCCCTTCCGCAAGCTTCTGCTGCGCCACCAGCGCCATGCGCGCCCAGAAATACGCCAGCACGGCGTAACCGGAATACATCAAGTAGTCCACAGAGGCGCCGCCCACTTCATCGCGATTCTTCATCGCCGCCATACCAATCTTCATAGTGAGGTCGCCCCACTCTTTATTCAGCTTGGCCAACGGCTCGACGAACTCGTTCATCTCCGCATTTTCCGCCTGTTCTTTACAGAACACGTGAACCAGTTTGGTGAAGCGCTTTAGAGATTCGCCCTGAGTCATCAGAATTTTACGACCCAGCAGATCAAGCGCCTGAATACCAGTGGTGCCCTCGTACATCAACGCGATACGCGTATCGCGCACGATTTGCTCCATTCCCCACTCGGAAATAAAGCCGTGGCCGCCATAAACCTGCATACCCAAGTTAGCGGATTCATAACCGATTTCGGTCAGGAAGGCTTTGGCGATAGGAGTCAGGAAGCCCATCAGTTCATCCGCTTCGTTGCGAACTTCTTCAGTCGCACCGTGGTGAACGAAATCGCCTTGCACTGCGGTATAATAAATCAGTGCGCGTGAACCTTCCGTAAACGCCTTTTGCGTCAACAACATGCGACGTACGTCAGGGTGCACGATGATAGGGTCGGCAGGACCATTCGGATTCTTCACGCCAGACAAAGAACGCATCGCCAAACGGTCTTTCGCATAGGTCAAAGCGCCCTGGAAGGACAGCTCAGACGCGCTCAGACCTTGAATAGCGGTTCCCAGACGAGCAAAGTTCATAAATGTGAACATGCACGCCAAGCCTTTGTTCTCTGGACCGATCAGATAACCTTTGGCGCCGTCGAAGTTCATGACGCACGTAGAGTTGCCATGAATGCCCATTTTATGTTCGATAGAACCGCAAGTAACGCTGTTACGCTCTCCCAGGCTACCGTCTTCATTCACCAGGAACTTGGGAACGATGAACAGAGAAATGCCTTTGGTGCCTTGCGGAGCGTCTGGTAAACGCGCCAAACAGATATGAACGATGTTTTCCGCCATGTCATGTTCGCCAGCGGAAATAAAAATCTTGGTTCCAGTGATGCTGTAGCTGCCGTCGGCATTAGGCTCAGCTTTTGAGCGCAGAATACCCAGGTCAGAGCCACAGTGCGGCTCGGTCAGGCACATGGTGCCAGTCCACTCGCCGCTCACCAGTTTGGGCAGGTACGCCGCTTTCTGCGCTTCAGAGCCGTGCAAAATAACGGTGTTCACCGCGCCATGGCTCAAGCCGGGATACATACCCCAAGCCCAGTTGGATGAGCCAACCATTTCACTCATAACCAGACCGAGAGACTCTGGCAGGCCTTGGCCGCCGAAATCTTCTGGCGCAGTCATTGAAGGCCAGCCGCCTTCCACGTATTGCTTATAAGCTTCTTTGAAACCGGTAGGTGTGGTTACGCCGTCTTCACTCCATGTACAACCTTCCTCGTCTCCCACCCGATTAAGGGGAGACAGGACCTGCTCACAGAACTTTGCTCCTTCCTGGATTATTGCGTCCACCATGTCTGGGGTCGTCATTTCCGCACTCGGTAATTCCCTGTAATGAGACTGCACATTCAGCAGTTCATCCATCACAAACCTGATATCGCGTAAAGGAGCTTTATATTCCGGCATAAGTTTACCTCAATCTCTACTCGGCGCAGCAACACGAGGCCGCCACCTTTTTATTCCATGTTCTGGATTTTTTTCACAGCGAGCCACAATACTCACCGATATATCAAACAAGTGTTTGAAACATACGTTTGCTTACGGGGATTGTCAAGAACGATTAGAGTTAAAGTTCCAATTTTTAATAGCCATTCATCGAAGGGTACGCAACAATACTTACCATTGAATTTTAAATCCTTTAAAAACAAAAGGTTAATAACAGCCAAAAACAGAAAGAAACACAAGACAGGAATTGATAAATGAGTAAAATTTTGTAAGTAACAGCCTTTGCCTAAGCGGCGCAAACAAGCGCTCGGCAAGGTTAAGAATCAGTAAAGAGGGTCTAGATCACTTCGTCCAATTGAATGCTGGGTTGCAGTCCCTGCTCGAAAGCCTGCCCAATGCGGATCAGGTCAAGATAGGTGCGAATGGCTTCGCTTTCACGCTCGCTGGAAGAACCGCGGCTTTCCTCTTCCTGCTGCCGCTGCTCACGCTCCTGTTGTTGCTCAGCCCGTAACTCCGCGCGTCCATCCGACTGCTGCTGCACAAGCTCAGAGCGCGCCTGCAAAATGGCCTGAGTCGCACGCGCTGCGACAGACCGATCCTGAGACGAAGGTTCCGCCGGAGCCAGCGCCGCCCTTCGGACCTGCTCCATCTTCCTTATCGTCGCCTCGGGATTACCGGGTACTGACGACACGTCAATAGGCACTTCGCCGCCAACGGCGTATGAGCGCCCATCAGGTCCACGCGAGTAGGAATATTGTGGAGCCCCCGCATAGAGACCGCCAACAGCGACATGCGCCTGCTCATGCTGCCGCACCTCAAGATCCCGTTGCGACAATTGGGAGATTGCCGCTAAATCACTTTCACTCAGTCCACCCCCAGAGTCACTGGAAGCCGACCGCTTGGGCTGCTCGGTCTGACTCGGCGCAGCAGGCGCCCCACCGTCACCGCCCCCTTCCTGGGCAGCTCCAGACCCCCCTTCAATTACACCTTCAATCGCGTCTCCGCCATTTCCATTTTGCGTTACAGGCGCAACCTCTACGGCAGGAGCTTCCTGACCCGTAACCACCGCTCCATCCGCCTCCGTAGTGGCAGGCTGAACTATCTGAGGCGTAACGCTTGAGGTCTGCGCAAAGCGGTTATAGATAACTGTAGGAAAAGAGTTGGAGGAGGAAGAAGGCGCACTCGGTTCCAATGGCTGGACCGGAGGCAGAGTGGATTCCAGGTCTGAAATAGCGACAGCAGAGCTGCTCACCTTCGTGGGAGGCGAGTATGGGGTAACAGAACTGATGGCGGGTTGTCCCGCTCCGGCTACCTGCACCTTATGCTCCCGTTCACCTCGCTAAGCCTTGTCGCGGCCGCAACTACTCAGGCTTTGATATCCAGTAGCGTTCCCAGGGTTTCGTCGGCGCTTTTAATGACTTTCGCCGAAGCTTTAACGCCATTTTCGTACAGCTTAAGATCCACGATGGACTCTACGACATCGTCGACTGTACGCAGCTCGCCAGACTCTTCGGCGGGCTGACCTACTTTGGCGATTTCAGTCGCCGCTTTTTCCATTCCCTGGAGATTTTGCTTTACACCTTGCACACCACTTTGCAAAACGCTTGAAATCATCGCATTACCACTCGGCGATCAGACTGATTCAGTTTTGATTGTACCCACCAATCCGATCAATTTTCAACCAGCTGCAAAATTTCTTCACGAAGTCACAACCCGAACGTAACTTCTGGCTTGCTCGTGCATCAATCAAACAAGGACGCCAACCGCAGGGAGGCTTGAACATTGGGACTATCCGGCGCTTCCGCTCTGGGAACCACACCCAGGCAGGGCGCAGAAATTCTGGCGCTCAAGGTTTCAAGGTTATCCGCCAGTTGAGGCATGGCTTCCGCTGACAACTGATTCGCCACCCACCCCGCCAACCTCAAGCGTCGGCCGCGCAGCGCCTCCACAGTCAGTAAAGCGTGATTGATGCAACCTAAACGCATACCCACCACAAGAATGACAGGAATATCCAACATGGCGGCGAGGTCGCTTAAATATTCACGCGGATTCAACGGCGTCAACCAACCGCCCGCGCCCTCCACCAAAGAAAAGTCATGAGGCGTCATTAACGCGCCGCGACACAGCCCGGCCAATCGAGGAGCGGACAATGTGCGCCCCGCCTGCTGCGCGGCGATATGAGGCGCTATCGCAGGCTCTAGAGCAATGGGATTTACCTGAGCATACGGAAGCTTCACTGTAGCGTACCGCAGCAACGCCAGTGCGTCTTCATTTCGCAGCCCATCAGGGGTCTGCTCGCAACCGGATGCAACCGGCTTCAAGCCCAGCGTGCGCTTCCCCTGGACCCCAGCCGCATGCAGCAACGCAGCGGAGACAAAGGTCTTGCCAACCTCCGTGTCCGTCCCTGTTACAAAAAAAGTCTTCGCCATGAATTAGATCCTGCTATATACGCAGACCCCAACATGATAGGTGGCGGGCACCCCTTGTTCCTGTCTGCATTTTTCATAGTTTTCAATCACCTGCCGCAGCCGTCGCTTGCCAGTCAGGCCTCGCGGGCGCTCCGATTGAATATTGTGGGCGCCAATGCCTTTAAGCTCTTTCATAACACCGAGTGCGGAGTCATGAAAACGCACATGCAGGGATTCTCGACATTCTCCTTGTAGACCGCAGGAAACCGCCGCCTCAGCGACCTGTTCCGCGCTCAGAAAACGATTGACGTGCCGATCTCCATCCACTCCAGCCCATGCCTGATCCAGCTCAAACAAGGTCTGCGTCAGCAATGTGGAGCAAATCAGACGCCCTCCCGGCCGTAATACTCTGCTCACTTCAGCAAACCAAACACGGGGGTCATCCAGCCACTGCATCGCCATATTGCTGAACACAAGGTCCTGGCTTGCGTCCGCCACAGGCAGCGATTCCATATCAGCGACAGCCCAAAGCGCCGCCACGCCATCGTGATGCGCGCGGGCGTACTCAATCATCCCTGGGGATAAGTCATAGGCGCACAATCTCGCTTCCGGAAAGCTGTTTTTCAGGCGGTGAGTCAGCCATCCCGTACCACACCCCACATCGATAATATCCTGCGAAGAACTTTCTCGACTGAGCGACACCAGGCTTTCGCCTACCTCTTTCTGCATGCCGGCCAGATGGTCATAGGTCGCAGCCGCGGCGCTAAACGACTCAGCCACTTTGGATTTATCCATGACGCCACGCTCCAAATCTGCAAGAGAGGAAGTCGACACTATGGATTTAAACGTTACTGCATGATTCATCGAGTTGGTCCACGCTTTTTCATCCTGACTGCAGACATTCCGCAATGAAGCGGCTTGCCTCTGCATCAGGGAAATGGCTCATGCCACCGATTATTTTCACTCGGTGGGCGGGGTAGTTTTGCTGAAGAGGTTGCGCCAGTTCTACTGGGGCAATCGCGTCCGCCTCCCCTAGAAAATGAACGACCGGGATATCAAGGCATGCCAATTCATCACGCAGGTCCCAGCTCCGCAACCACTCTAGAGATGCGCTCAACTGTTGATCCGACCAAGACTCAATCTCAGAGGCGAAGCCTAAAGTCTGCCGAGCCTGGGCTCGCGCCGCCGCTGCGCCTTGGGTCTGCAACAGATTAAAGCGCCTCAGTAAGCGTCCACGATCCGCCTTCAAGTCTTCCGCGAAGCTGTCGAGCAATTCAAGGCCGACGCCAAGCCAACTATTGTCACCAGGAAAAAATGGATTGCTAGCCACCAACGCTAAACCCGCCACCTTCCGGCCATCCTCAGCCAATCTGCGAATCGCCAAAGAGCCTCCTAACGACCACCCCACGATAAGGGTTCGTTCATTCCACTGGGCGGATAGCCGTGGTGCAAGCGCTGCATACGAATCACTCAGCGTCCAGGTCGTAACGGCTGAAGCACCGCTAAATGCCTGCGCCAGTGGCTCAAGCGCCGACTGCGGCTGCGCCCAGCCGCCAATCAGATGAACCGAATCAAAGCGTCCGTCAAGCATTCACCGCTCCAGCGATATTGGCGGCGCCACGATATTTATGGAGGACTTCCAATAATTGGCTCAGGTCATCGTCCGTATGAGCGGCGCTAAAGGTCACGCGCAGTCGCGATGTGTTTGCCGGAACCGTTGGAGGACGAATTGCCGTTATCAAAATGCCTTCTTTGCGTAACGCCTGACTCAGCTCCATTGCTGTAGCCGCGTCGCCAATGAAAATGGGTTGTATCGGAGTGGAAGAGGCCGCCAGCTGATAACCCATTCCCGCGGCTTCTTTACGGAAGCGCGCCACCAATTCATTCAATCGCTCGCGACGCCAGGATTCTTCCCGACTGATACGCAAGCTGACACGCGCCGCAGCCGCGACCGCCGGGGGCGTGGAAGTGGTGTAAATATAGGTTCTGGCGAATTGCACCAATGTTTCAATAAGTTCTTCCGAGCCAGCGACAAAGGCTCCGGCAGCGCCATAGGACTTGCCGAGAGTTCCCATCAGTATTGGTACATCGCTCTGGTTCAACCCAAAATGCTCAGCACAGCCTCCGCCGTTGGCGCCCAGAACGCCAAAGCCGTGCGCGTCATCCACCATCAGCATGGAGTCTTTGCTATGGCATATCGGGGCTATGTCGTCTAACGGAGCAACATCGCCGTCCATGCTGAATACGCCGTCCGTAATCACCAAGGCCCGACTGTCGCGCGCCTCATCCAACCGCGACGCCAGATGCTCAGAGTCCGCATGGCGATAGCGCAACAGCTTTGCGCCGGACAAAATCCCCGCATCCAATAGCGAAGCATGGTTGAGCTTGTCCTCAATGACGTAGTCGCCCCTGCCCAACAGTGCAGACGCCACGCCAAGGTTAGCCATATAACCGGTTGAAAATAACAAGGCGCGATCACGCCCAGTGAACTCGGCCAGATCCAACTCCAGCTCATAATGAGCGCGATGGTGACCAATAACGAGGTGGGACGCGCCGCCGCCAAGGCCATACTCATTCAGAGCCTGCTGTGCGGCGGCGATGACGCGCGGGTCATTGGCCAGCCCTAAATAATCATTGCTGCAGAAGGCGAGGTACTCTCGCCCCTCAATCATGACCCGAGGCGCTTGTGGGCTGTCTATCGTCAAGCGGCTGCGATAAAGGTCCTGCTGTTTCCGCGCCGCCAGCGTCCGCGCAAGATGCCCCCATTTAGACATGATGTTTACGCAGTTTTTGTCGCGTCGTAGAACATGCTTTCCATGCGTTGTTGCTGGTCATGCGCCTGAATAGCGTCATGCAGATACGCTTCCTGCTGATCTTCCGAATGCGCTTGTTCGCGCTGCTCAGGACGAATGCCCAGTTTCTTGAACAGCATCATATCCTTATCTGCTTCGGGATTAGGCGTAGTCAGCAGTTTCTCGCCATAGAAAATAGAATTGGCGCCAGCCAGGAAGCACATCGCCTGCATCTGCTCATTCATATCCTCACGCCCTGCGGACAAACGCACGTGAGACTTGGGCATGAGAATCCGCGCAACAGCGATAGTGCGAATGAAATCGAAAGGATCTATGTCCTCCTGCACTTCGAGAGGCGTACCTTGCACTTTGACCAGCATATTGATCGGAACACTTTCAGGGTGGCTGGGCAAGTTCGCCAGCTGGGCGAGCAAAGCAGCGCGATCGCGGGCGCTTTCACCCATGCCCATTATGCCGCCGCAGCAGACTTTCATACCGGCGTCTCTGACGTTTTGCAGCGTTTCCAGACGATCGGAGTAAGTACGCGTGGTGATAATCTCACCGTAGTAATTCTCAGAGGTATCCAGGTTATGGTTGTAGTAATCCAAACCTGCGCCAGCAAGCTCCAACGCCTGATCCGCCGTCAGCATGCCCAGAGTCATGCAGGTTTCCATCCCCAGAGATTTAACCTGTTTGACCATCTCAAGGACATAAGGCATGTCTTTGGCGCGAGGATTCCTCCAAGCCGCTCCCATACAAAAACGGCTGGCGCCTTTTTCTTTGGCGGCCTTAGCTTCGTTCACCACCTTTTCCACTTCCAGCAGCTTCTCTTTCTCAAGCCCTGTGTTGTAGTGGCCGCTTTGAGGGCAGTATTTACAGTCTTCAGGGCAAGAGCCGGTCTTGATGGAAAGCAGAGTGCTGACCTGCACTTCATTCGGATCGAAGTTCTGCCTGTGCATGACTTGCGCCTGAAATAGTAAGTCATTGAAAGGCATAGCGAAGAGAGCTTCGACTTCTTCCAGAGACCAGTCATGGCGGATGGGTGATTGCATGGTTGCTGTCATATCAAACTCTTGCTGTTATACAAAACTAGCCGGGGCCTGAGATATAATCCGCCTCGACACAGGAATGTGGACCCAAAAACGAGAGAAGTTCATGGAAGACATAATAAGCCGGGCCAAAAAGCTGTCAACCTTTCTCAGAGAAAAGGTTAACGGCTTACAACTAAAGCATTGTCTGCTTTGCCTTGAAACGGGGTGCGCCACTCATATTTGCTCCGCCTGCGCCGCAGATTTAACAGCCCCAAAACACCCCTGCCCCCGTTGCGGAATCAGTCGGGTGGCCCCCGATACAGCCCCTTGCGGACGCTGTCTTCGTCAACCACCGTACTTCGACGCCAGCACCAGCGCTTTCGACTATTCCTTCCCATTGAATCAAGTCATTGGACAGTTGAAGTATGGCGATAAACGATATTGGGCCAGGGCGCTCGCACAGGCGGCTCTCCCTGCGTTTGAACAAGCCTGCGCGCACATTTCAGCCCCCGTGCTGGTACCGGTTCCTATGCATAAGAGCAAGCAGCGTAAACGCGGATTCAATCAAGCGGAACTGCTGGCGCGAAGTCTGGCCCGCTATGCCGATGTAGCGTTCAGCAATAAGCTGTGCAAGAGGATAAAGGCGTCTCCGCCTCAAACCGGACTGAATCGAAAAAACAGGCGCAGCAACGTGAAGAATGGCTTTGCAGTGTCATCCAAACTCCCTCAACAACCGCTGATTATTATTGACGATGTCGTCACTACAGGCAGCACGGTGGATGAGCTGGCGCGCACGCTAAAACAAGCCGGTGCGCTTGAGGTTTACGTTTTCAGTATTGCAAGACGCTCAATGGATTGAGCCCCTTAACCATTTAATACTCGCTTCGCCACCACCTCCGCCAGTGCAAGCGAGGCAGTCAATCCGGGCGACTCAATGCCGAACAGGTTATACCAGCCTGCAACGCCATTTTGTTCGGGCGTGTCGATAACAAAGTCCTCTGCGCGCGCGCCTTGCGGCGACAACTTGGGGCGAACGCCCGCATACGCCAGCTGCAGCTTATCCTCTGGCAATGCAGGCCAGTAATTGCGTATAGCCTGGGCGAACTTAGCCATCCGTTGCGGGTCTACACTGAACTCCGGCTTATCTATCCACTCGACATCCGGACCGAATCGCGCTTGTCCTCCGATATCCAAAGTCAAATGCACGCCCAGCCCGCCATCTTCCGGCACAGGGTATATCAAGCGCTGAAAAGGACTTCGCCCCGATAGCGAAAAGTAGCTCCCTTTGGCGAAATAGATAGACGGAATTCCAGCCAGTGGATAGCCCTCCACATTGGCGAGCACCCCCATCGCATCCAATCCAGCGCAATTCACAACGACTTCCGCCCGCACCAGACAGGGCGCCGCGCCGCCAATGCTCAAGGTAACGCAGCCCTTATCAATACGCCCGCCCAACAGAGGCGCATTAAGTGCTGCCATTCCACCCGCTCGCTCAAAATCACCCTGCAAGGACAACATATACTGATGGCTGTCGATAATGCCGGTGGAAGGAGAATGCAGTGCGCCAACTGATCTTAGCTCTGGCTCCATCGCCAAGGCTTGAGCCTGGGTCAACCACTGTAAGTCCGTCACGCCATTGGCCGCAGCCGCCTCATAAATTTGCTGCAGGGCATCCATCTGTTCGGGATGGGTTGCAACAATGAGCTTTCCGCAACGCTTATGAGGTATCCCCCGGGAAGCGCAGTATTCATACAACAGCGCCTTACCTCTTACGCAAGTTTCAGCTTTCAGGCTGCCCTGCGGATAGTAGATGCCAGCATGAATCACTTCACTATTGCGAGATGATATGCCGGAACCAACTAGACTCTCGCGCTCCAGCAGAAGCACATCCCGCCCACCTTCAGCCAACGCTTTGGCTACGCTTAGCCCCACGACGCCAGCGCCAATCACAACAATGGATGTTTCAAAAAGCTCCATAACAAGTTCGTCGTTCTCATCTGCTTAATGATTGATATAAACGGAAAAATTGGCCGAGCAGATAGAATTTATCCTAGAATTGGAGGCCCCGGAAGCCCTAATAGCAGGGCCCGGCGTTCTCCCGCCTTGCCAGCAACTCAAAAGGACCCGCGCAGTGAGCGACGTCAATGCCTCTGATTCACTCTTTTTCCGAATAGCGCCTTACTTAGGATTGGCGGGAACATCCTTATTTTGGGCGGGCAATGCTTTGGTGGCGCGAGGTTTTAATGACAGCATCCCTCCGCTGGCGCTGTCTTTCCATCGCTGGCTGGTTTGCGCGCTCCTTATCTCACCATTTATTTTGCGGGCGTTCCTTCGCCATAAAAACACTATAAAGCAGCATTGGCTTAAGATAAGCGTGCTCGCTTTTCTTGGCGTGGCGACCTATAACTCATTGCTGTATACCTCCGCGCAATTCACTTCTGCGCTCAATATCACGCTAGTGAACTCGCTGTTGCCGGTAGCCACCCTGGTTTTAGCGATGCCTTTGCTTGGTCAGCACCTGACTCTTAAAAGCGGGGTCGGCGTGTTGTTCGCCTTCCTCGGCGCGTTATACGTAATACTGCATGGAGAGCCAAGCGCCCTGCTCTCTTTGCAGATGAACGCTGGCGACAGCATCATGGCGGCGGCGATGGTTATTTGGTCACTGTATTCAGTGTTGTTGAGAAAATGGGCCATTCCCATCCCAGGCTTCGACTTGTTCGCTATTTTGCTGGGATTGGGGCTACCGATGATCCTGCCCTTTTACGCTTTGGAGCACCATTTAAAAGGCGGATTTGAGTGGAGCTATGACTTGGCGGCGGTTATCGCCTACGTCGCGATATTCCCGTCGCTCTGCGCATACCTGCTGTGGAACTACGGCGTCACTAAAACATCTCCCAGCACCGCCGCTTTATTCGCTTATTTGACGCCACTGCTCACCGCCCTGTTATCCATCCCGTTTCTTGGCGAGCATCCAGAAAGCTACCACCTTATCGGCGGTGGAGCGATTTTGGCTGGATTATGGCTCTCTCAGGATATGGGCAAAAGCGTCAAGCCGCCGATTCCAAAACCTCGAACTTGACGCCTCTTTGCTGCAATCGATCCATCAATGGACGCCCCATCGCCATGACCGGGGTGATCACGCCGTATGATTTCGGCAATTTGCGCCGATCAAGCGCCAGGCACAAACCGCTTTCCGCCAACATTTTTGAGGTTTCTCCATACCCTGGGTCGCCGCCGCTGACTTGCGTCTTTATCTGACGACCATCACAGGAACCAATAAACACCACCTTAAACCAGCCCCTGCTGCGCTGTTCAGGCGTGGGCCCCTGCCCTGCGGGCTTAAGGCTTAAAAGCCAATTACGCGTAGGCTTGAGTTGAGCCAACGCAAATACGCCGCCGACAAACGCTGCGCCTGCGATAACCCGGGGCAGCTTCTTCACCTGGATATAATGGCCATATTTGAACTCCTGACCATACTGCTCAAGCGCCCTGGCGCTGCGCTTCACCACTTGTGGGTCAATGGTAGGGAAAGGACATGCCCAAGCGTTGATGTCCTTGCGAAAGCGCAGACTGAAACCCACACTGCCGACTTTACGGGGAGATTCTGACTTATGAGGTTTATTGCGCTTATCAGCCCGCGCCTGCCGTGCTCTCGAAAATGCATGCACGGCGGAATGCCAGGTTCCGCCGGAAAAAGCGCCGCCAGCGCGGACAAACCCTTCCAGCTTAACGGGGTTGGCGGCCAATACGTCTGCAGACACGCCCTGGGTTAACTCAGTCACCGTATAATAGGCGCCCAGGTCATGGGGAATACTGTCAAAGCCACAACAGTTTACGATTCGGACTTTATTGTGCTTGGCGACCTCATCGTATTGACTGATCATGGCGTCTACGAACTCAGGCTCTCCTGTGAGGTCTGCGTAATCTGCGCCCTGGGTAACACAAGCCTTGATCACAGGCTCGCCGAACTTGATATAAGGGCCGACAGTATTGATCACCGCTTTCGCGTCTTTCGCCATCGCATCCAGACTGGCCTGATCTTCGATATCCGCCTGAATCACATGCAGACGACTACGCACATCAGGATTGACAGAGCACAGGCGCTTCTTTAATCGCTCCAGCTTTTCCAGACTGCGTCCGGCAATCGCCCAAACGAAGTCCTCCCGCATCATCGCCCTCGCCAGATACTCGGCGGTCAACTCTCCTGTGTATCCCGTCGCACCAAATAGAACCAAGTCATAAATTTTCTTGTTCGCCATGTGGAATATCCTTGTACCGACTTGACAGTATGCCTAGCGCCACGCGTTAATAAGCCGTTCGACCTAGGACGCGAGAATCCGTCAATTCTCACCCGAATGCAAATACATACATTAATAATCCGGTTATAATACCCCCCGCCCAAGGTAAAACAACAGACAATCCGGGGGCTTAACGCTAATGAAACTTGGAATAGAATTACCGACATGTCGGATAAAAAACAATTTGCCATAGTGATGCTGGTATCGGCGCTGTTTGTATTATGGATTTTATACGGCAGCCTGGAGATAGTTTTCATAAACGACGAACTCAAAGAAGACCCCGTACTTTCAAAGTACCCCTATCATTTCAGGGTCATAGAGAAAGATGGCCGCGTCGCCGTCATGGGCACTCTGCATTCCAACCAGAAAACGCTATCGAAAGCGTTGCGCATTGTGTTCCCAGAGCTAAAAGACGAGAGGGACAACTCACGCGCCTTGCTACAGGCGGAAAAAGATTTCGCCAGAATGCAGGCTTATGCGCAGGATCTTGTGTTGAAGAATGAAGCTTTCGACTTTGTTCGGTGGGAGCTTGATGAAAATTGGCTTCGAGTTCAGGGCATACCTTTTGAAATGAAAGGCCCTGACGCCGCTTCTCCCATGGCTGACGCCAACGCCAACTAGGCACGCATACGAAAAACGCCCCAGATGGGGCGTTTTTTTATATCTCGCAAAAAGGGGCTAAGCGCCCCTTTGAATTATGCTGAGAAAGGATGTCTCAATGTGATCGTCTCATTACGATCCGGGCCCGTGGAAATAACATCGATTGGCGCTTCAATCTGCTTCTCCAGGAAGGCGATATAGTCTTGCGCGTTCTTGGGTAGATCCTCTACACGCTTAACGCCAAAAGTGCTCTCTTTCCAGCCTGGCAGCTCTTCGTAAACTGGCTCCACTGCACCAAACGCTTCGCAATCGATTGGCGGACGCGTAATTTCAACGCCATCCGCAGTGCGATAACCAACGCACACTTTCACAACATCCAGACCATCCAGAACGTCCAGCTTAGTCAGACAGATTCCAGAAACACTGTTGATTTGGATAGCGTGGCGCAGAGCAACCGCATCAAACCAGCCACAACGACGAGGACGACCAGTCGTTGCGCCAAACTCATTGCCTTTCTTCGCCAAATAAGCGCCAACGTCATCGAACAGTTCTGTCGGGAATGGGCCTGAGCCTACGCGCGTTGCATAAGCCTTGGTGATGCCCAACACATAATCCAGATACATCGGACCAAAACCGCTACCAGTCGCAGTACCGCCCGCAGTGGTATTGGATGAAGTAACGAAGGGATATGTGCCCAGATCGATATCCAGCAAGGAACCCTGAGCGCCTTCAAATAGGACATTCTCGCCGCGCTTTCTGAACTCATGCAGCATGTCGGTGACGTCCGCCATCATCGGCAGCAACTCTTCCGCCATTTTCAGCGTTTCGTCGAGTGTTTTCTGATAATCGATCGGAGCGACCTTGTAGTAGTGCTCCAGAACAAAGTTCTGATACTGCATGATTTCCTTCAGCTTCTCAGCAAAACGCTCAGGCTTCGCCAAATCGCCAAGACGCACGCCGCGACGCGCCACTTTGTCTTCATAGGCGGGACCAATGCCCCGGCCAGTCGTGCCAATTTTCGCTGCGCCTAAACGCTCTTCCCGCGCCAAATCCAGCGCCTTGTGGTAAGGCAGAATCAGAGGACATGCAGGGCTCAGGAACAGACGTTGACGAACAGGTACGCCTTTATCTTCCAGGGTCTTGATCTCGGACAGCAACGCATCCGGCGCCAACACCACGCCATTACCGATAAGGCAGGCGACATTGCTGCGCAAAATCCCAGAGGGAATCAGGTGCAGAACGGTTTTCTGTCCGTCTATCACCAAAGTGTGCCCGGCGTTGTGCCCGCCTTGGAATCGAGCCACCGCAGCGACTTCTTCCGTCAGCAGATCCACAATCTTACCTTTGCCCTCGTCACCCCATTGAGTGCCGAGAATGACCACATTTTTGCCCATGATGATTAAATCTCTATTTAACTTGATTAGGATTGAATTCGGTTAAGGGCGTTACGATCCATTGCCCCGACTCGTCCCGTACGATTTGGCGATCGCAGTGGGAGGCCCAGTGGCCGGCTTCCTCACCGGGCATCAGTTGTATAACTCTGTTGCTCCGCCGCAACTGCCTGATCAGCTCCCATAACTCTGCATCCTGACCGTTTGGAGCTAAAATAGCGCCCGCTGGCTGCGCCCATTCGCGCTTGCCCATGCGGTATAAAGCTTTCAAATCCACGCTGAAGCCCATTGCAGGGCGTCCCCGCCCGAAATCGCGCCCTACTTCGTCATAACGCCCGCCTTTCGCCACCGCCTGCCCCAGGCCTTCGGTATATGCAGCGAACACCAGACCGGTGTAATATTTGTAGCCGCGCATTTCACAGAAATCGAAGTAAATCTCGACTTCCGGGTAACGCTCGCCTATAACTGCGGCGATCTGGCTCATTTCGTCCAGCGCGTATTCAATATCTGGATTGCCCGCAAAAATTCTGCGCGCTTCTTTCATTTTCTCTTTGCCGCCCGCCAGCCTCGGCAGCGCCATGACTTTCTGACGAATTGCTTGATCTGGGATAGTCGCAGCAATCTCATCAACTTCAGGAATCGCTTTCCTGCGCAACGCCTCAAACAACTCATCAGACTGAATCTTGGAAAGCTTCGCTTCCGCCAGTATCGCCTGATAGACGCCCACGTGAGCAATATCCATGTGCAGCGGATTGATCTTAGCCAGATTCAGCGTTTCCAGCATCAGAGAGATAATCTCAATATCGGCGGCTGAGCCCACTACGCCATAAAGCTCGCACCCAGTCTGAATTGGCGTGCGCGAAGAAAACATACTGGGAGATTTTGTGCGCAAAACGCTGCCGATGTAACAGAATCGACTGGCGACATCATGGGATCGACGTGAGTCTATACGAGCCACCTGGGGCGTCATATCCGCTCTTATTCCCATAAGACGTCCAGTAAGCTGATCCGTCACTTTGAACATCTCCAGCTCCAGGTCGCGCCCGACGCCGATAAGCAGAGAGTCCAGGAATTCCAACAGGGGCGGTACGATCATTTCGTAACCCCAAGAGTGGTACAGGTCCAGCAACTGTCGTCTCAGTTCCTCAATGCGTTTGGCCTCTGGCGGCAATAATTCTTCCACGCCATCAGGGAGAAGCCATAAATCAGATTCGGACATTGACTGCGTATCGCCAAACATTCATTTCACCTTTTGGTGCGCAACGTTTTGTGTGAGCGGAAGATCACTACCTGATCAGGTATAAAAGGGCGGTCCCCACAAGCATGCTTACAAGACCAGCCAGCCGCATGGTTCCATCATCGACCTGCGCCAACCTGACCACCATGTTTCGCCAGCGTCGCGGATACAGAAAAGGAAGGACGCCTTCCAATACCAACATCAGACAGAGCGCAATTCCCAGTTCCCGCCACATTGGGATCCCTCATCGCCTCGCTTTGCATCGCTCAAATCAGGGCGCAAAGCCACACAAAATATATACAGTTGCCAGTATTTAATCACAAAAAAACCGGGATAGTTCCCGGTTGCAGAATATTACCACTATTTCGGCGGCTTCCCAATGCTTTTTAAGGCGGGGTTAATTCCCCTGGGGAGCGCCTTGTGGTTGTTTCAGGTACCTAAGAAACTCGCTATCCGGTTGCAGAATCAGCAAGTCTCCCTTACTGGAGAAGGTCTGCTCATAAGCGCCCATGCTCCGGTAGAAAGAGTAAAACTCAGGATTTTTACTGAATGCGTCAGCGTAGATTCTGGAAGCGACGGAATCGCCTTCGCCTCGAATCTGCTCCGCTTCTTTATACGCATTCGCGTCAATAACTGTTCTTTCAGCATCCGCCGCCGCGCGTACGGCTTCGGCTTGTTCTTCACCTTGCGAACGATGTTGCTGAGCAATTTTTAGACGCTCGGACTCCATCCGCTCGTAAACAGAGTCGCTGACGCGAGTTGGCAGCTCAATCGCACGAACGCGGATATCGTTGATTTCAATACCAAACTCAGTGCGAGCAATCTGATCCAGACTCTTGGTCAGCTCTTCCATCAGCTCTTCCCGCTCGCCCGCCACGACTTCATGCATAGTGCGACGGCCAAACTGATCGCGCAGACCGTTATCGATACGCGACTCCAGCAGGCGCACGGCATTATTTTCATCGCCGGCAGTGGAGCGATAGAACTGCCCCACATTTACTATGCGCCATGTTGCATATGAGTCGACATCCAGCGGCTTTTGCTCACCAGTGAGGTAACTCTTGGTTGGCAAATCCATGACCAGCACACGGATATCAAACTTACGAGCCACATCCACAAAAGGAATTTTGAAGTGAAGCCCAGCTCCGATATCGGATTCGACCATACCGCCAAAGCGCAGCAATACGGCTCGATGAGTTTCTGGAACAATGTATACGCCTTGCATGACGACAATGATGGCCAGCAAGATAGCGCCGAGAGAAATTGCAAATCTTGTAGTCATTATTGGCCCCTGCTTCTGCTCAGAATTTCGTTACGGGAACGGAAATCCTCCACCGCACGGGAAGAGCCGCTGGAGCCCGTATCGACATTACGCGGAATAATAGCGCCCGCTGCGGGAGCCGCATCTGCGCGATTCAGCATCTTATCCAATGGAAGATACATGATGTTGTTCCCTTGCCCTTGATCCACCAACACTTTGCTGCTGCCGGACAGAACTTTCTCCATCGTATCGATATATAAACGCTCGCGAGTTACCGCTGGCGCACTCTCATAGATCTCAAGCACCTTCAAGAAACGCTGGGTTTCACCTTCAGCCTGTGCGATTACCTGATCCCGATAAGCTTTGGCTTCTTCAATAACCCGTTGCGCCTTACCTCTTGCTTCAGGCACGACCTGATTCTTGTAGGCCTGCGCTCGGTTGATAACCTTCTGCTCATCCTCTTTCGCACGTTGAACTTCTTCAAACGCGGACTTAACTGCGGCAGGAGGCTGTGCGGCATTGATGTTGACCTTCTTCACCTCAATGCCAGAGCCATAGAAATCAAGGTAACGCTGCAAACGGTCTTGCACGTTAATCGCCAAAATCGCACGTCCTTCGGTCAGAACTTTATCCATTGACTCGGAACCAACCTCGTGACGCAGGGCGCTGTCAATGGCGAAGTCCAAGGTCGTAACGGGGTCGCGCATCACTAGAGTATATTTACGCAAGTCGCCAATGACGTACTGAACGGTCAGATCAATATCAACGATATTTTCATCTTCCGTCAGCATGTGACCTTTTTTCTTCTGATTGCGAACCGAGGTGACTTCCTCGATAAAGACTTGGTCGATCAGGGGGATTTTAAATTGCAGACCAGGCTGGCGCGTATCCAGATACTTACCAAAGCGCAGCACAATTGCGTTTTCTTTTTCATCTACACGGAAAACGGAACTGGAGGCAGCAAGCAGCACCAAGACAACGATGATAATCGCCACCACACCGCCAGAAACTCCGCCGCCACCGGAAGAGCCGCCTCGAGGCTTGCCGCCAAACAATCCACCGACTTTCTCCAGACCTTTGCGAATGACTTCATCCAGATCCGGCGGTCCGTCATTTTTGTTGCCGCGACGGCCTGAGCCCCATGGGTCCTGATTATTATTTCCGCCTGGTTCATTCCAAGCCATTTTATTCCCCTTCGTTGTGAAGATTTAAAGCTTGCGCGTAATACTATTTATCTATGTCTCGATCGGCAAGGTTCTGAAATGTAATTAAGATAACGCCGACATACAATGCAGCGCGCCCAGATAGTCGATACGCACAACTTCTGAGCTTAGCAGACATGTCCGGTAAGCTGCTCAAGTTTCACGCCTTCCTTATGCGCTATTTGCAGCCAGTCGGTTTTCGGCATCTTTATATGCACAGAAAAGGAGCCGTCCTCCCTCACCTCTTCCGACAACACCGCCTCTCTTTCATAAAGCTTGGCTCGCAACCTGCCCAACGCAGGAGGAATGCAAAGCGTCTCGTCGACCATGTCAGCGCCCAATAACTTTCCGGTCGCCTGCTCCAGCAGCTCAAGACCGTCTCCGGTAACTGCGGAAACCCAGACACGAACCGGCTCGCCATTTTCATTTAGCTCCAGGCGAGGCTCAGCAGCTTCCAGCCGATCCACTTTGTTGAAGACAAAGAGAGAAGGAATATCGTCAGCGCCGATCTCCTTTAAAACATCCTCAACTTGCTCGATGTTTTCCCTGCGCTTTGGATCACTCGCATCCACGACGTGGAGCAACAACGAAGCATTGCACGTCTCTTCCAATGTCGCGCGAAACGCGTCGACTAGCTTGTGAGGAAGATGCCGGATGAACCCGACCGTGTCGGCCAAAACCACAGGGCCGTAGTTTTCCAGGTTTATACGCCGCAGAGTCGGATCAAGAGTTGCGAACAACTGATCCGCGGCATAAACATCGGACAAGGACATACGATTAAAAAGGGTGGATTTGCCGGCGTTTGTGTAGCCAACGAGAGAAATGGTGGGCACTTCCGCCCGACGACGCGCGCGCCGGCCTTGTTCGCGCTGCTTGCGAACCTTTTCCAAGCGCTTGTGTATAGATTTGATACGACCACGAATGAGTCGTCTGTCAGTTTCGAGCTGGGTCTCACCCGGCCCGCGCAAACCGATACCGCCTTTCTGACGCTCAAGGTGGGTCCAACCCCGCACCAGTCGCGTAGACAAGTGCTCAAGCTGAGCCAGCTCCACCTGAAGCTTACCTTCATGAGTGCGCGCTCGCTGGGCGAAAATATCCAGTATCAGGCCAGTCCTATCCAGAACCCGCACTTGCAGATCCTTTTCCAGGTTTCGTTCCTGACTAGGAGTAAGAGAATGATTGAACAGTACGACTTCCGCTTCGTGCTCAATTACCGCCGCCCTGACTTCCTCCAGCTTACCACTGCCGACAAAATAGCGCGGACTGGGCTGATTACGGGTTCCGGTGACCAGCGCAACAGGCTCTGCGCCGGCCGATAAAGCTAATTCCGTAAGCTCGCGAGGGTCTTCTCGATCTTTTTCTTCCAGCATATCCAGGTGAACAAGTACAGCCCGCTCACCCGCTTTAGGACGCTCAAACAATCAGGCGCTGCTCCGCATTAAGCGTTAGATGCTTCGTTCTCTCCTTCGCCTTGAGCGGCGATACGTACGTTCCGGGCAGGGACGACGGTGGAGATAGCGTGCTTGTAAACCATTTGGCTAACGGTGTTTTTCAACAGAATTACAAACTGATCGAACGATTCAATTTGTCCCTGCAGTTTGATGCCGTTTACCAGGAATATGGATACCGGGATGCGTTCCTTCCGTAGCGCATTTAAATAAGGGTCTTGTAAAGATTGCCCTTTTGACATTGGAATTCTCCTACTTTTAGTTCTAATTATCGGTGATTAAATTACTAACTCGTGTATGTATTATCACCAGGGACGGTTTGCCAGCACTTTTGACAGCATTGCGTAATAGTATAGCGCTAACCTGCGATCTGACCTATAGTGGATTACACGATTGTAACCGTTGTGAAATCAGTCGCATAGCGGCTTCGACTAATTGTGTATCATCTGCAGACAGCCAATTTATCTCAGACCAGGAACGCAACCAGGTCATTTGTCTTTTCGCCAGCTGACGAGTTGCCGCAGTCGCTTTTTCCACCATTTCTTCCCGGCCAAACTCACCTTCGAGATAAGACCACACCTGACGATAGCCTACCGCCCTGATTGAGGGCAGTTCTACATTCAAATCGCCACGCTGGCGCAACTGCTCGACTTCATCCAACAAACCCTGCTCCAGCATGATCTGAAAGCGTTTGGCGATACGGGCGTGCAAATCTTCTCGCTTAACGGGCGCCAGAGCTAAGTTTAGCGCATTGTAAGGCAAAGCTGCGCCATTCACACTGTCCCAGTTGAGCTCATTTTCCGGATTCGCCCCATCCGCCGCCCAATAATGCGAGAGCGGCCTTCCTGTCAGTCGGTACACTTCCAATGCGCGCTGAATACGCTGACGGTTATTCGGGTGAATTTTAGCCGCCGCTATTGGATCAACCTGGCGCAGCTGCTCATGCAGCGCCGGCCAGCCAATCTGTTCGGCCTCAGCCAATATCTCTCCCCTTACACTCTCGTCTGCGCTGGGCATATCACCCAACCCTTGGCACAAAGCTTTATAGTACATAATAGTGCCGCCTACCAGCAGAGGGATGCGTCCGGCATTAACGCTTTGCTCCATCAGGCGCAAGGCGTCAGTGCGAAACTCTGCGGCGGAATAAGGTTCAGCCGGGTCGCGAATATCAATCAAATGATGAGGGTAGCGCGCCAACGTTTCAGGATCAGGCTTAGCGGAGCCAATATCCATGCCGCGATACACCATGACGGAGTCAACGCTAATTAAGTCACAGGGCAGACGCTCGCTCAGGGCCATAGCAAGGTCCGTTTTACCAGAAGCGGTTGGCCCCATTAAAAGTATGGCAGGCGGAAGCGCCTTTTTATCCGACACTATCGACCCCGCAAAAACAGTTTATCCAACTCAGACATCGTCAACTGCACCCATGTTGGCCGGCCGTGGTTACATTGCCCGCTACGCTCAGTATCTTCCATGTCCCGCAATAGCGCATTCATTTCTGCAATGGTCAGCTGTCGGTTGGCCCGAACCGCACCATGGCAAGCCATAGTCCCCAACAGCTCATTCATGGTTTCCTCCACTTTGCGTGTGGAGCCATGCTCCGCCAATTCCGCAATAACATCCCGCACCAGAGCTTCAACGTTTGCGTTCCGCAATAACGCCGGGACTTGCCGAACAATTATAGACTCTACGCCGGCGACTGTGATTTCCAAACCCAACTGACGCAATGTCTCTGCG
The DNA here is from genome assembly GCF_029813005.1 of Hahella sp. CR1. Classification (NCBI taxonomy): domain Bacteria; kingdom Pseudomonadati; phylum Pseudomonadota; class Gammaproteobacteria; order Oceanospirillales; family Hahellaceae; genus Hahella; species Hahella sp. CR1. The sequence goes on from NZ_JAPELK010000013.1 coordinate 23,774, forward strand.
TTTTCTTCTACCGCCAGAGACTCCCGGCGACTGACAGCCAGATTCATCGGCACCAGCATGGGCTGAGTGGTCACGCCACTATTGTGTAGTGAGCGCTTCATCCGCTCATAGACAATACGCTCATGCGCCGCATGCATATCGACTAGAACCATACCCTGCGCATTCTGAGCCAATACAAACACCCCGTGTAATTGCGCAATCGCATACCCCAGGGGGGCCTCTGCGGCATTATCCATCGTAGGCGCAGTTCCAGCCTGGGCGGAACCAAACATATCGCCAAGTCCTGAATTATCATGCAATTGCCCGTAGGCGGAGATTTGCTCCCTCACAGCGCCCGCAGAGGGCGCTCCCACCATCGAAAAACCAGACGCCGCCGGCTGCTGCCTTAGAGGCAATACATCCTGCGTTGGCCATTGCATTACGGGACGTTCCTGCTCCACTTCCGCGACCGGCATGGCCTCCGCCGCGGCAATCTGCGGCTTCACTTCGGCCAGCGCCCGATGCAAACTGCGAAACAGGAAATCATGGACCATGCGGCCTTCGCGGAAACGCACTTCGTGTTTGGTGGGATGCACATTCACGTCAACCGTGGCGGGGTCCAACTCCAGATAGAGCACAAAGGCGGGGTGACGCCCATGATAAAGCACATCCTGATAAGCCTGCCTCACAGCATGGGCCACCAGCTTATCGCGAATCACCCGACCGTTGACGAAAAAGTACTGCAAATCGGCCTGACTGCGAGAAAACGTGGGTTTGGCCACCCACCCGCTCAATGACAATCCCGATGCTGAAACATTGATAGGAATCGCGCTCTCAATAAAGTTTGCGCCGCAAAGCTGTCCGATGCGACGAACGTGATCCTCTTCCGAACCGGCTGGACGTAACTGGTGCACGACCTTCTGATTATGCCGCAAGGTAAACGCGACGCTTAGCCGGCCCAATGCCTGCCGCTTGATAATTTCTTCAATATGCCCGAACTCTGTTTTTTCTGTACGCATAAACTTACGGCGCGCCGGGGTATTGTAAAACAGGTCACGGACTTCCACTGTGGTGCCGGGAGTATGGGCCGCCGGTGAAATTTCCGGCTTCATGTCACGCCCTTCTACTTCCACCTTCCATGCCTCACCCTGATTTTGCGGACGCGACGTCAGGGAGAGACGGGACACGGAGCAGATACTGGCGAGCGCTTCGCCTCGGAAGCCCAATGTCGCGACAGCTTCAAGGTCTTCCAGCGTTTCAATTTTGCTGGTGGCGTGACGAGATAGGGCCATCGGCAGGTCTTCCCGCTGTATACCGCCACCATCATCGCGAATTCGAATCAATTTGACGCCGCCACTCTCAATATCGATTTCTATTTTGCGCGCGCCAGCGTCCAGCGCATTCTCCACCAACTCTTTCACCACTGAGGAGGGTCTCTCGACAACCTCACCCGCAGCAATCTGGTTAGCCAATCGAGGGGAAAGTAAATGAATCTTCGACATCGGGTATTTCGGCAAATTATCAGGAAGTGAGTCGCCTCTGCGCTAAATAAACCATGTCTTAGCGTAGGCGAGCAATTGCCGCAGATGGTAACAGATGTGCAAGGACAACAGAACCGGCGCTCAAAGCGCGCCGGCTCATCTGCGTGAGGCGTTATCAGGTAGCGGGTATCATCAGGACCTGACCAATCCGCAGGGACTCCGTGGTCAGCCCATTATGATTCATCAGATCGTTAAGACTGATGTTGTTTCTCTGGGCGATACTGCTAAGCGTATCGCCCTTCTCGATGACATAGGTCTGCCCCACCTTGCCTTGCCCGGACTGCTTTTGCCAAGCCAGCAGCGTGCCCGGAGGCGGCGCGTCAACGAAATACTTTTGCAGCCCACCATATATGGCTGTGGCGATTTTCTTCTGATACTTGCTGGTTTTCAGCCGCTGCGCTTCAGAGGGGTTAGAGATAAAGCCCGTCTCAACCAGAATGGAAGGGATATCCGGCGACTTCAATACCACAAACCCCGCCTGCTCCACTCTTTTCTTATGCAGACGGGAAACGCCGCTGACGGACCTCAACACGCTGTCGCCCACGGTAAGACTGGCTTTCAGGCTGGCGGTCATGGACAAATCCAACAGCACGCCGGCCAACACCTGATCCTTATCTTCCAGGCTCACGCCGCCAACACCGCCAATCAAGTCAGACGTATTCTCCTTCTCCGCCAGCCAACGCGCCGTTTCACTGGTGGCGCCGCGTTTAGAAAGCGCATAGACGGAGGCGCCGCTGGCGTCCGGGCTCTTGAATGCGTCAGCATGCACTGAAACCAGCAAGTCGGCATTGTACTCGCGAGCCAGGGCAGTACGATTGCGCAAAGGTATAAAGTAGTCGCCTTTACGGGTCAGCCGGCTGGAAAAGCCGCGCTCCTGATCCAGCAAAGCCTGAAGTTCACGGGAGATCGCCAGCACCACATCTTTTTCGCGAATGCCTCTAGGTCCTAGAGCGCCCGGGTCTTCGCCGCCGTGACCAGCGTCAATCACAACCACGATATCGCGCTTCTGCGCATGATCGTCAGCCTGCTTTTTGACTTGCTGCGCCCCACCTGATCCGTACAGATCAATCACCAAACGATGCCCATATTGATCGTTCGGCTGCAACGCAAAGCTTTTCGGGTTTACGCTTTCCCGGAGGTCCAGCACAACGCGCAGATCCTTGGAGCCGCGGCGGGCGCTACGAATGCGTTGAATCGGCGTACCTTCGTAACTGACGGCGGAAAAGTCAGTCTCCAAAGAAGCCTGTGAAATATCAATCACCAGTCGATCCGGCTTCGACAGAGCGAACACCTTGTGATCCACCGGTCCACTCATATCAAAAACCAAACGAGTATGGTCAGGGGCCGGCCATACACGGACATTACTGACCGTGGCCGCTCCCGCAACGGAAGAAATCAGTATCACACTGAGTAATATCAGTCTGAGCGCTACTGTCATCTTGTAAACCTCATTGCCCAGTATAATCGTTACTCCCGGGACTGCTTTGCGTCATACGCCTCCAGCCATTGACAGCCTCGCGTAGTGTGCGCCAGCAGTTTAATTCTGCGGCCTTTCATCAGCACTTGAATATCGACCGTCAAGTCAGGCTCCGGCAACAATGGAGCGCCTTTATCCGGCCACTCCACCAAACAAATCGAATTTTCATGGAAATAATCGCGGATACCGAGAAACTCCAGCTCCTCCGGATCCGCCAATCGATACAGATCAAAATGAAAAACCAGCCTGTCTTCCAGCTGATAGGGTTCGACCAGAGTATAGGTGGGACTCTTAACCAAACCTGAATATCCCATGCCACGCATCATGGCGCGCGTCAGCGTGGTTTTGCCAGCGCCTAGTTGTCCCTGCAGATAAACTACTCCGGGCGCAGCGAAGCATTGCGATAACTCATCGCCCAATACCGCCATCGCCTCATCATCAGGAGCTATTACCTGCCTGGATGAAAGCATCTGCGTCATACCGTCGCCTCACGCATTACCGACCCTAACTGCTTTAATAAGTCGCCGGCCATCAAAGAGGCCTGCGCTACACTTTCCGTCGCTGAATCCGCCGCCGCGCCATGCCAGGCCGCAGCCAGTTCAGCCGCCGCCAACGGCGTCATGCCCTGCGCCAGTAATCCCGCCGCAAGACCGGTTAATACATCGCCCATACCACCGCACGCCATTCCCGGGTTGCCCGCCTGTACGACGACCTGCTCTTCCTGGTCTGGAGCCGCCAACACGGTACCGAGGCCCTTCAACAAGACATGACAATTATAGGTCTTCGCCAATTCTCGCGCCGCCGCGAAACGATCCCGCATTACATCCGCCACCGAAGACTCCAACAAACGCGCCGCCTCTCCTGGATGCGGCGTCATTAAGGAGTGAGGACTGAGCTGATGCTTACGCGCGGCAATCATATTCAGGGCGTCAGCGTCGACGACCATGGGCTTACCAGCATCCAGACATGTTTGCAGACACATTTGCCCCCAGGGCTCCTTACCCAGCCCAGGGCCCAAAGCGATCACATCCGCCGACTCCAGCATGGTCAAAAGCTCACCACGACTGTTGATTTCCCGAAACATGGCCTCAGGCCGTCGAGATAGCCCGGCGCCGACATGTGCGGCGCGGGTGGCGCAGGACACCAGTCCACAACCAGCGCGATAAGCGGCTTCCGCCGCCATGATAGCAGCCCCGCCAAAACCATTATCGCCGCCAACCACCAGAACGCGGCCGAACATGCCTTTGTGCGACGATGGCTTTCTGAGTGGAGCCAATTTAACAGCCAGTGAAAAGTCAGAACGCCGGCAGGCCGCGGGGATTTTACTATAAATGTCAGCGGGAACGTCCAGTTCGTCAAATACAAGCTCGCCGGTATAGTCAGGCGCTTCGCCTGTCAGCAGCCCTCGCTTCATACCAATAAAGGTCACCGTCATCGCCGCATTCACGGTCGCCCCCAGAGGCATACCCGTATCCGCGCACAAGCCGGAGGGAATATCCAGGGCGATGATCGGCTTAACAGCCGCATTGATAGCGGTAATCGCCGCAGCATAGTCATCACGCACCGCGCCGGATAGTCCTGTTCCCAGCATGGCGTCGACAATGATATCGCCGCTTATAGAGGAGTCAGGAGACCACATACTCACATCAACGCCGACCGCGCGGCAACTCGCGAAGGCCTGAGCCGCCTCACCTTGCAATTTTTGGGGATCGCTCAATGCGAATACTTCGACCTGCAAATTATGACGGCGCGCGAGTTCAGCCACCACATAGCCGTCACCGCCGTTATTGCCGCCACCACATAGCACGGTCAACCTTGCCGTTTCAGGCCAACGACGCATCAGCGCGCGAAACGCTGAACGCCCTGCACGTTGCATGAGTTCATAGCCGTATTCAGCCGCCATGGACTGTATGGCCAACGCGTCGAGCTGACGCACTTGCGCCGCTGTGAATAGGTCCTTCGGCATAGGATGGGAGACCCGCACAGGTGACATTTCAAGAATCCACTTCAATTAATAGCGCTATACGTATGTAAATTTTAGCAAAATACTCGAAAAAGACCATTTCGTAAACAACCATGCGCCGATGTGTCACAATAGCCCCCTGGATTAAAGCGGTAACTTATGACGAACGAAACTTACAGCCAATCTCAACTTAACCAGTTGGCGGGCGACATCAAACAGTGGGCGCAAGAGCTGGGATTTCAGCAGTGCGGCGTCACCGATGTCGATCTCGGCCGCCACGAAGAGGCGCTCAAAGACTGGCTGAGCAAGGGCTATCATGGCGCCATGGGGTACATGGCCGACCATGGCGACAAACGCAGCCGCCCAGCTGAGTTGTTACCCGGGACACTGCGCGTCATCAGTGTACGCATGAATTATTGGCCGGAAAAAAAGGGAGAAGCGCAAGCGCGTCTGGAGCAAGATCAGAACGCCTATGTCTCCCGCTACGCCGTAGGCAGAGACTATCACAAGCTCATGCGCAAACGTCTCGCTCAGCTGGGCAAGCGCATACAGGAAGAAATTACGGAGTCCGCCTATCGTGTCTTCGTTGACAGCGCGCCGGTTCTGGAGCGGGCGTTAGCGCAGAAGGCCGGCTTGGGGTGGATCGGCAAAAACACCATGCTGATCAACCCCAAAGCGGGATCTTACTTCTTCCTTGGCGAGCTGTTCACCGACCTGCCCCTGCCCGTCGACCCGCCCTACCCCAAAAACCATTGTGGAAGTTGCAGCGCCTGCCTGGATTTATGCCCCACCAAAGCATTTGTAGCGCCCAATGTTCTGGACGCCCGCCGCTGCATCTCCTATTTAACGATAGAGCTAAAAGGCAAAATCCCCGAAGACCTTCGACCAATGATGGGAAACCGCATCTTCGGCTGCGATGATTGTCAGATGGTTTGTCCCTGGAACAAGTTTTCCCGGCTGACCGGCGAAAAGGACTTCTCGCCCCGCCATCGTCTCGACAGTGCGGAATTGCTGGAGTTATTTGCATGGACGGAGGAAGAGTTCCTCAGCAACACGGAAGGATCAGCGATACGCCGTACAGGGCATGAAAGCTGGCTGCGTAATATCGCCGTGGCGCTCGGCAATGCGCCAACATCGCCAGCAATCATTGCTGCATTGAAGGAGAAGCTATCGCACCCTTCCGCCATTGTTCAGGAGCATGTGCGCTGGGCGCTGACGCAACATGGCGAGCCGCTCGCGGATATGGCGGAGCGGCAAGAAGCGGAAAAAACGTCAGTCCGTTAAGCGCAGGAAGTGTTCGCGATAGTAACGCAGCTCTTCGACTGATTCCCTGATGTCCTCCAACGCCTGGTGAGAGCCTTTTTTCTTGATTCCTGCGGCCACTTCCGGCCGCCAGCGACGGGCCAGCTCCTTAAGGGTGCTGACATCCAGATTGCGGTAATGGAAGAATTTTTCCAGATCCTTCATATAGCGGGCGAGAAAGCGGCGATCCTGGCCAATGGAGTTGCCGCACATAGGGGAGCAGCCCGCGTCTACATGCTGCGACAGAAAATCCAGCATCTGTTTTTCCGCCTCAGCTTCTCCGATTGTGCTGGCCTTGACCCGGTCCGTCAGCCCGCTGGTCCCATGTGTATTGCGATTCCAGTCATCCATGAGCGCCAATACGCTGTCTGGCTGATGCACTGCGATAACCGGCCCTTCGGCGACCAATTCCAGGTTGCTGGTGGTGACGACCACCGCCATTTCAATAATTCGGTCCGAGTCCGGATCCAGTCCGGTCATCTCCAAGTCGATCCAAATCAGGTTATCGCGACGTGACATAACTTCTCCATCGTTTTACAGTAGCACCGGCGTCAAACGGCGACATCAGAAAAATCAGGCAGTGTAGCGGCATCCATAACCGTTTGTAAGCCTTACGTCGCCAGCCGCATGCATACTCAAGGCCATCAGGCTGTATATTAAACTAGTGTAGTTCATAGGATAGTTAAGCCCCCCGATTATGGCGAAGCGAAAACTCAGCAAACAGCAAAAATGGCGCATCCAGAAGATCCAGGACGAGCGCACCAAACGCGCCACCCGCAAGGAAACGCAACTGGAAAGCCAACTGAGCGGAGGAGAACTGTCGGCGGAACAAGAGGGGCTTATCATCGCCCACTACGGCCAGCAACTCGCGGTCGAAGCGCTGGAGCCGCCGCACGCAGGCCAGATATTTCGCTGTTACGTCCGCGCCAATATTGACTCCCTGGTCACTGGCGACCAAGTAATCTGGCGCGCCGGCCCGGACAATTCCGGCGTCATTGTCGCCCGCCAACCCCGGGAGTCGGCCTTGAAGCGTCCTGACAAGTTCGGTCAGCTGAAGCCTATCGCCGCCAATATCGATCAGATTCTGATTGTTATAGCCGCGGAGCCTGAGCCTCACCACAATCTGGTTGATCGCTACCTGGTGGCGTCGGAAGCCGTTGGCATTCCCCCGCTGATCATCCTCAACAAGCAAGACCTGATCAACGACGCCAACCGCGACACGCTGCAACAGTTCAAAGATCAGTACCAGCAATTGGGCTATGACTGGATCGACGCATCCACCAACACTCAATCCGGCCTGGATGACCTCAAGCGACATCTGGCGCATAAGACCAGCATCTTTGTGGGTCAATCAGGGGTTGGGAAGTCCTCATTGATCAAAATGTTGTTACCGGACGAGGACGTCAAAGTGGGCGATCTGTCGGAGAATGTTCGCAAAGGCACGCATACCACCACAACAGCCAAGCTGTTTCACCTCCCCTCCGGCGGCGACTTGATCGACTCCCCCGGCATCCGGGAGTTCGGCTTGTGGCATATTGATGAGCGCACCCTGGAAGACGGCTTCGTCGAGTTTCGCCCCCATCTCGGCCATTGCCGTTTCCGTAACTGCCGGCATCTTCAGGAACCCGGTTGCGCCCTGCAGTCAGCGCAGGAAAGCGGTGAAATTCTTTGCAGCCGCATGGAGAGCTTTCTGCGCATCAGGGAATCGCTGCAGGAACAGGACATCCACGAGGAGAACCTTTAGGGCTGATTACCAGGTCAGTCCATCTGTGTTCGGCGCGGGCTTATCGTCTACAGGCAGATCTTTATCTGGATCGAATTCCGGTTTGCGCCCCTGACGGTCCAGAGTGCGATCCAGCTCTTCCAGTAAATCCGAAGTGGAGATGGCGCTGTCCGCTTGTTCGGCGCCCTCGATATCCTCTTGCGTCTTTTTGTTCAACACCAGGATAGAAATGCGACGGTTAACCGGGTTGTATGGGTCTTTCTCGTCGTATAGCACGGAGGACGCCAGCCCAACTACTCGCGCCATACGCCCCTCCGGCAGCCCTCCTTCCACCAGCGCGCGGCGCGCGGCGTTGGCGCGATCCGCCGAAAGCTCCCAGTTGCTGTAATTGTCCCGCCCCAGAAAGGGTTGGGCGTCGGTATGGCCGGAAACGCTGATTTTATTCCTGACTTTGGCGATGCTTTTCGCCAGTTCAAATAAGATTTCCTCGAAATAAGGTCTGAGTTCCGAGCGGCCACTGTCAAACATGGGACGCTGCCGTTTATCGACAATCTGAATGCGCAAGCCTTCATCCGTAATATCCAGCAACAGCTGATCCTTAAATGCATTCAGCTTGGGGTTTTTCTCGATCTGCGTCATGATTTCCTGCATCAGCCGAGTCAGCTTCTGCTGCTCAAGTTGCGCTGCGAGGTCCTGAATGGTGTCCTCGCGCATGCGCACTTCCGGCTGATCCTGCGGCTTACCGGCGGTGTCCTGGGTCACCGTCACCGTAACGCTACCTTCCAGGTCTATGACGTACGGGCTGCCGCCCTGTTCAAAACCAATCGGATCGGTGAAGTAGCCAGAGATCGCCTCTTTCTGATCTTCCGTGGCGGCCTCGCTCAGCCATAACACCAAAAAGAACGCCATCATGGCGGTGGCGAAGTCCGCAAACGCCACCTTCCAGGCGCCGCCATGAGCGTGATGCCCCTTGCGGACGCGACGAACGATAATCGGCGGGCGTTCCTCCATCATATCCCGCCTCCGTTGTATTCAAGCCAGCGCGTTTCAGACATGATCGCCGCCACCTATTTGGAGCGGACGTAATCATTAAGCTCCTGAAAACTGGGACGTACGTCCGAGTTCAGGGCCTTGCGCCCAAATTCGATGGCCAATTGCGGCGCCAGGCCGGTCATGGTCGCCAGTATGCTGACCTTGACGCACTCATAGGCTTTGATTTCTTGCGCCGCCAAGTGATGCATGGCGTGAGAGGTTGGACCGACAAAGCCATAGGCCGCCAATATCCCCAGAAACGTCCCCACCAAAGCAGCGGCGACATGCACGCCCAGCTGGTCAGGCGGCCCTCCGAGTGATTTCATCGTGATGACAATTCCCAACACCGCAGCGACAATCCCGAATCCCGGCAGGGCGTCCGCTACGCGATTCACCGCATCGGCGGGCTTTTCCAGCTCCTGCATCCGGGTTTCCAGCTCCAGATCCATCAAACCTTCCAGCTCATGAGGCGCCATGTTGCCGGTACTGACAATACGTAGATAATCGGTAATGAAGTCTCGCAGCTTATCCATCCGCACGATGGCGGGATAACGGTTGAAGATCTCGCTGTTAAGAGGGTCGTCCACATCCGCTTCTATCGCCATGACGCCGGAGCGTCGCGCTTTATCAAACAAATCGTAGAGCAAGCTGAGCAGATCCATATAGACCACCCGGTTAAAAGGCGACCCCATGATCATTTTCGGAACGGCTTGGAATATCTGCTTGATGACTTTGAACGGGTTGGAGATCAGGAAAGCGCCCAGCGCCGCGCCGCAGATGATGATTAATTCGAAAGGCTGCCACAGGGCGGCCAGTTCCCCGTGCGACAACACATATCCGCCCAACACGCTGGCCAGAACGACGATCACTCCAAGAATTAAAAGCATACCAGGAACATTCTCTGCTTAAGTGACAAGGCAGCCACTATTAACTACTTTTATATTGTTAGTTAAGATCAAAACCGGCGATTTCACAAATACTTATGCAGGATACCGCACCGCCCCAACAATCCATGGCGTGGGTGGATCAGTTGGTTAAAAAACCGCTGCCTCCCGTTACCGCCACCAATAAAATTCTGTTGGGACTGCTCAGCAAATCGTCCTTGTCCTATCAGGGGATGAGCGACTTCATCAAAAATGACCCTGTGCTGGCGCTCACCGTGCTCGGAAAAGCCAATGTGGCGATTCGCAGCGACGAAAGCCTGGTAAAGACGCTGGCCCACGCCATCAGCCTGCTGGGAGTGGAGTTTCTGGAAAAACTGCTACAGGAAACCCCTCCGCCGGAATCAGATAAAGAAGAGCCAGTGCGACGCTATCATCAGGCCATCGCCACCAGCTTTTTCGCCGGCCATCTCGCCTCTTACATCGCCGCCCACAAACATAAAGGTAAAGAAGAGGAATATTTCTGGGGCGGCCTGTTCTGGGGCGCGCCAACCTGGTATTTATGGCGCTTCACGCCCAAGAAAATGCAGGCCTGGACACAGAGGCTCGAGCACTCTTCGACACATCGCCGCTCTGTTGAAGAAAAAGTATTTGGAGCCCCTTTTATTGAGGTCTGGAGCAAAATCCAGGAGGCGTTCGCCTTGCCGCAAACGGCCGTCGACGAACACTATCTGCATGACCTGCCGTTGATGAAACAGCTCGTGCGCATCTCCCGACGCTACAAAAGCACCGGTTCCGGCGATTTGTCAGAAGACCGCGACCTGCGCCTGTTTGTGAACAGGCCGGAATTCATTGTCGGCTTGAGTAATCTCATTGCCTTTCATGCCCAACTCGACTGGCGCAGCAGCATATTCAACCGCCTCAGCAAAGTGTTGGCGGTGTATCTGAACAGCCCTCTCAGCGAAGTCATTCGGCAAACGCACCTGATCGCCGTTGAATCGGCGCGCCTGCACCCCTTAGCCTCAGGCAACCGACTGGCGGAGTCGCTCCTGTGGGATCCCAAGATTCTCGTTCGTCAGGAGGAGGAAGCCCCGGTTGTCATTCCCTCGCCCGCTCAGGAACCCAAGCCTGCCCTACGAAAAGAGCCGGTAATCGCCGCGCCGCCTCCGCCGCTTGTCGAAGAGGATGAGACAGAAGAACCCTTTGTCCGCGAGCAAGCTAAACCCAGAGAAAAAACCGTTCCGCCTCCTCGCCAGACCGCCCAGGCCGACGTCAGAAAGCTACGCCACGGCAACCGGGATCTTTACGCTGAGCTGACGAACATGATGCTGCAGTCGCCGCATCAGTTTAAGGACATCGCCTTTCTCATGAACAACGCCGCCCGTTGCGTGAAATACGGGGTGGGCCTGCATACCTGCGTCATTGCCCTGATCAACACTAAACGCACGCGTCTCAAGGGGTATTACGCCGTGGGCGCGGAAGACCGTCCCGACCTGCCCCGCATCGACCTGGACCTGACGGAAGCCAGTCTGTTCAGCAAGCTGATGGAGAAACCCTCCAGCCTTTGGGTCAAACCCGGCAGTTCTCCCAAAGTAAAAGCCATGATTCCCGACAGCTTCAAGGCGCTCAACAAGATGGACGACTTCTTCCTCATGTCCTTGTTCGTGAAAACCCGTCCCGTCGCGCTGTTTTATGCAGACGCCGGCCTGGATAGCCTGCCGCTCAGCGAGTATGAGTACGAAAGCTTTAAGCACGTCTGTAGCTCAGCCTCTCATGTTCTGCACCATTTCGCCGTACGCAATCAACAGAATAAGAATCAGGAGAGCTAGCCTCTGAAAGCGCTATGCGCTCTTAGCCGCTTTTGCTAACATCCGAGGCTTTCAACGACCGCGCGACCTGCTACGCAACGGCGCTTCTTAATATCCAAACGCCCGACCAAGAGAGAGCATCCCGATGGCGAATACCCTGGACTCCCTGCCGCTAATTCTCGAACCCGAACAGCTGGAACCGCTGCTTGGCTCGCCCGGCCTGATTCTCGTCGACCTATGCCGGACTGAGAACTATCAGGCTGCGCATCTGCCGGGAGCGATTCATATTCCACCGGGGGCGACGCAATATGGCCGCCCGCCCGCGCCAGGCCTGTTACCGGACAAGTCTCAGCTGCAAGCCATTGTTCAACACATCGGGTTACGTCATGACAGCCACGTAGTGGTGTATGACGATGAAGGCGGCGGCTGGGCCGGCCGGATGATCTGGCTGCTCGATAGCATCGGATTTCAGCGTTACAGCTATTTGAACGGCGGTCTGGTCGCCTGGCATGACGAAGGTCGCCCGCTCACTCGTGAGGAGCCCAGCGTCACTCCCAGCGATTACGAGATTCAGTTGCGCTCAGAGCCCACAGCGACTCTGGACCAGTTACAGGCTGAGCTGGGCGACTCCGCACTGGCGATATGGGACGCCCGATCGCCTCAGGAATACCAGGGAGTACGTCAAACCGCCATGCGCAATGGCCATATTCCCGGCGCCGTTAATTACGAGTGGACCCGGGCGATGGACCCATCCGCAGGTCTGCGTCTGCGCGACCTGACGGCAATCAAAGAAGAACTGGAAGCACTCGGCCTTAACGCCGACAAACGCATCGTCACTCACTGCCAATCCCATCACCGCTCAGGACTGACTTATTTGCTCGGGAAGGCGTTGGGCTTTAATATGCGCGCCTACGCTGGGTCTTGGGGCGAGTGGGGCAACCACCCCGATACGCCGATCGACCAGCCCTGACAGACCGCGTTTGCGGTGGTTTTACGCACGGAACACAACATGTCCTTATCTGACCGTCTTTTTATTCTGAGCCAGCATCTGACTCCACAGCACGCGCTATCGCGCGCCATTGGCAAGCTGGCGGATTCCAGGACGCCGTTTATAAAGAACACCTTCATCAAGTGGTTCATCAAGCGTTATAACGTGAACATGCAGGAAGCGTTACTTCCGTCTGCGGAAGATTATGCCTGCTTCAACGACTTTTTTACCCGGGCGTTAAAGGATGGCGCACGCCCTATCCATCCTGACGCCTCACGACTGGTGATGCCGGTGGATGGCGCTGTATCGCAGGCAGGCTCCATCGACTATGGCAAAATCTTCCAGGCCAAAGGCCATAGCTTCAGTCTCGTCGAGTTGTTGGGAGGCGACCTGCAAAGGGCGCAACCGTTTATTGGCGGCGAATTCGCGACCATTTATCTGTCCCCCAAAGACTATCACCGCATCCATATGCCGATAGACGGCGAACTGCGGGAGATGATCTATGTTCCCGGCAAACTCTACTCGGTCAACCCGCTGACCACCGAGAACGTGCCTGCGCTGTTCGCGCGTAATGAACGCGTCGTGTGCATTTTTGACACGCCACTGGGACCGATGTCCATGACGCTGGTCGGCGCCATGATCGTCGCCAGCGTGGAAACGGTGTGGGCCGGCCGCGTGGCACCAATGGGCAAAACAGTGCGCAGCTATACCTACAAGCCAGGCGAAGTCACCATCAAGCGCGGCGAAGAAATGGGACGCTTCTGCCTGGGCTCAACTGTTGTGATGACCTTCCCTAAAGGCTCCATGCGCTGGCGCGAAGGCTTCAAAGCAGAGACGCCAGTGCGCCTGGGCGAAGACCTGGGTGAAATTTTGCAGACCGTTACGGCCGTTGACGAGCAAATAACGGATTAATATGACGACGGGCGACAGGCCGCTCCGGTCTGTCGCCGCGACGCTTCAGCTAGATTCTGTCCGCCGGAAACCCCAACACATCCTCTAACCGGCATTTCCCTTCGAGCACCATAAACAGCCGATCCACGCCCAACGCAATGCCAGAGGACTCCGGCATATCAGGCAGCGCCGCCAGTAAACGCTCGTCCACCGGAATAACCGGTTTCTTCGCCGCTGACCTGGCGAGATTGTCTTCTTCAAAGCGCCGTCTTTGCTCAACCGGGTCTATCAACTCGTCATAGGCGTTGGCGATTTCGACTCCATTGATGTACAGCTCAAAGCGGAAAGCCACCGCATCGCCTTCGGCGTCTTCACCGACTCTGGCAAGCGCCGCCTGACTCGGCGGATAGTCACGGATAAACACCGCACCCAAGGGTTTCAACGCCGGCTCAACGCGGTGAGTCATCAGCACATCCAACGCCTCATCCCGACTCAGCTCTGACGCAGCCATGCCGCTGACTTGCGCCGCAGCCTCCTGCAACACAAAGGTCTCCGCCCGATACGGGTCCAGATCGACAAAGCGCTGGAACGCCTGCCGATAACTCATGCATTCCGCTTTTTCTTCGTAGCCCAGACTGGCCAGAAGCTCCTCCACCTCACGCTGCAGATCCTGGAGCGAAAACCCGGGACGGTACCACTCCAACATGGCGAATTCCGGATTATGACGAGTCCCGAACTCGCCGCGCCGAAACGCCCGGGTAATCTGGTAGATGGGCCCTGAACCCGCGGCGAGCAGGCGCTTCATCGCATGCTCCGGTGAGGTGAGCAGATAGCGAGGTTCAGGGTCCGCACTGATGACGTCAAAACTGTCCAGATTGAGGTCGGTCGCAGTAACGCTGCTCAGCAAAGGCGTATCTACTTCCAAGACTTGCCGATCATCGAAAAAAGCGCGTATGCGCTTAATAAAATCAGCTCTTTTGCGAAGGGTGTCGATTGTGGCGCTTGGACGCCAGTCGGGCTGTTGCATAGTCGAATAAGAAAAAATCAGTCTGAAACAATAAAAAAAGGCGGATTCCAACGAATCCGCCTTTCCATGAGTCAACACGCGGCCTTAAAAAGGTCTGTGCGGCGTTATCAGCTCTTAACGCGGCTCACGTATTCGCCGGAGCGAGTGTCGACTTTGATCATTTCGCCCTGGTTAATAAACAAAGGCACAGCCACCACCGCGCCTGTGGTCAACTTGGCGGGCTTGCTGCCGCCCTGAGCGGTGTCGCCACGTACGCCGGGATCAGTTTCAACGATTTCCAGCTCTACAAAGTTGGGCGGAGATACAGACAGCGGCGCGCCGTTGTATAAAGTCACGGTGTAAACGTCCTGTTCTTTCAGCCACTTAGTGGTGTCGCCAACAGCGGAAACGTCCGCCGCATGTTGTTCGAAAGAGCCATCCGTCAGCATGAAATGGTAGAATTCGCCGTCGGTGTACAGGTATTCCATATCCAGATCCACAACGTCCGCGCCTTCTACAGAATCACCGGACTTGAACGTACGCTCACCGACGCGGCCAGATTTCAGGTTACGGAACTTGACCCGGTTGAACGCCTGCCCTTTTCCGGGTTTGACAAACTCGTTCTCAATAATGGAACAAGGGTCTCCGTCCAGCATAATCTTGAGACCTGATTTGAATTCGTTGGTAGAATAGTTGGCCATACTTCCTCTTGAAACAGAATGATCGCCAGACGGCGACGCATGTTAAAATTCGGTCAGAACCTGACTTGTGGTGCAAATTTGTAAATGATAGCCCGAAATCCGGTTGCAGTAGAAGTCTGCGACGCGAAACTTGACGCCCAATCCGCCCCCTCACTCTCCTGGAGCCAGCAAATCGTCGACATGATCAAGTCGCCGCAGGAACTGCTGTCGCTTTTGGAGTTGCCGCAAGCGCTATTGCAGGACGCGCTTACCGGGCATGCGCAGTTTCCGGTGCGGGCGACTCGCGATTACGTGCGCCGCATGAAGAAAGGCGACCCGAACGACCCTCTATTACTTCAGGTGCTGCCACTGCATCTAGAGCAGCAGGAAATGGCCGGCTATAGCGCCGATCCGCTGAGCGAAGCGGATTACACCGCCTCCAAAGGCATCTTGCAGAAGTATCACGGCCGCGCCTTGCTCATTACCACCAGCGCCTGCGCCATCCATTGCCGTTACTGCTTCCGACGCCACTTCCCCTATAGCGAACATCGCCAAAGCCGCGCGCAATGGAAGGAAGCCCTGGCGAGTTTGCCGGGCGACGACAGCGTCAGTGAGATCATTCTCAGCGGCGGTGATCCGCTCATGCTGAATAACTCTGTTCTTGATGAGTTGCTCACTCTCATCGCAGAGCTGCCGCAGATCAGCAAGGTAAGGCTCCATACGCGTCTGCCAATCATGCTGCCTGATCGCATTGATCAAGGACTACTGGACCTGTTTTCGGACCGTCCATTCAAAACCATCATGGTTATCCACGCTAACCACAGCGCAGAGCTGGATGGCTCCGTGGAACAGGCTTTGGCGCGACTGCGCCCGGCAGTCCATATGTTGCTGAACCAAACCGTTCTGCTTAAGGGCGTTAATGACGACGCCCCCACCCTGGCCGCTCTTAGCGAGAGATTATTTGAATGCGGCGTTACGCCCTATTACCTGCATCAGCTCGACAAAGTTCAGGGCGCCGCTCATTTTGACTGTGGCGACGAACGCCTTTCTTCTTTAATGCAAGCGTTAAGAGCCAAACTACCCGGTTACTTGGTTCCGCGCCTAGTCAGAGAAATCCCCGGAGCCCCCTCCAAAACGCCCATCTTCGCCTAATTAAGGACAAAGGCGCGGCGCAAAAAAGTTTTGACAGGGATGACTGGTTATGTAACTTTTTGTCGCTTTGTGTTACACCCATGTTAATCGTAAAAGTTTGCAAAAGAAGGGATTTTGGAGGCCCCTCCACTCCCTTTGAAGAATCTTTGCTATTCTAAAAGCAAGAATTTTCATTTATTTTGAAAAAACGCGCGTATCCCGCTGGATTCATTGAGTTATCGGCAGGCATGCGTTCAGGTCACCACGAAAACTATAATGGTTGTCATGCATGGACGGTCAAAGTACTGCGCCGAAAATAACTGTTCCTGAGCTCAAGCTCACCTCGCTGTCCTTCTGCGAACCTAACGTTAAGCAGTTGGAGCATTGGGTGAGCCAGCTGCCCATCGCCAACATTGGTGAAACCGCCAAACGGCTATACCATGCGATTATTGAACTCAACCAACTGATTACCGCACCCGCTAACCGCTACCAGTTAATGGAAGTCATCCGTGGACCCATCTATTACGTCTGCACGGAGTTATCAAAGCACTTTCTTAACCATTCAATAGTTCTGCCGGAAAAACAGCGCAAAATCGCCAACCTCGCCCAGGCCCTGCAACTGCATCTGGCTAATGGCTATAAACTGGTGATTCACGATCAGCTCAGCGCCTCCATGTCGGACCGCGCAAAAAAATCTCTGGCGACGGCCTGCCATCGCGCCATCAGCGACCTTTCCCGTTGCGTATTACGCGCCTGTCAGCTGTATTGCCAAAGCCCAACCAATGTCTGGCTGGAAATCCATCAGCTTTATAAATTCGCGCACACCTTTAAGTTCGCCAACGCCAAAGTGCGTGATGAACAGTCAAAGTTATTTGAAGAAACCACGCTGGAGCATATCTACAAGCGCGTGCTGCTGCTTGGCTGCTGCAAGCCCAATCAGATGCGCCAGAATGATATCGCCGCCGCTTTCGAGGCCTTCGAATCCTGGGCGCAATTTACGGATGTTTTGGACGACGCGGAGACAACCGCGCTGTTTATCGTCAATCCCGGCGCTGATGCAGCGCCTCACTATCGCAGTCTGCAAAGCGCAGCGCCCAGCCTGGACTCTTTCGGTTTCGACACCGCCCGTCTGGTGGACAGACTGACGGACTACATCGCCTATGTGAACACGCACAAGAAGGCGCCCGAAGGCGTCTTGGACATGCCGGTGCGGATGACCGACAACGTATTGTCATCGCTAAGTCAGGCGTTGGGCATTCTGACAAAACGCACCTTTAAACGTATGTCCAGCACCGGCCGCGTATTCCTGAGCGTCGGCCTCTCCGCCACGCACTTTTTCTGCGCCAACGGCATCGAATTCAATACCCTGCTGATGTCGAAAAACGACGACGACAATGACGTCAACTATTTCATGCAGCGCGCGCGTAAAACCGATGTCTGGAACTCCTCTTTCGACGCTGGTCCCACTCGTGACGATCGCGGCCGCGCCGCTGAAATGTCGCCGATAAACTATCCCGGCATCAATCGCATTAAACAGACGGAAACCAAATCCAACTACATGCAGCATATCGTCCCCCTGGTGAACACCAGTCCGGGCGGCTACTGCATTCAATGGGTGGGCGACGTGCCCGGCAATGTCCAGGCTGGAGAGTTGCTTGGCGTGCGCGAAGATGAGTCTCACCCCTGGAGCATTTCCGTCATCCGCTGGATTCGCCAGATTAAACAACATGGCACTCAGTTCGGCGTCGAGTTGCTGGCGCCCAGCGCCAAGCCTTGCGGCGTACAGCTCACGCAGAAAACCGGCGAAGGCAGCGAGTTCTTGCGCGGACTGCTGTTGCCGGAGCTTCCCTCCATCGGGCAACCTGCGACGCTCATCACTCCTCGCCTGCCGTTCCAGGTGGGTCACAAAGTCATCATCAACAAACAGGGACGCGAAACCAAAGTGCAGCTTTGTCGTCGGGTGTCCGCCACCGGCAGTTTCAGTCAGTTTGAGATTAAGTTTTTAAATCAATCGCTTAATCAAGCTCAGGAAGAAGTGAAAACTACGGGCGCAAGCGAAGATGATTTTGATTCACTATGGCCGTCCTTATAGGAACAAACGTCAAATTACTTAACATATTTCCTTGTCGCATAATAAAGAGCGACCTAGAATAACTTACATATATAAAACTTTGTAAAATCTGGGCTGTAGAGCGCTCTTGAGGTGCGTTCGGCGCCAAGGTTTACGCCAATTGACTGGAGTTTGATCAATTCACGTTCATGCAAAAAAAAAATCCAACGGTACATTTGCTGATCCTGGACGCCTCGCAAAATGATGCCGAAAAAGTAGTCAGCCTACTTCGGAATGCAGGGAGAGCCACGCGCGCTCACCGAGTCACCAGTCTGGAGGATTTGGAAGAGTCGCTAAACTCTCAGGTGTGGGATCTGTTCATCGCCAAAGAAGTCGACGGGGAAGTCACCTACAAGCACTGCCTCGAACAAATCAAAAGACTGGAAAAAGACCTTCCTTTTATCCTTCTGACACAGACCTTCGATGAGGACTCAGCCCTGGAAGGACTGAAGCTGGGCGCACGCGAAGTGCTTCCGGTGGACGCACTTCCGCGAATGGTGTTTTCCGTCAAGCGCGAGCTGAGCGACCTGGAAGAACGTCGTCGTCGCCGCAACATCGAAGTGCATCTGCGGGAAGCGGAAAAACGCTGCAACCTGTTGCTCGAAAGCTCCATGGACGCCATCGCCTACATCAACGAAGGCATGCACGTTTTCGCTAACAAAGCTTACCTGGAGCTGTTCGGTTACGAAGACATCGACGAATTGATGTGTATTCCCGTCATGGACGTTCTGTCCAGCGGCAGCCAGGAACCTTTCAAAGATTTCCTCAAAGCGTTCAATGACGCCCAGCAAAATCAGCAACATAAAGAGCTGACCTGCACTATTCGCAAGAGCGACGACTCCGAAGTAGAGGTCGTCCTCAGCTGCTCTCAGGCGACGTATGACGGCGAAGCCTGTACTCAGATTATCGTGCGCCCGGAAGTCGATCCTGAACTGGAAGAGAAGCTGCGCAAGTTCAGCAGCGAAGACTTGCTGACCGGTCTCTACAACAAGGTGCACTTCATGGAGCACCTGGAAGGAGCGATCGACAAAGCGCTCAACAATGACCTGCAAGGCAGCCTGCTGTATCTGGAGCTGGACGACTTCTCCGTCGCCCGTAACGAATACGGTATCCCAGGCTCAGACAGCATCCTTGGCGATTTCGCCAACATGTTGAAGTCCATTTGCCCGGACAACTACTCCCTGGCCCGTCTTGGCGATGACACCTTCGCTATATTGGCGTCCCAGGTCGACGATAAGGGCTCTGAGCAACTGGCGGAAAATATTCGCAAGCAGACGGAAGAACATTTATTCGAAGTCGGCGACCGCACCGCGCAGGTAACCGTCAGCATAGGCATCGCCCGCATCAACGAGAATGCGCCGAAGGCAGAAGAGCTGATGAGCCGCGCCCACAAAGCCTGTTCACATGTTCACAATCTGGAAGGCAAGAAGAAAGGCAATGGCGTTTACTTATATAACGCCGTGGACTTCGACGCAGCGCAGCCTCTGGATGAAGACATGGTCGCCGTGCTGCAGCGCAGCCTGGACAATGGCCGCTTCCGCCTGTTGTTCCAACCGATCATTGGTTTACGCGGCGAAGGCGAAGAGCATTACGAAGCCTTCCTGCGCATGTTGAACGACAAGGACGAGGAAATCAGTCCATCCGAGTTTTTGCCCATCGACAGCAACGCCGAACTTGCGATCAAACTGGATCGCTGGGTGATCCTGCAGAACATCAAGAGCCTCAGCGCGCATCGCGCCAAAGGACACGACACCAAGCTGTTCTTGAACATCACTCCCTACACCGTGCTGGATAAAACCTTCGTACAGTGGCTGGGCCTGGCGTTGAAGGCAGCCAAACTGCCCGGCGGCGCCTTGATATTCCAGATCGCCGAAGAGAACGCTATCGAGTATCTGAAACAAGCCAAAGAGTTCGCTGCGGGCATTAAACGCTTAGGCGGCAAGATTTCCATTGGACGTTTCGGTTGCGCCTTGAACCCATTCAACACGATCAAACACGTTGAATGCGATTACATCAAGATGGATGGCTCATTCACCGAAGAGATTCAGAAAGACGAGCGCTCCAGAGAGAAGCTGAAGGAAATGATCACTCAGCTACAGGAGTTGAAGAAACTAACGGTAGTGCCTTTCGTGGAAAACGCTTCCGTACTGTCCACACTGTGGCAGGCGGGCGTCAACTACATTCAGGGCTACTATCTGCAGGAGCCCTCACCGGAAATGAATTACGACTTCAGCGAGGGCGAATAGCCTCGCAGACGTCGACATTCGTTCCTTTTGCTGTGTTCACGGCGGGCCTGAGGCCCGCCTTTTTTGTTTTGGATGCCCCGTCCTGAATAGAGTTGGCGCCTATTCAGGACTAGACAGGAGAGCAGCTTACTCGCCGCCCACCAACAAAGCAGTGTCGCTTTCCCGCAGCCCCAGCAAGTAGAGAATGCTGTCGAGCCCCAGATTGGAAATCGCGTGCTTGGCGGATTCTTTCACCAGAGGTTTGGCGCGGAAGGCGATACCCAGTCCAGCCACGCTCAGCATCGGCAGATCGTTGGCGCCGTCGCCCACTGCAATCACCTGCTCCAGACGCAAGCCTTCTTTTTCTGCAATCTCCCGCAACAGCTCTGCTTTGCGCGCGCCATCGACAATCCTGCCAGTCACCTCGCCCGTGACTGCGCCGTCTTTAATATCCAGCTCGTTGGCGTAAACGTAGTCTATGCCCAACTTGGCCTGGAGTCCCTTGGCAAAATAAGTGAAGCCGCCAGAGAGAATCGCAGTCTTGTAACCCAGCATACGCAGATGGGAAATCAGCTTTTCCGCGCCTTCCGTCATCACCAGTCGCGCCTGCACTCTTTCCAGAACGCTCTCAGAGAGACCTTTCAATAGCCCCACTCGCTTGCGGAAGCTTTGCGAGAAGTCCAGTTCGCCGCGCATGGCCATTTCAGTGATTTCAGAGACCTGCTCGCCAACACCCGCTTCTTTGGCCAGCTCATCGATGACTTCCGCTTCGATCAGCGTGGAGTCCATATCAAAAACCACCAGACGACGATTACGGCGATAGATATCGTCTTTCTGAAACGCGATATCCAGGTTCAGGTCATTCGACACATGCAGGAATTCCGCTTTTAACGCATCCAGATTCTGCGGCGTCCCGCGCACTGCGAACTCGATACAGGCCTGGGCGTTTGTGCGGTCTTCGTAAAGTGACAGACGGCTCGACAAGCGGCTGATGTTGTCGATATTCAGATGATGGTCAGCAGTAATCCCAGACACCCGCGCAATCTGCTCTGCGGTGATCTCGCGCGCCAACAGCGTGACAATATAACGCTCCTTGCCCTTGCCTTTCGCCCACTCGGAGTATTCCTGCTCTGATACCGGCTTGAACTGCACCTGCAAGTTCAAGGCGTGAATGCAAAACAGAAGCTCCTTCAAAACATTCGCGGATTCCTCGCTGTCAGGAATCTGCACCAATATGCCCCAGGTCAGATAATCGTGAATAACAGCTTGGCCGATATCTAAAATAATCAGCCCGTGCTCAGCCATGATCCGGGTGATCGAGGAAGTCAGTCCCGGTTTGTCATATCCAGAGACATTAATCAGTAGTATTTCGCTCACGGCGTCTTCCACCTCAATCTAACTGCTTAGCTATGAATAATTGCGGTCATCGCGCGCCCGGACGAGCGCGCGCAGAAGTGATTTACTCGCCTTCCGGAGATACCGGTTCGGCGCTTTCATCAACGATGATTTCCACTCGGTCGACGCGTTGCAGGCCACGGGGCAGCTTGTGCCCACGGCGTCCGCGCTCACCCAGATAATGGCTCAAGTCATCGAAAGTCAGTTTGAGGAAACGCTTACCCGCGTGCAGCACCAGGGTGTCTTTCTCACCCACCACCGCCAGATTGCTCATGACTTCTTCACGAGCTTGCGCACGAGCGCTGGGGATGCCGATGATCTTGTTGCCCTTGCCTTTGGCCAGCTCTGGAAGTTCGCTCACGGGAAACACCAGCATCCGTCCTTCATTACTGATCGCCACCAAGTGAGGGTTGTTTTGCCGCTCCAACAGAATCGGCGGCGATACGCACGCGCCTTTCGGCAAAGATATCAAGGCCTTGCCAGCACGGTTTTTCGATTGCAAATCTTCCAGCTTGGCAACAAAGCCATAACCCGCGTCTGACGCCAGCACCACCTTCATGGAGTCCGGCCCCATCAGCACATGGGTAAAGCCCGCGCCGGAAGGCGGATTGACTCGCCCGGTAAGCGGCTCGCCCTGCCCCCTGGCGGAAGGCAATGAATGCGCCGCCACGCAATAGGAACGTCCAGTATCGTCAAGGAAGATAGCATTCTGGTGACTGCGCCCCTTGGCGGCGGCGAGGAACTTGTCGCCCGCTTTGTAACTGAGGCCTTCGGCGTCGATATCATGACCTTTGGCGGCCCGCACCCAACCCTTCTCTGACAACACCACCGTCACTGGCTCAGAGGCGATCAAATCGGTTTCACTGAACGCCTGCGCTTCTTTACGCTCAACAATGGGAGAGCGGCGCTCGTCGCCAAACGTCTCCATATCCTGCTTCAGTTCGGTCTTAACCAGCTTACGCAGTTTTGCTTCAGAACCCAGGATGTCTTCGAGTTTCTTACGCTCTTTTTCCAGCTCATCCTGCTCCGCCCTGATTTTCATTTCTTCCAGGCGGGCCAGTTGCCGTAATTTAGTGTCCAGAACGTACTCGGCCTGCACATCGCTCAAGCCAAAACGCTCCATCAGGACGGGTTTGGGCTTGTCTTCACTGCGGATAATCGCGATGACTTCATCGATATTCAGGAACGCAACCAACAAGCCTTCCAAAATATGCAGGCGCGCCATTACCTTCTGTAAGCGATGCTCCAGTCTGCGTCTGACCGTCTGCGTTCGGAACGTCAGCCATTCCTGCAGCAACACGCGCAGGTCTTTCACCGCAGGACGTCCATCCAGGCCCACTACGTTGAGGTTGACCCGATAGTTCTTTTCCAGATCCGTGGTGGCGAACAAGTGCGCCATCAGAGGCTCTGCGTCAATGCGATTGGAGCGAGGAATAATGACCAGTCGAGTCGGATTCTCATGATCGGACTCATCCCGCAGATCCGCCACCATGGGCAGTTTTTTTGCCTGCATTTGTTGGGCGATCTGCTCCATGATGCGGGCGCCGGACACTTGGTGCGGAAGCTCAGTGACAACGATGTCCTGACCTTCTTTGGTGTATTTCGCACGCATTTTTACGGAGCCGCGTCCCGTCTCGTAAATCTGACGCAGATCGCTGCGAGAGGTGACAATCTCACCGCCGGACGGGAAGTCCGGTCCTTCTATATATTCACACAGGTCTTCCACCGTGGCTTTCGGGTGATCCAGCATGTGAATACAGGCTTGCGTCACTTCCCTCAGATTATGGGGAGGAATGTCCGTCGCCATGCCAACAGCGATGCCTGTGGTGCCGTTTAGCAGAAGATTGGGCAAACGCGCAGGCAGTAAAGCCGGCTCATCCAGGCTGCCGTCAAAGTTGGGAACCCAGTCCACCGTGCCCAGACCGATTTCGCTTAACAACACTTCCGCGTACTTCGCCAGACGAGCTTCGGTGTAACGCATGGCGGCGAAAGATTTGGGGTCATCCGCAGAACCC
Organism: Hahella sp. CR1; assembly: GCF_029813005.1. Classification (NCBI taxonomy): domain Bacteria; kingdom Pseudomonadati; phylum Pseudomonadota; class Gammaproteobacteria; order Oceanospirillales; family Hahellaceae; genus Hahella; species Hahella sp. CR1. Next base: position 47,921 of record NZ_JAPELK010000013.1, read on the forward strand.
CAGTTGCCCTGTCCATCAATCAATGGATAACGATAGGAAAAAGGCTGCGCCATCAACACCATGGCTTCATAACAGGCGGAATCGCCATGAGGATGGAATTTACCCAACACATCCCCGACGGTACGGGCGGATTTTTTGTGCTTGGAGGCGGCGCTCAGGCCAAGTTCGGACATGGCGTAAACAATGCGCCGTTGCACCGGCTTCAGGCCATCGCCGATATGGGGAAGCGCCCGGTCCAGAATGACGTACATGGAATAATCAAGGTAGGCTTTTTCCGTATATTCCTTTAGCGGACGACGCTCAATCCCCTCTTCAAACATCATGCTCATAGATTCTTAAATGCTCGCTCAGCTCGTCATTCGAATTTGTCAAAACCCGTACTCTACGCAAGGTCTGGCCCAAGATAAAGTCAAATTCGCATTGCTACGTAGCGGCTTGTACGCATTTTGAGCAAGGTCTGCAATCACTAAGATCGCCTCACTCCATTTAACAAAGGAGGCTAACTTGTTATTCAAAATTTTCGTTCAGCAGAAAGAGCAGTTGGCCGCAGCCAAGCCTTCCGCTCCGCAGCTTCCAGCAAAATTTCCAGTGCTCGGAGCCAAACTGGCCCCGTTCCTGTTTCCATTTTGCATGAGTGCGTTCCTGGTGATGATGGCGATGGATTATCTCATTTCAGGACATTGGCAGGCGGCGCCTTACTACTTAAGCGCCAGTATTGTTTTGGCGAGCATTATCGCCGCAGTAAGAACCATCAAGAAAAAGCAGTAGCCGGATTTATCCGCCCTCTCATTCATAATAAGAGCTTATTCGCTCATCCCTAACGCTACTTTCCACAGGCTGGAAACCCGAGTCACCGCAGGCGACTAAAAACAATAAGCCTACGCGGGCCGACCGGAAAGCTTGGCGAACTCATCCATATAACGCATCACTTTTCTGACGTACTGATATGTCTCCGTGGGCGCGTCCTGCTGCAGCGCTTTTAACACTTGCTCACGAGTTTGTACTGGGAATTTTCCGACGATTTTCCGTCGTACATTGCTTGGCCCCCAGTTGTAGGCCGCCAGCACCAGCATGGTCTGCACCGTCCGATCTTCGACCTGACCAAAGTAGCGGTGCCTCAGAATTTTCAGATAAGCGCCGCCCAGCTTGAGATTGGTATAAGGGTCAGCCAGTTCCTTTTCCGTAGGGTTTCGCGACTTTTTGTACAGGCGCTTGTAGGCTTCACGACCTCCCGCTCCCGCCACCACCTGCATCAGGCCCATAGCGCCCCTGTCGCTACGCACGTCTGACCGCAAACTGGATTCCGTTCTGGCGACGGCGTATAGCAGACGTTCTTCCATATCCAGCTCTACCGCCACCTTGCGCACTTCTTTGGCGTAAGCGTATTGAGGCACATGACCCGGAAAGCGATCCGCATCGTGAATCGGATCAGCATTGGAATAGTAAGCGGCGTGCAAGGCGTCAGCGTCTGGCAGTAACTGCCCGTGACTAGTTTGAGCATTAAACAGGCTCTGCATCCCTCCGAAACGCCAGGCGCTGACTACCAGGCCGAGCATGCAGGCGGCGATAAATGCGATAAACAGTGGCGTGATATATTGTTCAATTAAAGGATGAGCGGCGACCACTTTCTGCTTCATTCCCACTTTCTCCATCACATCTGTATGGAGCCATTCTAATTTTCGAGGGAATTTAAGCTGTTTAAGCCGCGTTGGTATTTTGTTATTGAAAATTAAGCAAAAGCAAAATAATTAAAAAACCTCGCCGGCGCGATGGCGTCGGGCCGGCGGACTCGTCAGACATTTAGTTTAATACCAGTCTGTGAGCAACACCCCAAAGCCAATCCTTTGCGTGCGGTGGTTATAGTCGATCAGACTCTCGCCATAGCCATCGTAATACTCAATATATCCCTTCAAACGCCCCTGCAAGGGGAAGCTGTAGGACAATTGCACCGTGGTGTGGTTGTCATTGCGGCGGAAGTTGTTGAACAGGCGCATACTGGCCACGTTCTCATTATGCTTATAGGTCGCCCCAAACTCTGCGTACCCCATATAGTTGTGAATATCGGGGTTGTCGTCGTCATCCCCGCTTTCCGGCAGTCGCCACCAGGGTTTAACGCTGAAAGTCATACTTCCCTGATTGAACAGGAACGCCGTATAGATGCGGTTCCAGCTTCGCGACGTCGGCTCGGTGCGCCCATTCGACTGATGACTCAATCCCAGCACATAGTGCTCAGAGGTGTAGCCAAACAGGCTCAGGTTATTACGGAACAAAAAAATCAGCTCGGGCTCGTAATTGGTTTCCCGAAAGGGCGCGGACAGTGACTGGTTATACAACTGCCAGAAAGAGACCTGAGTATAAGCAAACCAGAGGCTCATGGGCTCGGGGATAAAGTTACGCGCCAATTGCACTTTGAAACTAATCTGGAACTTGGTCTCCGAGTGCTTTTGACTCTCCAGGTCCATACTAGGCTCTCTGGTCGGGCTGTATGGCATCTCGTTGGGGTCGTCCACATAGGAATACAACAGCAGATAGTTGGGCTTGTGAGGGATAATGAGGAATCGGTTGTCGGAGAAAGTCGTTTCAAACTCCAGGCGCTTATCGATATCGCTGGGTTGCCGGATATCGCCTAGGGGGTCATCATTCTGCTCCTCTACCGCGCCCGTTTGGGGGTCGTCTTCCTTACCCAGAGATTTGGCTACGCTGTCATAACAAATCAGGCGTTGCTGTACATCCTCCAGCTCATAGCACGCCAATATAGGCGTCTCGTTTTCTTCGGCGAAAACCGTCGTCGCCCCGAGTAACAAAAGACACAATCCCCAACGCATTAAATCACCATTTCTTCCTAACCCACTGAAGCAAAAGCGTATTTAACATCATACGCGAAAGCTTACAATCATTTATGTTTGAGCCCGAAATTACGATCCGAACATACCGCAGAAAATTCCTGTTGCCGTTCCCAAACAAAATACTGTACATTTAAACAGTATTTTGGAGGCAGGTTATGCAATACGGCGAAGCAAGCAAAGGGCGTGGAACCGGGACCAATCCACACAATCGTTTTCACCCGCAACGCAGCGAGAGCGATCCCGCTGAAATCGCCGCGTGGAGCGAAGTCCACGACGAAGCTTATCAGAAGCACCCGCAAACGGAATATATCCAGCAAAGCTGTCAGTCCATTGTCAGCAAGAATAATTCCCCCGATATTCCCTTCACTTACTCCATCAATCCCTACCAGGGATGTGAACATGGATGCGTCTACTGCTACGCCCGCCCCAGTCATGAGTACCTGGATCTGTCGCTGGGCCTCGACTTTGAAACCAAGATCTACTGCAAAACCAATGCCGCGGAAAAGCTGCGGGTCTTTCTGGATCAGCGCAATTACCGCTGCGAAACCATTGCTATCGGCGGCAACACCGACCCATATCAGCCCTCCGAAAGGCAACTGAAAATCACCCGCAGTCTGCTCAATGTCATGGTGGATACCAAGCACCCGGTTACGCTGATCACCAAGAGCAACCTCATACTGCGCGATATTGATCTATTGCGGGAGCTGGCGTTTCAGAACCTGGTCAAAGTCATGATCAGCGTCACCACCATGGACGTGAAACTGAAAAATATCCTGGAACCCCGCGCGGCGAGTCCCAAAGCGCGTCTCAAAGCGATAGAGACCTTGCGCCGGGAAGGCATCCCCGTTGGCGTCATGGTGGCTCCGGTAATCCCCGGCATCAACGATCCGGAAATTGAAGATATCGTTACCCAATGCGCCAACGCCGGCGCACTCAATGCCGGCTATATCCTGTTGCGATTGCCTCATCAGTTAAAGGAGCTTTACGAAAACTGGCTGCAGCAGCACTATCCGCTGCGCAAGGAGAAGGCGCTCAACTTGCTGAGAGAGTGCAGAAATGGCGAGCTGTATCAGTCTGATTTCCGCACTCGCCAAAGCGGCGTGGGACACTTCGCCCGTCTGATCGAGCAACGCTTTAGTATCGCCGCCAAGCGCAATGGACTTAATCTACGACGGGACTCTCCACTGCGCACGGACCTGTTCACTCCGCCAGGGGCATCCAGGCAGATTGATCTGTTTTCCTTGTAGAGCGAGCCCTATGGCTCGCTCTGTACGGCTTAGCCGAATACCGTTACAGTCTGCTGGCTGAGCGCCACCAACTCGCCTTTGGCGTTCCACAACTTGGAGCGGGTATAAGCATACCCTTCCGAAGCGTGCTCAACGTATGCCTTATACAGACACAGCTCATCCGGCTGAATTGATGGCGTTGGCTGCGGGAACTGAATAGACCAGGTCAGCGTGCTGGCGGGAGCCGGCGCTTTCACCCAAGATAAGGTCGCTGGCGGCCAGGCGTCCACCAATCCAAGAATGTGACCTAAAGTAATCGCAGGCTCCGGCTGGCGGAAGCGCACCCAGCCACCCATTTCTCGCGACTGCACGCCGGAGAACGGCAGGTTGCCATAGGCGTAGTAGTAGTTGAAATGCTGGGTAAACTCGGGCGTGACGCCTTTAATGTAGGGCATTTCAATACACTGATCAGGAGCCTTCGCTTCTGGCGTCGCTTCCCCGGACGCATTGATGATGGTGTCCCGCGCCTTGCCGAAACTGGCGAAAGCCGTGGCTTTCACTTCCCCTTGTTGAATAGCGCGGCCCAACACCTGGCTGACTGAACCGCCTTCGCGCAATAACTCGCTGGCGATGGTCAATTTAGTAGGGGCGACGGGGGAAACGAACGAGATATTAAATTCACGCAGTGGGCGATCCTCGGAGAGCGACTGGCGCATGGCTTCGTAGATAAACGCCGCTACCAGCCCTCCAAAGGTCGAGCGACCTTGGGACCAGTCCTCGGCGATTTCTACATCGCATACTGAGTCGCTAACTTCTCCCAGGAGCTTGGAAAAAAGCATTGGAATTCACCTTTATTGCTTACATTGCTTCATGACGAAAAATGTCCTGGCCTCCTGACGTCATACTGCTACACGCCATCAGGCGCACACAGGATCGGGCGTTATTCGCCGGTCGCCGTCATTTGCGACCGAACGATGTTTACAGCATTAACTTTAAATTGCAAGGCTCCACCATCCCCCTTCCAGCCAGTTTCAATTCCACCGACTCAAAGCTGCAAACTGAAGCCTGCACGGGCAGGATATCGCCTTTCCCGCCCGCTAGGACAAAAAGCCTGTTACAGGGACCCCTGTGCGGCCATGTCCATATATTTACTGGTAAAGCGCAGCTTGACGTTCTTCTCGTCACCCAGCACTTTGCCGTTATCGAACTGAATGCCGACAAAGTCAGCCGACTGCGCGGTAGCGCCAAACAAACCTTTGTCGAAGCTGAACTGACGCACGTACTCCATGGTCTTCTCAATCGCGTCGGACTTGGTGTAGTCGCGGGCTTCGGCTGGCGTGTAGAACATCGCGGTGGTGCGCAGCTGAGCTTTAAACTCAGGCACCGTGGCGCCAGTGGCTTCCGCCATATACTCGATCGCTTCTTTGCTGCCCGCGCCGCCGCTTATGGTCGCCATGGTTTCATACCATGCGCCGGTAAGGGCTTTCTTGAAACGCTCATCCGCGTCTGTCTTCACAAATGTGATATCCAGAATTTCACCTGGAATCATGGACGAGTCAAAAATCATCTGCGCGCCCTTGGCGTTACGCGCCTGCTGCAAAGGCGGATTCCAGGTCACCACCGCGCCTTTGGAGCTGGAGATAAAGGCGCTGGCGATGTCCGCATCAGAGGTATTCACTACCGTGACGTCTCTTTCAGACATCCCGTTTTTATCCAGTGCACGCGCCAGCATGTAATGGGATACGGAAAACTCCACCAAGTTGATTTCCCGTCCTTTCAACTCCGCCACGCTGTGCGCGCCTTTCACGACGATACCGTCATTGCCGTTGGAGTAGTCGCCGACGATAATCGCCTGCGTGTCCACGCCGCTAACGGAAGGAATCGTCAGCGCGTCCATATTAGTCGCGGTGACCGCGTCAAAGTCGCTGGCGGTATAAAGGTTGATGGACTCGACGTAGTCATTGATCAACTGCACTTCAATTTCAATGCCGTACTTGTCCGCCCACTTCTTGACGATGCCCTGATCCGCTGCGTAGCCCCAGGGCTCCCAGCCAGTGTAATGGGACCAGGCCAGTTTGAACTTATCCGCCGCTGAAGCGGAGGCGGAAACCGCCAGGCACATCATGATGGAGGTTATGCTTCGTACCATAAATCTTTTTCCTTGTTGCAAAGTATTGCGTCCGTCGTCAGTAACGGACAGCCGGTTATTCTTTATTGATATCAATAATTTCAATGGCGTCTTCCAGGGAAACGCGGGCTTCTTCCGCCCCTTCCATTTTCTGGATGGATTTCTCCATTTTGCCGCTCAGGTCATCCATATCCACAATAGACTGCGCCATCTTGGGCAGGGCGTTGCGACGGAAGCTGCTGAGTTCTTCCAGAGCGGCCTGCACATCGGTAAAGGCTTTCTTCAACGTATTGATGTCCAGCTGCGCCTGAGAGGCCTGCTTTTGAATCTCCACGCCCTGTGTGCGCAGCGTGCTGGCGGTCTCGGCGATCAAATCGTTGGTGGTTTGAGTCACCGCCTGCACGCCTTTCAGCACTTTCTTCTGCGCCTGTAACGCCAGCGCCAGTGTAGAAGCCGTGGACAACGCAGTCACAGTCACGTTGCAGGCGCGATCAACGCCGCGCACCAATTCCTGGTTGTTGCGGATGATCACTTCTGTGGACAACACGCCTTGCTGGTTCACCGCCAGCATCTGCTGCAGGTCGATAATGCGCTGGCGTAACGGGAACAGCACTTCCTCTTCCAGAAACTTGCGCTTCTCCTCATCTTCCTGACGCTCCACCTGAGAAGTCAGCTGTCTGTCCAGCAACTGTCCCAGCTTGATGTAGTCCTGCAGCAGGAAGGTCAGTTCACGCATGCGCTTCTGATCGTTGCGCAGGGTGACGTTATCCCGCTCCAGTTGCGACTTGCCGTCTTTCAGCGTCGCCACGATGTCCTGAATCACGCCTTCAACGCTTTGATAACGCGCGAACCAGCGCGCCAGAGGCGTGCCCACGCCAGGGATCATCGACAGCAGTCGACGAAAGCCGCCCATATTGAAATCAACCCGGTTCGGATTGATGTCGGTCACCTGCTCCTGTAACGTCAGCAGGCCTTGCGCCACCGGACCGCCGTCCTGAGCGTCACGCAGCAAATTGGCCATGGGCTGTTTCAGCATAGCGCTTTGCTGCGCCATATTACGCGTCACAGTTTCACCCAGATTGGCCACGGCGCGGGCCTGAGCGTCGCGCTGGTCCAGATTGCGAAGATCGATGCCGACCAATTTATCCACCAGCTCGTCAGCCTGCGCTTGCAGCTTGGGATCAACCTCTTCAGATTTGGAGGTTTCCGCAATGACCTGCTTCTCTATTTTCTCTTTCTCGGTCAGGATTAAATTGCTCACTGGTTATTCCTCATCACTTTTTTTGCGCATATTGCTGCGAGTTTTCAATTAGTGTGGTCAGTTCCTTGATCGCTTGCTCCATATCCATGGCGGCGCGACCACTACTGAAATCCGTATTGGCGAGACGGGCGCTGACCTGATCCAGCTTGGTCAATGCCTCCTCGTTTTCCGCATAAAGGGAGCGCACCCGCTGCATTTGCTCATCGAACAAATGCAGCCGACCGCGCAGCTGCTCGCGGGTTCTTTCCGCTTCCGCTGAGTCAACGCCATCCATGCGCTGCAGCTTGCTCTCGATAGCGACCCGGTCAATCGCGCTGACTGACTGCAGGGACAGAGAGACGCCTTCCAGATTATCCAGGCCATTCAGATACACCTGCTCCGCCATCGCCAGATAGCGGTTATAGGTCAGTTCCGTGGACTGCAGTTTGCGATTGAGCACCTGATTGAAGATCTCAAACTTCTTCTGAAATAACTGCAGCTGCTGGATGGCGTCATCCGCATTCAGTTTAGACAACTCCGTATTAAGGTGAGCGATGGCCTGTTTGCGCTGCGCTTCCAGCGCTTTGCGGTACCGCTCAATGTAGCGATTGGCGTGAGCTCCGCCTTTGGCGAAATACTCCCAGGACCAGCCCCCCAGCGCCAATACGGCGCCGCCCACCAAGGCGCCCAGCGTTGCGCCGCCCACACCAAAAAGCATGGTCGCAGCGCCGCCCAGAAAACCGACCAAAGCGGGATATAGCGTCACCGGCTGGGTCAGCGAGGTTTTCAGCGTCTCCGCTTTGATCTTGGCGGGTTTGATCGCTTTGGTGTCAAAGGTCATACCTAGATTTCCCCACTCACCAAAACGATTTCCACCCGCGGCAGGCGGTAGTTGTAGGCGCGCAACGATTCGTTCGGCAGTTGCGGCAGTGGTTTTTCACCGCCAAAACCAACAAATCGGAACCGGTTCGGATCGATTTCATAGGTGACTTCGATATAGCGATACACCGCTTCGGCGCGGTCCAGGGAAAGCCGTTTGTTTGCTTCCGCATCGCCCCTGACTCCAGTATGCCCGCGAATCTCCACGCGGAAGTTCGGGTAGTGCTGCAGGTTTTCCATCAACAGATCCACTTCGCGCTTACCTTCCAGCGTCAGCTCCGACGTTCCGCTGGCGAAGATAATCGGACGCACTTTCAGCGCGCCGAACTCACGCAGACGTTCCCACTCCGACGCGGCCAGCGCGCGAAAACGCGCTTTCTCCGCAGAGCTGCTTTCGCCAGCGAACTCACCCGTGGCCAGGGTGTCGTAAAGCTCTTTGATGGGGGCGCTGGTGAGCAGTCGATAAGGGTCGTTATTCGGTATGGGATTACGGCTGAACACTTTGTCGTCGAGCAAAATGCCCACTGCGGACTCAATGGTGTCCACCAGATACTCACGACCGGCGTTGCGGCGTCCAACGCCAAACCAGTCTTCCGCATTTTCGGTGAGACTCTTCCACTCTACACCGCTCAGCAGTTCTTTGGACTGTTTGGCGTCAAGATCGTATTCGTCACGCAGCGCTTTCACCAGCTCATCCTGATTGCGACGATAGTGCTGCAGCGTCTGGTAATACGCTTTCAGGAACACTGACACCATCTCCGGGTCTTTACGCAGCACCGTTGCGTTAGCCACCAGCACATCCACAATCAGCTTCTGAGTGTCCTCGGTGCCCAGCAGACGCACAATGCCGTCGTTGGACAAGGCCCGGGTCACTTCCGGCTCCCACACCACCGCCACGTCAGCCTGTCCTTTGAGCAGCGCGTCCAGCGCTTCGCCCGAGCCGTTGGTCGGCATTTTCCAAGAGGTCGACTGATTCAGCGCGGTCAGGTCAAAATGGCTGCGGATCGCCCTTAACAGATGCTCGCTGGGCGAATTGGGCGTAAACGCCACTTTGACGCCGTTTGCGGTTCGTAAATCCTCAATGCCCGCTACTTTGGACTGACGCGCCACAATGGCGTCGCCGCCCTTGCTCTCGTCGATCACCGAGATGATGGGACCAGGATAATTCACGGCCGCTCCATTCTGGACATAACTGTCCACCGTGGCGACGATAAAGGTGTACTCGCCTTTGCTCAGACGCTTGAAGCGGTCCTGATAGTCGGCCTGATCATCCACGCATTCGAGCAGATAGCCCTGGCGGCGCAGGCGCGCATTCATTTCCGGCGAACACAAGGGGAAGTAGCCCACCCAGCTGTCCCTGGCCAGGCGAATGGTTCCCTTGGTGTTCTTGGCGTCTGTGGTCTGCAGTTGGCGGTCCTCCTGGGATTGCAGCAGGAATATTTTGACTCCCGCCATCACCAGCAGCCCGCCCAACAGCAGGATGATTACGATCTTAACGTGCGCTTTCATGCATCCAGTCTCTACTGCCTGAGGTCGCCTTGCGTTCTATTGTTGAAATTCCAGGAGCGTGAAGTCCGGCGCTTCGGCCAATACTTCATTCAGCCCCGCCATCAGACTGTCCGGGTCGCTCGCAGAGCGGTAAAAGGTTAACCCAGGCTGATGTAGGGAGTGATCGTCGCCAATACAGAAACCAATGGTATGAATGTTGATCGGCGTATTCTGCAGAATGGACTGCACCGCCCCATCGGTTTCATAACCACGGCTGGCCAATCCGTCCGTGATGATCACCAGGTGATATTCGCCATAGCCCAGTTGCTTGCCCGCCTGTGTAGTCAAGGCGGCTTGGCCGTCCTCCAGGCCCGCGGACAGCGGCGTACCGCCGCCGGCGACTAACTGGTCGATCATCTGTTTTACGACCGGACGATTCTGTGTGGCGAGATGGGTGCGTTCGCCAACGCCCTGGCCGTCAAAGGCGTAAACCCCCACATTGGCGTCAGCCGGCAACTGCTCGACGAACTTTTTCACCGCGGTTTTAGCCACATCCAGCTTGCGCTTGCCGTCGCCGCAATCGGTATTGTCCATGCTGCCGGAGCCGTCGAACACAATGTAGTAGTTCTTCGCCAGCAGGTTGTTGCTCAATTCGCTTTGCTCCCGCGTCGCCGGCCAAAGGTTATCCGCTGGGCGCATGGCGTAAAGCGCGGTAGGTTTAGCCGCCTGCGCAGGCTTCGTCTCTGCGGTCGCCGCCGGGGCGGAGGACGAGGCTGGCGAGGAGGAGCTATCGCACCCCGCCAGCGCCGTCAGGGCGATACAGACTGAAAGTTTCTTCAACATCGCATATCCCCTTACAACGGCATGAATACGTCGGATTCAGCTTCAACCTGAATAATGCGGAATTCCACCCGCATGTTCGAACGCCATTCCTGCTGGTTTTTCGGCGCACAGGGCTCCGCGCCGCAAATACCGGTTTTCGGGTTGGCGATACCGTTGCCCACCACCGCGAACTGGGATGGGTCCAGACTGATGTTCTTGCCCGCCGCATATTGAATGATGTTGTCGCGAACTTCCTGCGCACGGGCCAGGCTCAGGTTGCGGGCGGACTGTTTGATGCGTCCCAGCACAACCGCCTGCTCGCCTTTCTTCTTGGCGCGCAGGTATTCCATCGGGTCGGAGTTGCCTTCTACGGTGATAATAGCGCCGCCGTATGTGCTGGCCAGCTCGACCACTTTGTCGAAAGAGTCCTGATACAGGTCGATAGAGAAAGACTTCTGATTAGGCTGGAAGAACACTTCGAAAGAGAACAGCTCACCTTCAGCCAGACTCTGTTGCTGCTGACGCTGATTCACCAACTGCGCCACCTTCTCTTCGTCGAAACGGGGCTTGGCTGCTTCCGCTTTGACATTGACCGCCGCCCCCAGGAAACCATAGTCGAACGCCGCTTTCGCCAGCGTCGCCGGCTTGCTCAGAATGCCGGCCTGTTGCAGACCGGTTTGTACTTCACTGCTCAGGGCGTCGAAGCGACGGGGATAGTTGCTGTCGGTAAAGAATTGCTTGTTGCCTTGCAGACCGACGAAGGTCGCGTCCGCGAACAGGCCTTCCACATCAGCGGTGGCTTCTTCGCTGTCCAGCAGCAGTTTGCCCGCCGCCGCCAGCATAGTTCGGTAAGGTTTGACGTCCTTGGTTTTATTCTGGAACAGCTTGCCCAACGCCTCTTCGCCCTCGAGGAGCCCGGCGACAAAGGCTTCCACTTCGCTGCGATGGGCGTCGAAATAGTCCTTTCTTACCGCGTAGACGTCGGCGATAACTTTGTCCGCAGTGCGGGTGGATAGCAAAATGCGCGCGCCTTTTACCGAATCTTCAGAGCCAGAGCCAACATTGCCGCCAGAGGTCAGCGCCAATGCGTCAGGGATGATGACGAACGCTGCATCCACGTCCTGCTCATAAAATGCCGCCATAGGCGCATTATTGGTGCCAGTAAGATCCGGCAACCAGCGAACCGTGACGTCTTTGAAGCTCAAGCCGGCGTCTTTCAGAATCCGGGCGGCGTAATCCACATGCGGGCCGTATGCCTGAATTGCGATAGTTTTGCCTTTCAGGTCCTTGGCGTTACGAATATTGGACTTCACTACCAATGCATCGCCGCCGGAAGACCAGGTCAGTTGATAAATGACCACTGGCTGCGTGCGCGGGTCTTTATTCAGCAGCTCCGCCGCCGCGCTGATCATACCAACCGTGCCGCGCAAAAACGGTGTTTCGCCGGCCACATAGCTTTTGACCTGATTGACGAAGGCGTCTTCCCGGTACAGTTTCAGTTGCAGGCCTTTCTTGTCGAAGATGGAGCCTTTCGCGGTTTGCGTCTGATTGCCATTAGCCAGCAGCGTGGCGATATCGCCACCCCAGGTTATGACCGGCGCACTGAGGCTGCGGGTGTTCACTTCGCCGACATTGAGCTTGACCACTTCGCTGATCGGCTTGTAGTCAACATAGGCGGGCTTGGCGTGGGAAAGCACGCTGAAGGCGGTGGCCAGCAGCGCCAGTACCGAAATAAGAGAGCGTTTAACCATAATGGATTCCTTATAACTTACCGTCGATATTCCGCATCCAGCAAGGTTTGGAATGAGTCCGGATGTTTGAGGTTGAAATCTTTGACGTGTTGCAGATATTCAGGGTCAAACCCTTCCTGCTTCACTTGTTCTATTAATTCTTTAAAGGCGTCCGTGTGCATCACCTCGCGACTGGTGGCCACCTTCGGTAACGGGTGATCCGCGACAATTTTGCCGCCCCGGCCGGCGAAGTGACGATCGCCCCGGTCATCAGAGTAATACTGGGACAACACCAGTAGTCGCGTCCCCAGCAAACAGGCTTCATGCATGTCGTGGGTCACGAAGAACACCGTCAGTTGTTCCTTTTCCCACAGTTCCAACAGGTGCACCTGCAGGTCCGCGCGGGTGTCCGGGTCCAGAGCGCCGAAGGGTTCGTCCATCAGCAGAATGGGGGGTTTCATGATCAGCGCCTGGGCGATAGCCACCCGCTGCTGCATGCCGCCGGACAGTTCATGAGGATACTTGCGCGCAGCATCCGTCAGTCGCACCTGGGCCAGCATCGCCATGGCCTCTTCTTCGTGGGCCTTGTTGCGGTACCAGGGGTTCCACCATTGCCCCTGCGTCAACGTCTTGCCCAGCATGACGTTCTCCAGCACGGTGCGATTGGGAAACAGGGAATAACGTTGATACACAATGCCGCGACTGAGGTCCGGCAACAGCGCCGGCTCCCCGGCGATCTCCACTTTGCCGGCACTCGGCTGCTCCTGTCCGAGGATGAGTCGCAACAGTGTGGACTTGCCACAACCGCTGGGTCCAACCACGGTACAGAATTCGCCTTTGCGCACCGACAAATCAATATTGTCGAGTACCTGTTTATCACCGTACTGCTTGTATACGTCTTCTATGTGAAGCAATGGCTGCATCGTTTCCAATCCTAAGATTCAAGCGTCGCCGGTCTGCGCCGGTCCGTTCCGCTATGTCCGCATTCAATCAGGGTAGTCCGCAAACGCGGGTCCCGCTCGATTCCCGCTATTGTTCGTACCACTTGTAACGCCACTTCAATATCAAGCGCAGCGCCCAGTCCATCAAAAAGCCCAGCAAAGTGATCCAAATAACATAGGGAATGATCACATCCATGCTCAGATAGCGCCGCACCAGGAAGATGCGGTATCCCAGCCCTTCCGTCGCCGCAATGGCTTCAGAGGCGATGAGAAACAGCCATGCGGAGCCGATGCTCAGACGTAACGCCGTGATCAGGCGCGGCATCATTTGTGGCAGCAGTATTTTGTAAACCACCGCCAGATCGGAAGCGCCCAGAGTTTTGGCTTTCACCACCTGTTCGCGAGGAAAGCTGCGTACAGACAGCGCCATGTCCCGGGTCATGATGGGAAAGACCCCGATAAAAATAAGCGCGACCTTACCCAATTCGCCAATGCCCAGGGATATGAACAATATCGGCAACAGCGCCAATGGAGGAATCATCGCAATAAAGGTAAGAATGGGGTTACCCAGGGAATAGAGGCCATTGAACGCCCCCATGTTGAGGCCAATGATCAACGCCACCAGGGTGGAGAGCGCCAGCCCTATCGCCAGACGTTGCAGACTGGCCAGCGTATCGGCCCAGAACACGTAATCGCCGCTGCGCCGGTCCGGCTCAAAAGCGAGTCGGTGAATAGCGTCCCCCATCTGTTGCAGGCTGGGCAGCAGTTTGTCGCTGGGGTTATCAGCCAGGCGGATATCGGAAGCAATGAGATAGGTCGCGATCAATATCACAAATGGCGCCAGCGCCAGAACCACGTTCAACAGTCGCGGCGGCTGGGCGAACAGGCCCAGCATGGCGGGTCTTTTCATCTAAATCCCTTATTAATATTTATTGAATGGTGGCTGTCGGCGTCCGCCGTTTACAAGTTCCGCTGCGACTCCCGGCTGTCGGGATAACGCTTTTTCTCGATGGCGTAGTACGCCTTCAGCAGGTCGGCCTCCAGGCCAATCGCCTCGCGGGCTTCTTTCAAGGTGTAACTTGAATATTGTTCGAAATCCACCGTATCCAGAGGCGTACAGTCAGAGACATAGCCCAGTCGCACGGCGTCTTTGTATACCTGCAGATCTTCGTCATTCATCTGATAGACCTTGGGGTACAGATACTTGGCGAAGAAGCTGTATAAACGTTCTTCCGTCGTCGTCACCCGGTTGGTGCTGCCCATGGTGAAGCCAAGCACGAAGGCCTCATCTTTTGGCGCCACGCCCCGCCCCAGCAGTACGTGGATATAATCATGCGCTTTCAGGCCGGTGGCGCCGTTGAACAGATTGACGCCGGGGATGTCAAATTTGGGGTTCTCCACCAACTGAATAATCAGCGGAATGTCTTCCTGTTTCAGAGCAATGCTCTGAATGCTGGCGAATGCTTCCGCCACAGTCATTTGGTCATCGTCCAGCTTGATGTGCCATTTTGCCACACGTTCGGGTAATGCCATGGTTGTCTCCATGAGTTTGAGCGAGCTAGCGAATGTTTATACGTCAGTTACACAGTATAGGCCGGGCGTCTGGAGAAGAGACGACGAACGGGTATAAAGCGCCGTTTCTCATGACTTTCCGTCATTTAATTATAAATTTCAATCGCATATGCGCTTATAACGCATCTGCACCAGCCCGCTGGAGAAGGTTTCCGCCAACTGAAAGTCCAGGCGCGCGCAGGCGTCTACGGGGGGAAACAGCGGAATACCCTGGCCGAGTAAAACGGGCACATAGGAAATAATGTACTCGTCCACCAGGTCTTCTTCCTGGAAGGAAGCCAGCAGCTCGCCGCCGCCCACCAGCCAGATCCGTTTGTAATCCAGCGCCCGAAAATGCGCCACTAAGGTGGAGGGATCGCCGGCGCAACGCTCCACTCCCGGGGCGAGCTTTAAATCCTCCTGCCGGGAGAACACCCATACCGGTTTCCCCTGGTAGGGCCAGGCGCCCAGCTCCAGCACTTTGAGATAGGTCTTGCTCCCCATGACCAACGCATCGACGCCGTTGTAAAACGTCTCGTAGCCATAGTCTTCATTTTCATCCGCCACAGACGCCAGCCAGTCCACCTTTCCTTGTAGATCGGCGATGTAGCCGTCAAGACTGGCGGCCACGTAATACACTATTTCCATACACGAAAGACCTTAACAGTTTTCAATGGTTATCGGTTGTCGCCAAATAAAACCGCGCTGATTACACGCTCTCCGGGAATACAGCTAGAATTAAATGCAAGACAACGTCACATGCTTAAGTCCGGAAATAATAAGCTCCCAAGAGCGCTCTGTTTTTCTGGGCAAGTAATGCCTGTTTTTTAGCGCATGACGAAGGGGCGATGATAGAACAATGAACTTTATTAATCATCCGTGGCGCCGCGCCGTATTGCTGGCCGTCATCGCGCTATGGTTTCTTGCGCCCCCGACCGTTCATGCCCAGGACGCCCAGACTAGCGCACCGGAAAGCAGGCTGATCAGGTTCAATATGAGCGATGGCGGCGGCTTTCCGCCGTTCACCTACTACGACGAACATAACCAGCCGCAAGGCATCATGTATGAAGTGCTGGCTACCGTGGCGAACCGGCGCAATTACCAACTCAAATTAATGGCCCTGCCCCGCAAGCGACTCGACAGCATGCTCGCAACCGGCGATGTGGATGTGGTGACCCTGGCGCGGGAATGGACGGATGCGCCAACGCAGTTTCTATGGTCGAAACCGGTGATTCCCCATCGCGACGTGATTTTTTCCCTGCGCGATCGCAATCTGCAATTTAAGAAAGTCGATGAATTGGTAGGCATGACCCTGGTGGTGCGTTTCGGCTACCACTATCCGTTGCTGGACCCTTACTTTGAGGATGGCCTGATCAAGCGTCAGGAAGATTACAGTGAAAGCATCATGCTGTCGCATCTGCTAAAAACGCCGGACCGGGTTGACGGCGCAGTGATAAATGAGCTGGTTGGCCTGTGGTTGATCAAAGAGAAGCGTCTGGGCAATCAGTTCGTCCTCTCCGAGCAGGATGTCAGCACAGTGTGGTTTCGCTTCGCCGTGACGCCGCAGCGCAAACAATTACTGGCCGATATCGACGCCGTGCTGCAGGATCTGAAAGATTCCGGCGATCTGCAGGCAATTATCGCCCGCTATCAACCCTGACAGCGCTGCGGACTACGCCGCGAATTCCGACACCCGATACTCCGCTTTGATGAAGACCTCCAGATAATCCGAGTGATTCATCGCCAGCTCAAAGCCCTCGCTGTCATCGCCTCCGCCCGGCCCTCGCGCTTTCATCAGGCTGCGGCTGCGGGTCAGCCCCGCCATCGCCTGACGGTTAGGCTCGTCCCATTTCGGATAGAGACTGTGTACGGCGATCAGGCGCACGCCCAGGGCGTCCGCCAGCTCCAACGCCTGCTTTTTGTTTTCCCTGGCGGCGGACTTCATGATCTCCAGCTTCTTAGTTTCCAGATAGGAATACTCCCACTGGATATCTTCCAAAGAGATGTTTTTCGTGGTCGCCGCCAGGGCAAGAGTTTGCGGTACATCGGCAATCGCCAGCGATTGCAGCTTGAGCGTGAACGTCACCGAGGAAGCGCCGGCGAACATGCCGGATTTAGAGGTCACGCGGATATTCTCAAGGGATAGCTTGCTTTCATCCACTCCTAGCCGCTTCAAGCCATCGATAAGGCTTTTGACATCCTTCAACTTCTTCAGCGCTTCGGTGGTGAACACCGAAGACTCCCCCGATACCTTGAGCGCCAGCGTCGCCGCGTCGGGAGACACTTTCACCTTCTCCACGGTTTCCATGGTGATTCTATCGGGATATTTTTCGCTCATGCTCAAGCTCTCCTGTTATTGCAGCATGTCCCGCAATGGAATCAGGCTGCGCTCGCCCTCGGACGATACAATCGCCACAGATTGGGCCGGTATGGCTGACTGACCCGCTTTACGCTCCTGAGAGGAAAAGTTCGCGGTAATCGTCGTGCCGTCCGCGAAGCGGGTGGATTGCAGCAGACGATCCTGCGACAGGAACTCAAACCCCGTCATGCGCGTACTGTAAAGTTTTTCATGCCAGGGACGGAACACTTTATCGTAGGCGGCGATGACAGGCAGGTCGCGCTTCTGATTCGCCGCGTTCAGATGGTACATCGGCGGAATCATGTACAACAACTGCAGCAGCCCCACGTCCACGCGGGTTTCTTTGAACTTCAGCGAGGGGTATTCCCAGTGCAGGGTCGCCACAACGCTATCGTGCAGCGCCAGCTGATACAGCGGCAAGCGATAGGCGGGGTTGTAGTAAATATTGCGCAGCGCCGGCTTGATCGGCTTAGTGGCGAAGAACAGCGAGGGCGCCTCCGGCGGCCAGTAGTTGCCGCGATAATAGGTGGATTGGCGGTTCTTGCCAGTGTCAGGGTCCGTCCAGCTGAACGGCGTGATGGTCATGCCATGAGCGAATTCAATGGCGTTGGCAAACAACGCGGAGCCGCCTTCGCTCCCCGTGACCAGCGCCAGTTCTTCCCGTGGGAAATTCAATCGTTGCGTACGCGCCGCCACATCCTGCGCTTCACTGGTTTTGCGCCCTTCCGTATAGTCCTCATAGATCATGCCAGTGGCGTCCACATCCAGGAACAAACTGTTAAGCTTGGCCTCACGCGTCACTGCCGTCATGCGCTGCTCCGCATAGTCTTCAATCGCCACTGGGTTGGCGTAGGCGCCCACACTGGAGAAACCGGAGACGACACTGCCGTCCTCCCGTCGGTAGGGCGCCTTTTCCCAGTTTTCGCGGCCGACCTGGGCGGTCAACCAGGTGCGCGACTCATCCGGCGCGTGAATGCTGCCGTAGCTGTCATAGACTCCCACCAGATAGCCCGCCGCCTTCGCAGCTTTCACCGATTGCGGATGCCATAAGGTATCCAGCCAGTCGTTGGCGCCTAGCCAGGCGCTGGTCAGCCCGGCCTTGCGCAGCGCGGCGATGGTGTCCGTGGAGAAACCGCCGCCCCAGGACTCCGGCTCGGTCATCATGGAGCCGAACGCCTGCTGCATGGCCGTGCGCATCGCGTCTCCCCGCAGTACTTCCATCGCGGGATCATGTCCGCCCGGTAAGGGATGCTGCGCCGGCGCATCGATGGCTTTGATCAACGCTCCATTCACCGCCCTGACGATAGCCTCGCGAGAGTATTTGGAGACAAATCCCGCATCACCCTGAGCCTCCTTGAAGGCCTGGGTAAACATCTTGCGCGCCTCTTTATCGCACTGCGCCCAAAGTTTTTGCGCGAGATGACCCGGCGTCTGGTACTTGGCGGCGAATTCACGCACGAAGGGACGCCAGCTCTTAATATCCTCCGGCTTGATCAGACCGCTGCTCCACAGGTAAATATGCGGCGCGCCAGCCAGCTTGGCTACATTGGGGTTTTGCGCGAGTTTATCGTCCAGCGTCAGCAACCCCTGACGCTCCAACAGCTCGCGATAAGCCAAAGCGCCGGCGACAGGCGTAGCCGCGCCCTTCTGTAAACGCACCAGATAAGGTCGATCCGGCATCAGCGGCGAGAATTCATGACTCACGCCCAGACGCAATGCGCCTTCATCCCGGTCGAAAGTCATGGCGGTATTGAAGGGGTTCGCCAATGTCCAGGTCAGAGAGTAGCCTGCTTGTCCGTCGCCGCCAGCGCGCACTTCCGTCCAAAACGGCATGGACAGCAGTTCCGTCAACGCGGACTCGTCGTACTTTTCCTGCAACCAGTCCGCCCACGCCGCATCATCGGCCGGGATATAAAAACCCTCTCCCAATGGCAGGCCGTAAGCGGACACCAGGCGCGCCGCCGACGTCGGCCAGTCAATATGCGCCTTGGGCTTATCGGCGCTGATGGCGAAAGTCAGAGCGCCATGATCAACAGCGACTTTCACATCAAACGCATTGTCCTGCAGGGCAATACGCCAATGGCGCTGATCTCCTTCCACAAACACCACATTTTTGACGTCTTCGGCAGCAAACGCCGCCGCTGAGGCGGGAGATTGAGTCTGATTCATCTGCACAGTCACCACCAACGTGGCGGGATCGATCAGATATAGGTCGTCGCCAACGGCGACTTGCACCGGTTGAGCATTCCCGGGCGCCGCCCAGGTTGGTTGCAACGCCATGGATAACAGCGCCGCCAATACGGAGATTCGTTTCATAATTACGTATAACTTGAATAGAAGTTGGATCGAGGTATCGCTTCAAACCACGTTGGTTCCCGTAAAGGAGTTACAGGGAGCATCTGGGCGCGGACTTATGGGTAAGTGACTGGTCTTATAGGTAAGTCATTGATAATAGAAGCCGCCATGCTCCGGGAACTTAAACGTGTAAGCCCAATGCACTATAAAATAAAAGTTTCCCGGTTTCTGCATGGCGAAGGCGCCCTCTTTCCGTCGAATGACTTGAAAGCCTTGGCGGCGTAGGACTGACAAAGTTATGAAATTTTATTCATGAGAGTGGGACGGCTAAAACCCATATCTCAACGCCACGTAGAGATTGCTGTTGTCCTTGAGCTGGCCAAAAAAGGTTTCCACTTTCTCTCCGTAAAAAACATTAGCGCCGGTCTCCACGCGCCAGTGATCGTCCACCTTGTAGTTAGCCTTTAAACGCAAGTAGCCGTCGTCTTCGCTGGGGCTCCAGAAATTGAACAATGACAGCGTCAGATTCTGGTTCATCAAAAGCTGGGTCAAACGCAGCGTCACCACCTCCCTGCGCTTGTCCTTCAGATATGCGCCAGAAGGCTGCGAGGCCTTGAAGGCGTCATAATCCTGCATGGACTCAACATAGAACTGCACCGCGCCAGTCAGCTCCGGCAGCAGCTCGCGTTCATAGCCAACCAAAGCGCGCCACTCACTGTTGCGCACCCAGGGGTCGTCACCGCGCTCATCCTCCAGGCTGTCATAGTAGCCCAGCTCCGCATTGGCTACGCCGCCGGCGACAGGACCACGCACGCTCGCGCCCCACACCTGCAGCTCAGGAAACCTATACAGGCCGCTGTCAGGATTAACGCCCGCCGGGCTTTTCCAGAAGCCGCGATAATAATAGGCGGCCAGTTCATAAGGCCCCAATAGACGATACGCCCGCAACGCCAGTTCATCATCCTGCAACGCGTTTTGACGCCCTTCCACCCGCACGGGCTGATTACGCCCCACCACTTCACCGTCGCCCGCGCTGTAGTAGGAAATCCGCTCGCCATCAATGTAACGGTCCGCGTCGAATTGCGGCGTGTACACCCAGTCCAGATTCACTACATCACTGAAGAGGGATATCTTGGCGGCGTCCGAAGGCGCTTTCAGGTACTCCTCGTCACGGCCAATCATCAGCGCGTTCCAGTCCTTGGGAAAGAGGTCGTTGATGAACAACAGATCGCCGGTTCCCCAGGTGAGAATCTGACGTCCCAGCTTGATATCCATCGCATCCGCCGGACGCACCAAAAAGTTGGCTTCGCGCAAGTCCAGCCAGCCTTCGCCGCGCTCAAGATCGATACGATGATGATCCAATACCGGGTCGTACAGGACATCCGCCACGCCCTTAAACGTGACCGACTCCAGAAACGCTTCCGCCTGCCATTGGGCGCGCGCTTCGCCTATGGACGCCCGTTTTTGCGTCGGATCATCCTGCAACCGGGCGCCGAGTCGGGTTTCCGCAAAACCGGACATTTGCCACGGAACCGCAGTCAGCCCTGCCTCTGTCCCTTGGTCCCTGCCATTCGACTCGGGCTCCGCCAAATCCAGGCCGACAGGCAGGTCCGGCTCATTGGCGGACGGCTTAGCAGGCTCTTCCAACCCTGTTGGCAGTTGTGGTTCTTCCGCTCCCAGCCCCATAGGCAACGCGGGCTCTTCACCCCAGGCGCGAGCGCTTATAAGCAGGATCGCGGCGATTCGAAGCGGTGTTTTCATCAGTGCTCCCGCCCTCTCTCAGCGTAGATACTGACGCGGCGCGCTACGCAAATAACGTTCGCTGAAAATATCTTCCGGAATATCCACGTCGTAATCGACTTTGCTGTAGCCCATCTGAGTGTAGCCGCCGATGCGCGAGTCGCTCATTTTGGATTCCGTCACTGTCTGATAGCCGTCCACCATTTCCACCCGCGTCGCCTGATAGGTGCGATAAGCCCGATCCGATGCATCGTAAAACTCTGTTTTCACTGGAATAAAGGTGGTCTTGTGAATCCAGTTTTTGTAGTAGGCGAACTCCACATTGCCGGTGTTTTTTGGCGTGCTTTTCAGCACGTAGTAGTTGTCCGTCTCTTCGAGCAACACATGATTGTCTTCATCCGGGGTGCGACCGGACACATCTTCATAGAAAAAATGTGAGCCCATGAAGCTGGTGCGTTCATCACTGGCGGAAATGCGTTTCACCAGATCCAGAGCCGGCAGATAGAGCCAACGGTCGTCATCTCCCTTCACATGCTTCCAGACCAGGAAGGCGCTTTTGCTTACGTCCGCCGGGCTGTGAAAGTACACATAAAACTTCTGATCGCCATCGCCTGCGTCATCAATGTCTCTCCGCAGAATGGTGAATTCCCGCGAGCGCTCCCGGTTCTGCGCGTCGAAGATGCGCATATCCACCCTCGCCTTACCATCCACGCCTTGATAATAAGCTGCGTGGCTGGCCTTGCGTACGATGTCATCCACCTGCGCCTGATCCGCAGCGCCCGCCGGCGTCACCGAAATTCCCGTCATGACGAATACCCAGGTCGTCGCCCATCGTTTGAATGAAAGACTCATGCCTCAGCCTCCCTTGTTGGTTGCAGATTTTTAAACAGAAAGCGATCAAACGCCGTCAGCAGCGCAGGCAGGATCAGCAAAGTCGCCACGCCAGCGAACAGCAAAATGGAAGAGATAAACACTCCGACAGTCTGGTAGGGAATCAACGGCGCCGCCAGCAACGGCAGGAACCCCACGCCGATAACAATCACATTGCGGGTAATCGCCCGCGCCGGCTCGCCAAACACCGCGTCCACGGTCTCACGCCAGGAGCCGGTCTGCCGATACAGAAAGCGGCTGCGAGCCAGAAAGTGGATGGCGTAATCCACCGCCAGTCCCAAACTCAACGCTGACAGCACCGCCACCGGCATATCGTAATCTTTGCCAATCCAACCGATGACGCCGTAGATCGCGCCAATTGTGACCGTCAGCGGCAGCATACTGAGCAGCCCCCACCACAGGGACCGGAATAAAAACGCCATCATCGCCAGCACAATCAGGAAGCTGCCGAGAAACGCCTCCAACATCCCGCTCACCATTTTTTCCTGCCACACCACATTGATATAGGTCAGCCCAAACCATTCATGCTTAAGAGCCGTCGGCGCCAGATGCTGAGCGAAAAAGCGGTCCACCGCGGCGACCACCGCCGCCATGTCCTTGTTGTCTCCGCTTTTCAGCTGTATCCACAAATTGGTGTTGCGATAGTCCGGCGTTACGAAGCGCCACAAGTCCTGAGGACGATGACTGCTCTGGTAGGTAATCAGCGTCTGCCCTACCGCCGGGGCGCTGGCGGGGATGCGAAACGCCTCCGCATCTCCCTGCATCAGTTCTCTGTGCACGGTTTTGACAATGTCCGGCAGCGCATTGCTCTTACCCACCAGACCGGTTTCCTGCAGGTACTTTTGCAGGGTTTCGATATAAGCCAGGGTCTCAGGCTGTTTAAAGGTTTCAGCGCTTTGTCTCACCGCGTCCAGCCCCTGCCCCAACGCATCCCAGGCGTCCCAAAGCGCATCTGTGTCCGCCTGCTCTCTGGCTTCCGCCACAGCGTCCTGCACCTCACGCAACCATTCATCTCGGGTTTGCGCAGTCGCTCCGCTGATAAGGGCGCGAGCGGGCTCTTGAATGGCCGCATCCGTCTCGTTCAATAACGCAGTGACCCGGTTGCGGGCGTCCTCCAATGTAGCTGGCGCCGCCGGCTGCAGCGCCAGATAGGCCATATAGGTTCCCGCAAAACGCTCATTCAGCGCTTGATCCGCAACCCGAATCGGATGGCTTTCCGCAAACCATTTCACCGGGTTGTCATTAATCTGGATTTTGCTAATGCCATAGCCTGCGCCAACCGCCACCAACAAAGTCGCCACCAGCACCAGTTTGGCGCGGCGATAGGTGAAACGCCCCAGCGCATGAAGAAACCGCGCCAGCGCCGTATGCTCCTCTCCGTCTTTGTCCGTGTTCATACCAAATCCCTGCAGGGAGTTTTCCGGCATCAACATGATGTAGGCGGGGACCAGCGTCACCGTCAACAACCAGGCCAGCCCCACGCCAATGGAAACGAATACGCCAAACACCTGCACAGGAGGAATCGGCGTGAACGCCAATGAAGCGAAGCCCGCACAGGTGGTGATCGAGGTGTACAGCATCGGCGCCGACAACTCTTCCATCACTTCGCGAATCGTTTTGTTGCGGTCGCGAATCCGGGGATAGCGGTCAAAGAAGTCCGACAGGATATGCACCGCGTCCAGCACTGCGATAGGCATGACAAAAATGGGAATCATCGAACTCATGATATGCACGGTGTTGCCGGTGACCACCAGCAGCCCCATGGTCAGGATCACGGAAATCATGGCCACCGCCAGCGGCGCCAGCACCAAACGCAGATGGCGGAAAAACCACCACATCAGCAGGAAAATCAGCAGCATCGCCAGCGGCGCGGAAATCGCCATCTGCTTGAACATCTCCACGCCAAACTGATCCTGCGCCACCGGCAGCCCGGTAATGTGGTATTCATCATTTGAGTCGAACTCAGCGACCTTGGCGCGCAGCTTCTCCGCGATCTGGTAACTGATGTCCTTTGACGTAATAGGAACGTACAGCGCCAACGCTTTCTGGTCCGATGACACCAGAGTGTCGCGCAGCATGGGAATACGCATGGCTTTTTCCGCGACCTGCAAAGCAGCAGCGTCGTTAACGGGAGGCGACGGCATCAGCCATTCAAAACGCACCGTTCCCAGTCCGGCCTGCTCAATATTATCCACCGTGGACGGAGCCATCAGATCCACGCCCACCACGCCCTGCTCACTGCCGTTCTCTTCCCAGCGCAAGCCTCGCGCGAAAGCGGCCAGATCGTACACGTTCTTCAGTGAGCGCGCATTGAATACGCCCTGAGGATGATCGCGGTTGATCACCCCCACCACGACAACGTCGTACAGGCTGAATTCCTGCTTCAGGTGGTTATGAGTCACCCTGACAGGTTCATCCTCCCGCAGCATGTTTTCTGGGTCGGTATCAATGTGTAGAGGGTTCAGGAAGGAAAACGTCGTGGGACTCAGTGTTGGAGCCGCCGCCAGAAGAATCAGCAGCAGGCAAAGAGCCCCGCTCAGGCGGAACCAAAACTTGGGGTGTCGGGAGGCATGTTCTGATAAAGTCAGCATAGCAGGGCCTCAGTGAAAGGCGCTTCCGGGATGGAACCCCAGTTTTTTCAACACCATGGCTAACGGACAAAAGCCGGTGAACGCCGCCTGAAACATATTCAGGCCGACAAAGGCGGAAAGCAGGAACCAATAGGGACTCACCCAGTAACCCAGAATCAAACCAAGAGAAACCATGAAACCTGCGAATGCCAAGACCAGTCGATCAATGTTCATAGCGACCTACTCCTGTTCGGATGGCTGAAAGCTTAGCTGCTGATCATTTATTTAGAATAATCTAAATGATTTTTTTCTAATTTAGATTATTCTAAAATATTAGTCAATTCATTAGATGTGTGGCTTCAAATTATGCTGGATAACGAATTTGACCCCGAAGGTTTTGAAAAGGCTTTGTCGTTAATCAAGTCCATGGACAATCGCAATCGATTGTTCATTCTCTGCCTGCTGTGCGACGGCGAGCGTACGGTGACGGAAATGGCGGAAGCGGCGGAACTGAGCCTGTCCGCCATGTCGCAGCATCTAAGCGTGCTGCGTCAGGCGGATTTGGTAGAGACGGAGAAGTATCAGCAGAGCGTGACGTATCGTCTTAAAGGCAATGAAGTCAAACAGATGATTGCGCTGCTGAAAAAGCTGTACTGCGACAGCGCCGCCAAATAGCGGCGCCGTCAATGACAACAATGGCAACGCGTTAGTGAGCGCCTTGAGGCGCACCGACGCCGCTGCGGGGTAACGGCTTCAGCTTCCACACCAGAGGAATCAGCAGCGCAAACAGGATCGCCAGCATCTTGAAGCTGTCCATGAATGCGATAAACCGGGCCTGCTCGGCCACCTGCTGATTAGCCATCATCAATGCGCGAGTGGCGTCGCCAGTGATCTGCTGCAACTGCATATAATGCTGGCTCCAGACCTCACTGACCGGGCTGGTGTTAGCCACCAGATGACCGCGATTCACGGTCGCGACGCGATCCAGGAATGTCATCAATAAGGCGATGCCGACGCCGCCCCCCAGATTACGCATGAACGACAGCATGGCCGCCGCCTGATTGTTCGCCGACGTAGGCAACCCGACATAAGCGCTGGATGTCGTGGGAATGAACAGGAACGCCAGACCCAGCGTCTGCCACACTCGGGCCAACGCCAGTTGATCCCGACTCACCGACAACGTCAGGTCCCCCAGATTCCAGAGCGCCAGACTGCTCACGCTCAGCCCCAGCGTCAACAGAATACGGGAATCCACGGCGCCAACCAGACGCCCCACGATAGGCATCATAAACATGATCGCGAACCCGCCCGGCGACAATACCAGACCAGCATCGAAAGCCGAATACCCCATCAGCGTCTGCATCAGCAGCGGCAACAACGCCGTGGAGCCGAACAGCACAAAGCCCATCATAAACATGATGACATTCGCCATCGCGAAGTTGGGATAACGGTACAACGTCAGGTCGACGATGGGATTCTTCTGATCGAAAGAACGCACGATATAGGTCAACAGCGCCACCACCACAATCACCGCCAAGGCGACGATCTGCGGCGACTCAAACCAGTCTTCGCGCTGTCCGGTATCGAGCATCCATTGCAGACAGCCCAGGCCGATGGCGATCAGAGCAAAGCCAAAATAATCTACCTTGGAGCCGTCATGGTTGGCGGGCTCGTCCGGCAGAAAGCGTTTAACCAGCATGATCAAGACAATGCCAACGGGCACGTTGATCAGAAAGATCCAGCGCCAGCTGAACTCATCCGTAATCCAGCCGCCCAGGGTAGGACCAATCGCCGGCGCCGCCACCACGGCGATGCCGTACATGGCGAACGCCATGCCTCGCTTTTCCAAGGGAAAACTGTCAGCCAGTATCGCTTGAGATACTGGCTGCAACGCGCCGCCAGCCAGACCTTGCACGGCGCGAAAGATAATCAGCATTTCCAGCCCTGGCGCCATGCCGCAAGCCAGAGACGCCAGCGTAAAACCGATAATGCTGCCGATAAAAAAGCGCGTACGCCCAAAATAGTCGGACAGCCAGCCGGCGATGGGCAACGCGATAGCGTTGGTGACAAGGTAAGACGTCAGTATCCACGTGGTCTCTTCCGGTCCCGCCCCCAGGCTGCCGGCAATATGCTGCAGCGAGACGTTGGCGATGGAGATGTCCAGCACCTCCATAAAAGCGGCGAGCGCCACCAGCGGCGCAATCAGCCAGGGATTAACGGTTTTCTGCATGGATACCCCAGACGCTTGGCGATTCCGATTGACGGCGCATGGCGCTTACTCCTGTCTTTGCCGGCATCAGGAGCCGCTGACGTAGACGGTGGGAATGACCGACATGCCCGGCCACAACTGCACCCCGTCGGGGACTTCATCAAAAATGATTTTTACCGGCACGCGCTGCACTACTTTCACGTAGTTGCCTGAGGCGTTTTCCGGCGGCAACAGACTGAAACGGGAACCCGTGCCAGGCTGGAAAGACTCCACCTTGGCGCTGAAAGTCACGCCAGGATAAGCATCGACTTCAACGCTAACTTTATCGCCAATGCGTACGTCGCCGATCTGAGTCTCTTTAAAGTTGGCTTTCACCCAGGCGGCGCCGGTGACTTCAATGGCGAAGTTGGTCTGCGGGCTGACGAAGCTGCCAGGGTGCTTATCCACTCGGCTGATCCAGCCATTGGAGGAAGCGCGAATTTCCGTCCATTGCAAAGCCAGACTGGCGCGTTCTTCATCCGCCTGCGCCTGTTTGAGCGCCGCTTCACTCTGCCCGATCGCCGCTTTCAGCACTTCGATATTGCGCTCATCGGAGGCGACGGTTTTCTGTTGGGAATGGGCCGCCGCCACCTTGCTGGAGGCGACGTCGATGGAGGCTTTTACAGTCTCCCGCTCCGCACGCAAAGTAGCCAGATTGGTTTTCGCATCCTCCAGCGCCTGCTCGGAGACCTGCTTGCGCCCGGCCAGGCGCTCATAGCGATCCACATCCCTCTGCGCCTGCGCAATCTGCGCATCCAGACGCGCCAGGTTGCTTTCATGGTGCTGTTTCTCCGCTTTGGCGACGTCCACCTGAGCCAAAGCATCCTGTTTACGCGCATCCAAACGCGCTGTAAAAGCGTCCAGATCCGCCTGCGCCTTCACCATCGCCGCCTGCTGCATGGCGACTCGGGCGGATGCGCTTTGCAATTCAGCTTCGTAGGGTTTGGGATCAATGCGGGCGAGCAGGTCTCCCGCCGCCACCTTCTGGTTATCGCTCACCAATACCTCCACCAACGTGCCGGAAACCCGGGGCGTCAGGAAGATAACGTCGCGCTCGACAAACGCATCGTCGGTTGAGACCTTGCCGGCATGCCACAGGTAATAGCCGCAACCGGCAATGCCAGCGAGGCTGAAAAACAACATCAAACGGATCATTTTCTTTGACATGGCGCAGTCCCACGTTCGCTATACAGGTTCAGGATAAAGACGGGCCCGCGGGCGGGATTTCTGAGCAAAGAGTCGGACTTTGGCCCCAACTTCTGATTTTCAGCCGCCGCCGGGTTAAAATTATGTCGATTGCAATTTATAAAACTGAACCGTACAGTTCAGTTTTTGCATTCTACTCTGATTTGACGGATAAGCACAAAGGCAATTTAACGACCACCATGGCACTAAACCCACAACGCACCGAACAGATACTTGAAGCCGCCAAGAACGTTTTTCATCAAAGCGGATACGCCCGCGCCTCCATGGACCGAGTGGCGAAAGAAGCCGGGGTATCCAAGGCGACGCTATACAATCACTTCAAGAGCAAAACGGTGTTATTTCAGGCCGTGGTGTCCAGCGCCAGCGCCAGATTCATTCAGGAGTTGAGCGACCTGCAGATGGATGGGCGCCGCCTGGAGCCCGCTCTGCGCATCGTTGCGGAGCGTTTTCTCACCTTCCTGCTCTGCCCGCATAATCTGGCGGCCATCCGCATGATCCTGGCGGAGATTCAAGCGGACCCGGAACTGGGAGAGGCCTTCTACAGGTCCGGTCCCGCCGTTGGGGAAAGCGCTGTCGCTCGTTTTCTGGAAAAGCGCATGCAGAAAGGGGAAATCCCTCAGACGGACCCCGTTCGCGCCGGCCGTCACTTCATGGCGTTACTGCGGGGAGATTTATTCTGGCGCGCCCTGCTCGGCGTCGCCTTGCCCCAGGAAGAGATCAACGCGCACCTGGACAGCGTCGTCAAACAGTTCATGCAAGGGGTCGCCGGGATGTCCGCCAGTCACGGCAGTGCTGATACTCGTAACAGTCCAGCGTCCGGTTCTTGAGAGTCGCCGCTTCCGGAATCAGGCCAGCCTGCCGGAAGCCGCATTTTTCCAATACCCGGCTCGATGAGGGGTTGGCGGTAGAAACAGCGGCGAGCAGACGACGCAGCCCCAGCCGCTCATAGGCTTCGTTCATCAGATACCTTACCGCACCGGTGGCCAGCCCGCGTCCGCAATAATTCTCCGCCACACGATAGCCTATCCAGGCGTCGCCGCTGTCATGGCAAATTCCCCGCAGATTGGCGCGTCCCACCACAATTTGATTTGCAGAGCCGGACGCCTCGTCTCCCCACAGCAAAAATGGAAGCTGACGTCCTTGCGCCCATGCCTGGAGATAATCTTCGATATGTCCTTCTACGCCCTGGCGAGTGTAGAAACCGTCGGGACGCGGCTCAATATGGGCTTCAAACCAGGTCCGGTTGGTCAGCTCGAATTCAAACAAGGCGTCCAGGTCATCCCGAGTCAGTAATCTGCAATCCATGAAATATCCTTACTATTAATCAAGCCCTGTCTCCCGCGGTCAGCCGCGGCGCTATGCGCGGAGAAGGCGCAGCCGGTTCTCTCCCGGCCCGTTTCTCTCATATACTGTGCGCGCTCAAGCATACACAGGACCCGATACGCCATGAAAGTCATCCGTAGCAAAGAGTTCACAGCGGACCGCGCCTGGGGCGCGCTCGACATCGCCAACATGAGCGGCGTCACCTGCCGCCTGCACTGGACGGATCAGCCGTACAAGTGGCATGTTAATGATGGCGAAGAAGTTTTCGCCGTATTGGACGGAACCGTGGACATGCATTACAAAGACCAGGGAGAGGTTAAAATCGCCACGCTGCAATGCGGCGACATATTCTACGCCGCCGTCGGAACGGAGCATGTCGCACATCCCATCGGAGCCGCCAGAATTCTGGTCATAGAAAAAGAGGGCTCCGTGTAAGCGCCCTCCCTTCCCACGGATAAAACCATACAGAGCTAGAGGAATACATGACGGACATAACCATCAGGACCGCCACCGCGGACGACGCCGCACTCATTCTGCAATTCATCACAGAACTGGCGATCTATGAAAAAGCGGAGCACGAAGTAAAGACTAACGCGGAGGAGATTCAACGCTCTCTGTTCGGTCCCGACTCCACCACCCACGCCCTGATTTGCTCAGTAGACGGCAAGCCCGTGGGCTATGCGGTTTACTTCTTTAACTATTCCACCTGGCTGGGCAAACACGGCATCTATCTGGAAGACCTGTACATATCGCCTGAATGTCGGGGCGGCGGCGCAGGCAAAGCGCTGCTCCGTCATATCGCCAAAATCGCCGTCGCCAAAGGATGCGGCCGCTTCGAATGGAGCGTACTGGACTGGAATGAGCCCGCCATCAACTTCTACAAATCCATCGGCGCCAAGCCCATGGACGAGTGGGTGATCTACCGTCTGACAGGCGACGCGTTGACAGACTTCGCCAAAGGTTAACCTGAGACGACGCCCATGCAACTCGACGCCGCCGCAATCCGCGCCCGCCTGCAACGTCTCGGCAATGAAACAATTGCCGCGCACTCCCTGCGCTTTTTCAAAACCGGGCCGGGAGAATATGGCGCTGGCGACCAGTTTCTGGGCATCAGGATGCCGACCTTACGCAAGCTGGCGTCCGAATTGCGCGGCGTCAGTTTGACGGAAACATTACAGACACTGCAGTCCCCTTATCATGAAGAGCGCATGCTCGCCCTACTGCTACTGGTAGCGCAGTTTCAGAAAGGCGGGCCTGAACAGAAGCAGGCGGTGTACGAGGCTTATTTGGCCCAAACCCGATTCATCAACAACTGGGATCTGGTAGATTGCTCCGCCCGCTTTATCGTCGGGCCTTATCTTGAAGATAAAGATCGCCGTCAGCTCTATACCCTGGCGGCGTCATTCGATTTGTGGGAACGACGCATCGCCGTGCTGGCCACTTACCACTACATCACCCGCCATGATTTCACGGACATTCTGCAACTCGCGGAAATCCTGCTACAGGACAGCGAAGACCTGATCCAGAAAGCCGTCGGCTGGATGCTGCGGGAAGTGGGCAACCGGGATAAAGCATCGGAGGAGACCTTCCTGCTCAAACACTATCGCAATATGCCTCGCACCATGTTGCGCTACGCCATTGAGAAATTTTCAACGGAGGAGAGAAAGCAATATCTCCAGGGGTTGCGCTAACCCTCGGACGTTAAGCCCACTGGGCGAACCAGGCAACTCCGCGAAGCCCGGCGCGATATGCCCGTAAGCCGCAAGTTGCGACCAGCAGTAACTACTAAGGAACAGTATGTACACACGATATTCCAAAATCGCCCTAGTGTGGGCCGCCGCCTTATTCGCCACTCTGGTGGCCTTCAACAACCTGACGGATTACGGCTCTAACTTCGCCTTCGTCTCCCACGTATTAAGCATGGACACCACCTTCCCGGACAATCAGGGCATGTGGCGCGCGCTGACGTCTCCCGTGATTCACCACGGCGCATACGCCCTGATCATCGCGACGGAATCGTTGGTTGCGATTCTGTGCTGGATAGGCGGCTATCGTCTGCTGCGAAACGTCAGGGACGTCGAGCAGTTCACTCAGGCAAAAGGGCTGGCCATTATGGGGCTGACCCTGGGCGTGATCCTCTGGTTCACGGGTTTTATCGCCGTTGGCGGGGAATGGTTTTTGATGTGGCAGTCCAAGATCTGGAATGGACAACAAGGCGCGTTCCGCTTCACGGTCATTCTTGGCGTCACTATGATCTACCTCAATATGCCGGACACAAACGCACAGTCTTGAGTCTGCGGATTTTGCAGCGCTCCCCTTTCTTTGCTATACCTTGAGCAGGGTTTCGGCGAGCGCTGAGTACACACTTATTTTGGGACCCAAGCATGTCACCACCTAAGCAACGCCCGCGTTTTCTGACGCTGCTCCTGCTTTTGCTACTGAGTTTTTCCGCAATGGCGGATCACGATGTCGTCTTCTATCTGGAGGATGAGCCCATCTATACCAGCAAATCAGTGCAATCTCCCGGCTTTCTAATGGAAGTAGTGGGAGAAATGAACAAGACGATGAAATTGAAGGTGAGCGCTAACTTCCTGCCATGGAACCGGGCTCAGTATATGGCGATTAAAACCCCCAACGCCGTTATTTTTCCACTCAGCCGCACCCAGGAAAGAGAGCCCAAGTACACCTGGATCTGCAAAGTGTTCGATGTCCCCGTCATGTTCATCACCAAGGAAGGACGTCCGCCTATCAACGACTTCCATACCGCCCGCGAAATGCGGGGAATCGGCGTCATCATCGGGACGCCACAGGAAGAGATGCTCAAACAAGAGGATGTGCCTTACATCGCGCTTACCGGCAAGCAGCTGTATGAGGCTTTGGCCGAAGATCAGGTCAAAGCCATCTACACCGCCAAACCTGAGGCCATTCTGGGCTGGAAACAGGGAGAGTATTCGCAGAGCCTGCAATATGGGCGACCGCTGCAGACGCTCCCCCTGTGGATAGCCGCCAGCAAGTCGTCGCCTAATGTTAAAGTACAGGAATGGAACGATGCGCTTGAGCAGCTTAAAACCTCGGGCATATTCGACAAGCTGCGAAAGAAGTACTTCGGCGACGACCCGAAACTGTTCAATGCGGCTCAGGGCGCGGGGGCGTCATCGCCACCCAGCAACTGAGGATACTTGCGCAACGCGGCGCGCAGTTGATGATAAGTCAGCCCCAGCGCGCCCGCGGCCCGCTTCTGGTGGAACTGATTGGCGGCGAGCGCTTCGGCGATCAGGCGCTGCTCGAACTGCGCCATGCGACTGCGCAAATCCAGGTTCTCAGCCTCTCCTGTTGTTTCCCGCTCAGTCTGCACGGCGGCTATTGGCTCAGCCGCTTGCGGGACGTCTTCGATAGACGCAGAGGCTGGCGGTCGCCAAGGGCTCTCAAAGGGATCGATAACCACTTCCGTTAACATTTGTTCCTGGGCGCCATGTCGATAGACACTGCGCTCGACAACGTTTTTAAGCTCCCGAATATTGCCGGGCCAGTGGTAATTCATCAATTGAGTCATGGCTTCGGGGGCGAAACCCGCAAACCAGTCATATCCCAGCTCAATACTCATTTTCAGCGCGAAGTGCTCAGCCAGCTCACGAATATCGTCTTTGCGAAAACGGAGCGGGGGCAAGCTGATGACATCGAAGGCGAGCCGGTCCAATAAGTCGCCACGAAAGCGCCCGTCCTGCGCCATAGAGGGCAAGTCCGCATTGGTCGCGGCGATGACTCTGACATCCACCTGCAGCGTCTTGTTACCGCCAAGGCGCTCAAAGCGGCCATATTCAATCACCCGCAACAGCTTTTCCTGCACCTGCATGGAGGCGGTCGCCAGCTCGTCCAAAAACAGCGTGCCGCCATCCGCCCTTTCGAACAGCCCCGCCCTGCCCCGCGTAGCTCCTGTAAAGGCGCCCGCTTCATGACCAAACAGTTCAGACTCCAACAGCGACTCGCTCATCGCGGCGCAATTCACTTGCAGATAAGGCTGCTCCCAACGGGAAGAGAGGTAATGCAGACGCTCCGCAATCAATTCCTTCCCCGTTCCTCGTTCACCGATCACCAACACAGGCCGGTTCAGCGGCGCCACCTGAGACACCTGCTGCAGCACGCGATGCAACTCTTCCGAGCCGCCAATCAATGTTTGTCGCCGACCATCCATAAAAACCATTTATTAGCTAATTAAGCTAAAAATAAGTCATACAAACCACAAAAGACAACTCGAAAATGTGAACAAATCGTCCAAAAATCAAATAAATCAATTATTTTCAGCGACTTACAGAAATTGGCACAAGACTCGCTATGGCTTAAGCAACGTTACAACCGACCTCAAAAGCCAAGACGCGCTTATAGAGAGTGCGCAGGCGACACAGCAAAGGAGATTGATTTATGGGTATTTTCTCTCGTTTCGGCGACATCATTAATGCAAACCTGACCGCCCTGCTCGATCGTGCGGAAGATCCCGCCAAGATGATTCGCATGATGATTCAGGAAATGGAGGAAACGCTGATCGAAGTCCGCACCACCTCCGCCCGGGTCATTGCGGACCGTAAAGAACTGGAGCGGCGCATGGATTACCTGCGTCAGGAATCCGAAAACTGGGAAGGTAAAGCCCGCCTGGCCCTGAGTAAAAACCGCGAAGACCTCGCCCGCGCCGCCCTGGCGGAAAAAAGCGCCATTGAAGAAAACCTGCAGATCGCCGGCAAAGAATTGAAAGCGATCGAGGAACAACTCGAAGTGCTGCACGAAGAAATCGCCCAACTGCAGCAGAAACTGGACGACGCTAAAGCCAAGCAAAAATCCCTGGTGGTGCGCGAACAGACCGCCCGCTCCCGCATGGATATCCGTCGCTCCAGCAATCGGGATAAACTAGAAGAGGCCTTCAACAAATTTGAGGCCTACGAGCGCAAAATGGATGACCTGGAAGCCCAGGTGGAATCCTATGATCTCGGCCGCACCGGCTCTCTGATGGATGAGTTTTCCGAGCTGGAGCGCAACGATAAGGTTGAGCAAGCGCTTGCCGAATTGAAGGCGCGCATGGATGCCGATAACGGGAGTAAAAACTAATGTCGTCCATCATGGTTTTCTTTTTCGTGCCGACGGTGATCTTCCTCAGTCTGGTTGCCCCGATCTGGCTGATCCTGCATTACCGCACCAAGAGCAAGATTCGCCGCAGCCTGTCCGAGGATGAGCGCGACTTGCTGGAAAGCGCGCTAAAGACAGCGGAGCGCCTGGAGCAACGCATCAACGCGCTGGAAACGATTTTAGATGCGGATCATGGCGGCTGGCGCACCTACGACAACCGTCATGATCGTCCGCAGCACCATTAAGGAGTCCACCATGAGCGAAGCCAACAAGCAAAACGGCTACAACCGCAACCTGTATCGCGACCCTGACGCAGGCTGGATCGCCGGCGTCTGCGCCGGTCTGGCGGAGAGCTACGGACAGCCGGTATGGCTGGCGCGCATCGTGATGCTGTCGGTGTTTATTTTCAGCGGCAGCCTCGGCGTGCTGCTCTATATCGCCGGCGTCATCCTGCTGGCCAAACGCCCGCGCGACAGCTACACGCCAAGCCAGGGACGTCCGTTATTTGATTATGGCGAAAGCGCCTCAGATCGCGCCCGGCAACTCAAAGAGCGTATGCGCGCGCTGGAAATGCGTCTGCAGTCCATGGAGCGTTATGTGACGTCCAACCGCTTTAACGTTAACAAGGAGTTCAAAAACCTTTAGCGCGGCGGCGATAGTACGGAAGGTTAAGAAGGACTCATGAGGTCCGGAGAGAATCAACGGGGCGCAGCGGACGCCCCGTTTTCATAGGCGTCGGCTTATTTGGATTTCTTGACGTATTTGGTAAGAATCACGATCTGCTGGCCGTTGACCCGGCCTTCGATATGCTCAGGATTGTCCGCCACCAGTGAGATGCCGCGTACCGCCGT
This sequence comes from Hahella sp. CR1, assembly GCF_029813005.1. Lineage (NCBI taxonomy): Bacteria > Pseudomonadati > Pseudomonadota > Gammaproteobacteria > Oceanospirillales > Hahellaceae > Hahella > Hahella sp. CR1. The sequence goes on from NZ_JAPELK010000013.1 coordinate 83,370, forward strand.
GCCGCGCTTGGCGGTGAAGTTGGCGCCTTTCACGTCCAGGTCTTTGATCAATGTGACCGTATCTCCCGCTTCCAGCACAGCGCCATTGCTGTCCAGATGACGCACGGCCTCTTCCTTTGCTTCACCCTCACCCGTCGCCTTCGCCCACGTCAGCGTATCTTCATCCAGATACAGCATGTCGCTCAAATCCTGAGCCCAAGGCTCCGCGCTCAAACGCTTTAGCATGCGCCAGGCCATTACCTGCACAGCAGGGATCTGGCTCCACATGCTGTCGTTCAGGCAACGCCAGTGATTAACTTCCAGCGTGTCCGGGTCATCCATCTGCCCCTGACAAACCGCACAAGCCAGAATGCATTGGTCGGCGGAACCGTCAGAAGTCGGCGGCACCGCATAGACTCCGAGATTATCCGCCGCGCCGCAAAGTTCGCATTTTGATTCGCTGCGCGCATGCAATGTCTGTTCTGTACTCATACCTTATCACTCACATCTGAATTTAAATCCGGGATCAGCGCCAAGCGCCGACAAGGGGCGCAAAGATAGCAGATTGAAAGCGCATTTTGACACCGATTTAATGAGGATAGACGCAATCCAGATCAATAAACGCAGCCAAAATCGGTGAAAAAGCTTTCCTGCATCCGAAGCCTCCCTATAATGCCCACTCAAACAAGGCCGACCAAGGATCTGGCCCGCGATCAGAGGATATTACATGCGCCCACAATACAAAGCCGCCGCCACATTTCTCACCACTTTGCTACTGACGGGCTGCGACAGCCTGATCGGTTTGGCTGGAGAAAAGCTGCAGAAAACACACCTTATAGATACCTGTGGCGAAGACGACCCCGCCTGCATCTCCGCCGTGGAAGCTCAGTTCGACGCCTGTCATACCAAACATAAAGAACACTGGAACGCTTTCATGAAAGCAACAAACGAAAAAGAAGAAGACCTTCACTTAGAGCGCTACTCGCTAGGCTTATATGATTGCATCGTTGACGAAAACGGCGATCCTTATTTTTATTATGATCCTGATGCTTGATAGCCTATTACGCGAACAAGCTATTCAAAGCCCTCTCATTAAAGGTTAGTGTATGAACTGGCTAGACGGCTAAATGGCTTTCACGGAAAAATGATCGAGAACTTCAAAAAACAGCTCGACAAAAATCTTAAAGACTTAATCAAGTTAAGTCTCATACCGGGCTACTCAGGTATAGGCGCCAAAGAGCTTTGCAAAGTAGAAGAGCATGCTGGTGGTCCTCTCCCCCATATTTACAAAGAGTTCCTTATAACTTGCGGTAAGGAGCCATCCGTTTACTTCAAAGAAGCTTCCATTGATCTATACCCTGATTTATTAGAGCTCAAAGATGTATTTGAAGAAGCTAACTCAGAAGCAGAAAATCCAGTTACACTAGAGAGCGATGTATTTCTTATTGGCGAATATTCTGGCGAGCAGTTTTGGTATTTCAAAATGAGTGACGGTAGCGACCCTGCTGTGTATTTTTTATCAATATGGGACAACCATACATACAAAGAAGATGACCACCTATCAAACTTTCTGCTATCAATTTCTGGCGTAAGGGCCTAGCAGAGTAGCCTTTATCCTATGCAATTCAACTTACCGACAAATACTTGGCGATACAAGATAGGACTAGCATGCTGGGATCTTGAGGTGATGCACCCTAAATTTATAAGTGGTGATTCAGATAAACAAACTCTCCTTAGAACATCTGTCTCAAGCATACTCAGTTCTCTTGGCGACTTTGCCAAACTGGGAAATCTGTCGATTACGACAAGCTCTATAGGAGAGGATGCTGCGCAGTTTAAGCCTGATGCCAGTGAAGAATCACTGGAAAACTTCCTGCTCAATTACCACGACATTTTAGAGGTAGAGGCAGACTTGGATTTAAGCCTGGTAGGCAATGATGGCATTGAAAACTGGTTAAAAGGAGGAGTTACGCTCTGGTTTCAGTTAGAAGATGAGACAGATAGAAGCTCACCCTTACGTTTACTTGTGTCCCTAAACGTAGATATTTATTTTTCAAAAACATCTGGCGAAATAAAAGACAACCATGCCCTTTCATCGAAAAATGCGCCTAGACTTAACCATTTTTTAACAAGACTGACAAAAGAGAAAGCAAAAATAATAGATATAGATGCCCCTGGATACTCGAACCAAATTGATCAAAAGGGGCTAATAAAGCCCGCATGAACCCAGGCGATTTTCAAATAGCAATAGTTGAAAATGGGTTAGCGACCGCAGAGGAGCTAATTGGCATAACCTCCAGCGACATTGAAAACTTAGAGAAATTATTTTCCGTCCAACTTCCAGATAGCTATAAAAGTTTCCTTCTTTTCTGTGAAAATAATATGGAAATGCTTGGCTCCACACCAATATTATATTATCCCGAAATAATTAACCTAAGAGACTCATTCGATAATTTAATAGAAGACGAGCTGAAAATAACAACTCCCGAAAATTCGTTTATATTTTATTCTTTTGATGAGTTAATATTTGACTTTTTTATCTGCAACGGCAATCCAGACCCTGTTATGTATAGAGTAGTCGAGGGGAAAAATAACATAGAAAGCAGAGGATCAACCTTCACTGACTATTTTTTCAGACTAATTGAAACCTGTGACAAATCAAAAAGTAACGACGCATTCAAGTACTACTAAATTGGAGAAAGCGTTATCAAAGAGCCTTTTAAGTAGCTCTTTCTTGCATACATCATTTATACCAAAATAACACTCACCTTTTATCGCCACCGTTAACTAACTTCCTGTAATGATTAACGAAAAAAATATACACAAAAACCAAAGCAGCCCCATATACTTCAGCACTCCCATTGATATATCCACGATAAAGCATGGCGCCAAGAAACAGGTACATAATCACCAGCATAAGACGCCCAAACGCCAGGTAGGCGGCGTAGGCCTTAAATGGTAAGCGTTGCTTCAGGAACTGATCTGCTTTGTTGAGGCATACTCCTACTAGATACAGTGCGGCAAGTGCGCCAACAATGATTAAGATGACTTTCCAAAAACTCCAGGAGACTAGCCAGGAGAATGACGAAAGCTTCAGTTCGAGTAAAAGCGGAATGATGAAGCCAAAGAACAGGATCAGGGAAAACACGCTGATGAAGACCATCACGGGTATTTTCAGCGCGGAGACAACTTGTCTTCTTGTATATTTGTCGCTCATAAAATCCTATTAAAGGCGGACCGAATTCAAACCAGGTAACGTAAAGCGCTTTTGTGATTTAGAGACGCATTCCCATCCAGATCACAGCTTCTGTGCACTGGCTGATAATGTTGTAGTAGGGTCGATAGAAGATGCAGTCCTGCCTGGCTTCCATTCCAGCCAGCTGGTGTTCTTCTTCATCTTTTACGATCTTGGCTACGGCGTCATAGGCGGCCTGGTCGCCCAGTTTTTCCAGCGCCTGAAGTTGCTCGCGTAAGTGTTTCAGTACAACGGTTTCCACTGCGGCGGTGCAGGCCAGCACTGAATTTTTGCCCAGCAGGCCGGAGATCAGTCCCAGCACAAAACCGCCTACGCCACATAGCCAAAGGCTGGGACAGCGACGAATGCCCCTGCGTTTGAGCTCTGCCCCAAAGATGCGGTGATGTTCTTTTTCGTGGACTAAAAATTCTTCCAGAAGCCCCAAATGCTTGGCGCCGGTGAGGCGTGCGACGGCAATCTGCGCGCGATAGATGTTGATGGCTCCGAATTCGCCAGCATGATTAACCTGAAGAATTTTACCCGGCGTATTTTTAGACCCGTCTGCGACGGAGGTGAGCTCCATGATTGACTGCTACTTCTGATTACGACCATTGACCCGCACACAATATCCGCAGCCTGGATATTAAACAAGCAAAGGCGCCGTTCAGGCGCCTTCTGAGTCACACTGATCTATTCAGGACTGACGATTACAGCCCAAACTGCTCGAAGTACGCCTTATGGCTCTTGGAGAATTCGTAGTCGTTGAACTTGTCCCAGTTAATAGACCAGGTCATCAGCCCCCGCATATTGGGGTAAACGCCTTTGGGCTGGTATGTTCCGCAGTTCTCTTTCTTCATCAAGCAATCCAACGCGGTTTGCACTTCTTGCACGGAAGTAAAGCCGCCGCCGGCGTTAACGCTGGATGGCAGACCAATCGCGATTTGGCTCTGCTTGAGCGCTGGGAACATCATGTTGGAGTCTTTCTGCACCGGGAAGCCCGCCAACAACATATCCGTCATCGCCACGTGGAAATCAGCCGTGCCCATGGTGTGGTACTGATCGTCCAGTCCAACGATAGGACCTGAGTTGTAATCCTGCACATGCAGCAGCGTCAGATCGTTACGCATCGCGTAGATCACCGGCAGATAAGCTCCACACCGAGGATCGGCGCCGCCCCACTTACCGCTGCCGTAGAAGCTGTAGCCGTTCTGCACGAAGAAGGTCTCCGGCGCCATGGTCAGCACGAAGCCTGCGCCATACTTGGCCTTAAGCTCTTTCAGCGCGGCGATCAAGTTGACGATAACCGGCGTGGTCGGGTTACGGAAATCATTGTCGCCGGAGTCCAGATACAACGAGTGTCCTTCGAAGTCGATGTCCAGACCGTCCAGACCGTATTTATCGATAATCGCCGACACGGAACGCACGAAGGCATCTTTCGCTTCTGAGCTGGTCAATTGCACCTGCCCGTTGGCGCCGCCGATGGAAATCAGCACTTTTTTGCCCTTGGCCTGCTTGGCGCGAATCGCGGCTTTGAACTCCGCTTCGGATTCCACATTGGCGCACTCGGATGCCGGGCATAAATGGAACTCCACCTCACCAGAGGTTGCGGACGTCGGTTCTGCGAATGACAGATTAATCACATCCCAGTCATTGGAAACGTCGGCCATGCGCACATAGCCTGAACCATTGGCGAAGCTCGCATGCAGATAACCGATCAGGGCGTGTTTGGGCAACCCGCTGACAGGACCAGGGCCGCCATCGTCTGGATTATCTCCATCGCCATCGCCTGGGTTATCGCCATCTCCGTCCCCGGGAGTATCGCCATCTCCGTCGCCGGGATTATCCCCGTCGCCGTCTCCAGGATCGTTTCCCCCATCATCGCACTCGCCTTTTTGCTCCCATAAGGTTGGCGTAGAGGCTGGGTTCCAATTAGCGCCCACATGCGCCGTATGCGTCACCAGCGCGGTGTATACGGACCCGCCGTACGACACCACATCGCCTGCCTGATACGTCACGCCCTCCCGCCATACTGCGCAGCTGGATGGGTCTGTTGGATCAGTCGGGTCGGTCGGGTCGGTCGGACCGCCCGGGTCGGTGGGGTCCGTTGGATCAGTTGGGTCTGTAGGACCGCCAGGGTCCGTCGGGTCGGTGGGATCGGTCGGCGCGCCGCCGTCATCATCGCAGGCGCCCACTTCTTTCCAGACGCCCCATTGGCCGGACTGAGAAGGCGTCTCGCCCTGAGTCCACCATTTCGCCTCGTAAATCTTGCCCTCATAACTCACTTTCATGCCCTGGGTGTAAACCGCAGAAGCGCTCCAGACGACCACATCGCAGGCGCCCGGGTCAGTCGGGTCAGTCGGATCGGTTGGATCGGTTGGATCGGTTGGATCGGTTGGATCGGTTGGATCGGTTGGATCGATAGAACCGCTTACCACATCCCATATGGTTTTCATCAAGGACGTGTCGTCATGAGTATCCTGGGAAATCTCCCAGAACATGACGCCCCCGGCCTCCGCCAGAGCCAGCTCCGCTTTGGCGCGAATGGTAGGCTGGCCGTTGTAATCCAGGCCACCGGCGTCATCGCGTTGTGCTGCGGAAGCGCCGTAGCGGGCGATCACGTCCTTGTAGGCCACCCAGTCTTTATGAGAGTAGAAAGGCACGCCCAGAACGGCTTTCTCCTGCGGCAGGCCTTCGTTGAATTTCCAGTGGCTTAACGCACTCTGAGCATGCTCATACGTGGAGTGCGGATAGCCCAGGTCGTACACCATCAAATTCAGAAAATCGACGCTACTGATTACATCAGCGTCTACGCTGCCGGGAAAGTCTGTGGCGGTGACGGCGGCGGTCAGAATTTTGCCTTTCGCGTGCAGGGCCTCGCCTAGCTCTCGCATCAGCACTTTGAAATTATTCGCTTCCGCGCCCGCTTCGGGGTATTCCCAATCCAGATCTACTCCGTCCAGACTGTATTGATCCACCATGTTCATGAGATTCTGGATAAAGGTAGCGCGGGCGCTACTGTTCGCTGACAACGCAGCGAAGGCGGAGTCGTCGCCGTCGTTCCAGCCGCCCACAGCGATCTGCACTTTGACGCCTGCGGCGTGCGCCTGCTGCACCAGGGCGCTCAAACGTTGCGTACCGCCTTCAAGCGGTTGTAATCCGCCACTGGCGGTAGGAAGCGCAAAGGAATAATTGATATGAGTAACTTTATCGTAAGGAATGCTGTTCACATCCCCTTGCCAGGTGGGAAAGTACCCCACCACCTTAAACTCCGCCAACGCCTGACCGGCCATCAACCCGGTCGTCAGCGCCAGCGAGAGCATACCTGTTCTCTTAAGTGGATTCATCGCATCACCCTTCCATTGTCTATTTTCGCCTTATTGGTACTTCAATGGTTATACAATAGCCAGCCAATTGGTATCATCCGGAGATATGATTTTTTCTATGCTATTTGGGTGATGGCTTATATGCGCTTTCAAGCCGCGAGGCGCGCCGCAGAGCCATTGGGTATGAACTACACTTGTTTGATATTTTTCGCGTATATATTAATTAGGCAGACAGTCATAACGTAAAGGAATTCCGGCGACGCCTGCATGCGCAAAACCTCCAACCGAATACTCTCCGCGCTGTTGCTGATCACAATCGTCGCGCTGGCGGCCACGCTGTTCCAGCACTGGCAATTGCATTTCGTCAGCGATATGTCGAGAAAAATCATCGATCAGGACCGCCTTCTGTTCAAGCATCTCGATCAGGTGGGACTGGGCTTTGCGCGCATTTACGCCATGCTGGAGCGCATCCCCATGGAGGCGGACAGCGATACCCGCAGCGCGGCGCAACAACAGTTTCTGGAAAGCTATCGCAACCTGTCCGAGCTGATAAACCGCTCGCCTTCCCGGGCCATTATGGAGAACACGTCTGCAATTGAAGACGAGCTGAACGGGCATTTGCGGGAAATCGCCCTGCTTGGCGAGCAAATGTTTCAGGCCATGGAAACAGCGACGCCAGGGACCGCCATGACCATCCTGCACGAAAAGATATCCCCCTTGCGCGATGAAGCGGTTAATTTGCTGTTCCGGCAACAAGAGATTTCCGATCAGTACGTGCACCGCTCCTCTCTCAATATTGAGGAAAGACTGCATTTTATCGAAGGCATCACCTTCATTAGCGTCGCCATCTTGCTCGTCACCTGTCTGGGCGCTGGCTACCGCCTGACTCACACCATCATTCGCCCTTTCAGACGGGTCACCCGCCACCTGCGCGCCATGCAGGATCAGCCGCAATTCATTAACCTGCCGGAAAAAGATCGCGATGACGACCTGGGCCTGTTCATACGCACGCTGCATAACCTGCTGCAGCGTCTGCAGCAGGCCAACCAATTGCTGGCGGGCGCCAAGAACGTGGCGGAAAGCGAAGCGGAGAATCGACGTGAGGCGGAACGACAGACACGAGTACAGAAAGACATGCTGGCCAGCATTATCGACCACATCCCTGTCGCCGTATTCGCCAAGGACGTAAAGAACAACTACCGCTTTTTGATATGGAACAGTCAGGCGGAAAAGCTGTTCGAAGCGAACCGCGCCGATATTATCGGCAAGACTGACTACGACATTTTCCCCAACAAGGAAGAGGTGGATTTTTTCCGCAGCATCGACGAACAGGTCATGCAGTCCGGCGAAGTAGCGAATGTGGAGGTGGAACCGATCACAACCTCTCGCGGCACCTGGCTGGCGCATACCACCAAGGTGCCCATCTTCGATGACAAGGGCGAGCCGGAAACGCTCCTCGGCATACTGGAAGACATCACAGAAAAGCAGCGCGCGGACGAGCAGTTGCGAGAATATGCGCAGCAACTGGAGCGACAAACCCGTGAGCTGACCACCGCGAAAGAAAAAGCGGAGCGCGCCAACCGCGTGAAATCCCAGTTTCTGGCCAACATGTCACATGAGCTGCGCACTCCGGTGCACGCGATTCTTGGCTTCACCAGCCTGTGCCTGAAGCGGGTGAAAAATTCGGATGAACTGGTTTACGAACACCTAAGCGAAGTCAAAACCAGCGCCGAGGGTCTGCTGGAGTTGCTGAATAACCTGCTGGATCTCGCCAAGCTGGAATCCGGCCGCATGACTTACACGTTCAACCTGGTGGATATCCTCGCCATACGGGACAAGCTTCTGAAGGAGCTGCGGCCGCTATGGGACAAAAAGGAACTGCAGATTCATACTGAAGACTTGATGGACTCCCCTTTTGTCGTGTGCGACGGTCCCAAAATGACCCAGGTCTTGCGCAACCTGCTCAGCAATGCGATCAAGTTCTCCCCGCAACAAGGCCACATCAGGCTGCGCATCGCCCATCGCACGCCGGACATGTATGAGTTGCTGGCTCTGCACGGACTGACGCTGGAGCGATTAAACGAGAAGACCGCACTGCTTTTACAGCAACCAGACAAGCTTATAGAGCTCTTCACCTCCCCCGCCCCCTGCCCGAGCGAGTCCAACGCCTCCGCTGAGTTCCCCTACTGGCCCTTTCAGGAAGAGAACTGCCTGACCGAAACCCTGAGGAGGTTGAACAGGGAATTGCCCTGGGATGAAAGCCACTCCGCGATCTATTTGATTCAGGAGGGCGACGTCATCGCACCCACTCACCTGGAAGGCGCGCGCCCACACCCCGACGCCGCTCAAACCAACGTTTACGCCAGCAACTGGCGTCGCGTCGGCGGACTCAGTGAACGCAAGGCGGAGAAGCTGGCGAAGCTGGCGCAAGAGGCCGGGGCCCTGGAGCGTCCATGTTGGAAACTGGCGGACGTGGGCGAGCTGCAGAGGAAAATTGTGGGATTGGCGCCGCTTCCTCATGGATCGCAAAACAACATATTGCTGCTAGAGTTATCCTTAATGGATACGGATGAGCCCGTGTTCGCCTTCAGCGTTTCCGACCAGGGCGACGGCATTCCAGACGCGGAGCTGGAAAGCATCTTCGATAAATTCGTCCAGAGCAGCAGTACAGACACCGGCGCAGGCGGAACCGGACTCGGTCTGGCGATATGCCGCGAAATCATCAAAGCTCATCGCGGGGTCATATACGCCCGCAACCATGAACAGGGCGGCGCCGACTTCATTGCGCTGATTCCGGAAGCGGAGCCCTCGCCCACCTGACAGCAAGGACAAGAGCGCTCAGCATGCACGAACAAATACTTGCGATAGACGACGATGAACGCAACTTACGCCTGATCCGCGCCTATCTGGCCGATACCGGCTACGAGCTTATCACCGCCGCGGACGGCGCCGAAGGCTGGTCGACCCTGGAGCGTCATCTTTTCAAAGTGGACCTGATCCTGCTCGACCGTATGATGCCGAAGATGGACGGCCTCGCCTTTCTGCAGCAACTCAAAGAACACCCCAGAGCAAAAGAGATTCCGGTCATCATGCAGACCGCGGCGGCGGAGTCAGGACAAATCCGCGAGGGCATCGACGCCGGCGCCTACTACTACCTCACCAAGCCTTATGAAGAAGAAGTGCTGATTTCCATCATCAAGGCCGCGCTGGAGTTCGGCAAAGAGTCCCACAAACTCATGACCGAGCTAGGGAAAAATGAGTCCCTGCGACACATGGCGCGCCAACTGACATTGAGTTTCGCCACCGTGGAGGAAGCTGAGCAGGCGTCGATTCTGCTGGCCGACCTGTTCCCCTTTCCCCCCAAGGTCGTCACTGGTCTGGCGGAGCTGCTGGTGAACGCGGTGGAGCATGGCAACCTGGGCATCACCTATGACGAAAAAACCGACCTCAACCTGCGCGGAGAATGGATGAACGAGGTGCAACGGCGCCAGAAACTTCCAGAAAACCAAAACAAACGCGTGCAGGTGGAGTTCACTAGAACTGACGACGCCATCACCGTCGCCATCACCGATCAAGGGCCGGGGTTCAACTGGCGCGAGTACCTGCAGATCAGCGTGGAGCGGGCCACAGATAACCATGGCAGAGGCATCGCTATGGCCAATCTGCTCAGCTTTGACGATCTGATCTATGAGGGGGACGGCAATCGGGTTATTTGCAAAGTGCTCGTTTAAAAACCGCCTAATATAGGCCCAAAAACCTTCAGGTGATCAATTAGAGAGAAAAAAACATCCGCGTCTCCGTGAATAATACCATTCACATAAACGCAAATAAGAATCATTATTGACAGAAGTTCATTTTTATTAAATGATAATCATTATCATTTAACTGTCGATAGTGGTTGTTCGTGTCGCATACATCTCACCCTTTTCTACTTGTCACACTCACCGTTCCTCTCACTCTCGCGCTGCCACAGCAGGCGCTGGGGGATTCGACTGCGCCGGAAACAGTGCTCAATACCGTCGTCGTCACCGGCACCCGCAGCGAAAAACTGCTGATGGAGACGCCTGTGCGCACCGAGGTGGTGACGCGGGAGGAAATCGAACGCAAACACGCGCGGGACGTCAAGGAAGCGCTTGAAGACGTTCCGGGTCTGCTGCTGAAAAGAATCCACGGCAAGAGCGGCTATGAAGTCTGGCTGCAAGGGTTGGACAGCAACCGCGTCAAAGTGCTGATAGACGGCGAACCCGTCGCCGCCAGCACCGGCTCCAGCGTCGACGTCACCCAGATCGGCAGTCTCAATATCGAGCGCATAGAGGTCGTCAAAGGCGCTACGTCCGCACTCTATGGCAGCGCCGCTATGGGCGGAGTCATCAACATCATCACCCGGGATATCGAGCCGGGCCTGCACTACGAAGCGCTGGCGGAAGCCGCCAGTTTCGGCAAAGACAACATCGGCGGCAAGACGGCGGATATCGGCGCGCGCCGCGCCTCCGCGAGATTAACCGGCCGCGACGGCGCCTGGTATGGCGCGCTCAGCATGGACTATCGCGACAGCGACGGCTTCGACGCTACGCCGGAAAACTGGACCACGCAAGGCGCAGAAGGCGAACGCGGCGACTGGTCGGCTCGCCTGGGCTGGAAACCCGATCAGAACCAGTCCTATGAACTGCTGGGCGGTTACTATCGTGAAGACCTCAATAACCGCATCTCCGCTGACGCCGCCGGTAAGGAAATCCGTAAGGTCAAAGAGGAGGAAGCGGAGCGCACCCGACTGGGCGCGTCCGCCGCCTGGCGCACTGCGGCGGGAGATTTTCAGGCCCGACTGCTGCAGGAGCAATTCGACGACGTCACCTATCAGGACGCCATCGCCACCGCCGTTAAGGAGGACCGTCGTAGCGCCAGCATGGAGACTCGCAGGGCGACCCTGGACTGGACTTACGCCTTGACTGACGACCATCTGCTTTCCGCTGGCCTGGAAGGGTTCGAAGAGACGCTTGAACAACGTCACGACAACGCCGTCGAAGTGCCCGCCGGCACGGACCGCCACAGCATCGAGGTCTATCTTCAAGACGACTATTTCATTAGTGATCGTCTGGAAATCACCCCCGGCATACGCTTGCAGCGGGATAGCGATTTCGGCTCTTACGCCGCGCCCAAAATCAATGCGCGCTATGAGCTCATGCGCGAAGACAGCCTGACCCTGTTTCTGCGCGGCGGCGTGGGCCGTGGATATCGCGTGCCCAACCTGAAAGAACGTTATTACGTGTTCGATCACAGTCATCTGGGATACATGGTGCTGGGCAATCCAGACCTGCAGCCGGAAAAATCCACCAGTTACCAGTTAGGCGTCGGCGCTTATGGCGACCAGGGCGCCTACGTGGACCTCAATCTGTTCTACAACGACATCACCGATCTGATCGAAACCGCTTTCGATCCAGGAGCCACGGCGGATCGCGGCGACGGCGTCTCCATTCACCGCTACACCAACATCGCCGAAGCCAGCACCCGGGGCGCGGAAATCAGCGCCGCCTACCCGCTGTCCTCACAATGGAAAATTCACGGCGGCTACACCTGGATGGACAGCGAAGACAAACGCACCGGCCTGGAGCTGCCGAAACGCCCGCGCCATCAGGTAAAACTGGGCGCAGATTACACCCTGTCTTCCTGGGGAACGCAGCTGTCTCTGGACGGCGTATTTCAATCCAGTGAGTTCATCGACATCGCCGGCTCCATGGAGTCGCCGTCCTGGAGCACGTTCGATTTCAAAGTGAATCAACCTCTGCCCTGGGGCGTCACCCTGTTCGGCGGCATCGACAATCTGACGGATACGCAGCGGGATTTCAGTGACGCCAGCGATTTCCGCCCGGACGAAGGACGATTTTTCTACCTGGGCGTGCGCATCAAAGGCTGACGCCAGCGCCCGGACATCACTCAGCACTATCACGCAGCACTATGGCAATAACCCACTCACACACCCAAAAAACACATAAAGGCAACGCTATGAAACCAGTCTCCCCCACCCTTGCAGTCAAATCCGGCGCCATCGCCGCCGCTCTGATATTACTCAGCGCCTGCTCCGGCGGAGGAGGCTCCGGCGATCCCGATAACAATGCGAACAATACGCCAACCAATGGCGGCGACAGCGGCTCCACGCCTGATAACGGCGCCGGCGCGGCTTACACTTCTCTGATCGTCGACGCCAGCAGTCGCGACGCTTACACCTACGTCAACCTCGCCACAGGTCAAACCCTGTCGCTGACGGAAGCGGAAGCCGCTTCTTCTACGGACTGGCATATCGGTTTCCGCCGCACTGGCGTCGTACTCAACGGCGGCGCTTCCGGCCCCGGCCAGGTGCGCGGCGCGCTCGCGGTGGCGCAGCAGGATTTCTACACAGATAGCGGCGATCCCAACGCCAACGTATTTCTCAACGCCACACCGGACTCGGAAGAAGAGCACCTGCTCGCAGCAGTGAACACAGCAGGTCTGACCTTCACCAGCGACAGCGTGCTGAGCGCCATCACCGCGTCCGGGGACAGAACCGGCAACGTCATGGACCTGGGCTGGTACAACTACGATATCTCCACTCACACAGTGTCGCTGAACGACGCCAACGGCTGGTTGCTGCGCTCCAACTCCGGCGCCAGCTACGCCCGTTTCCACGCTACCTCGTTGACCTATAACCCCAGCGCCAATATTGACGTCACCTTCAGCTTCGACGTGCAACCCTCCGATGCAGCAGGCTTCACCGGCAACGCCACCTTCGCCGCCTCCGTTCCCTTCAGCGGCGGCAGCCAGTGCTTTGATTTCGATGCTGACGCCACCGTCGACTGCGCCAACGCGGCCTGGGATCTAAAACTGGAGATCAAGGGCTTCAACTGGACGCTCTGGACTAACAGCGGCCCTTCCGGCAGCGGTGCCGGCGGCGCTTTCGGCCCGCTGCCTGTGGCGGATCTGAACAACTATGTCTCCGGCACGCAGTCCGACACTGGCGCGGACATCAGCATGCACTATGTGGCCGACGCCACCGCGGGCATTTTCGAAGGCTCACCCTGGTACGCCTATGACCTGCAAGGTCAGCACAAAATCTGGTCCAACTACCGCGTCTACGTGATCGAAACCCAAAGCGGCGGCGATGACGCCACCAAATACAAGCTACAGATCACCAATTACTACTCCGACGCGGGCGCAAGCGGACACCCCAATATCCGTTTCATGCCGGTCGCCAACTGATCCGCACGCTCCACAGGAACCATTGCACATATATCGCATATATAACGAGGTGAACACATGACGGCTCAAGCGGTTCTCAACAGAGACGAGGCGATCAAACAACCTGCTGACGGGTTAAAAGAATCCTGGACGCAAATGCGACGGGAGCAACCCCGTCTGCGTATCCGCACTGCGGCGGAACAATTGGGAGTGAGCGAGCTGGCGCTGTTGCTGACGCAAATGGAACAGCGCGTCCAGCCCCTTGGCGGCGACTTCGCGGAGATGTTGACGTCCATCGAGTCCGTAGGACGGGTGATGGCGCTGACCCGCAACGATCAGGCCGTGCACGAACGTCACGGCGTCTACCATGACTTCAAGGCCAACGCGGCCGGCGTCATGGGCTTATGTCTGGGCGAGATCGATCTGCGCGTCTTCTTCAAGCACTGGCGTCACGCTTACGCCGTCACCGAAGGCGCCGACGAACAGCCTCGTCGCAGCATTCAGTTTTTCGACGCTTCTGGGACGGCGACGCACAAAATCTACGCCACCGAACATACGGATATGGCGGCCTGGGACCAGTGGATTAACGCTCACCTCGCTGTCGACGCGGAGCTGTTTTTCATGCCCGAAGCGAAGACGCCACCGCTTTATCCCAATGCGGGCAACGTGACGGAAGACGAAGTGCGTCGGCCCTGGTCGGAATTGAAAGACGTCCACCACTTTAACGCCATGCTGAGCAAACTGGGCATTGATCGTCTGGAAGCGCTGCAGATGGCGGGTCAGGAATACGCCCATCGCCTGCCGACGGACGCCATGGAGCAGGCGTTGCGATTCGCCGCCAATTGCCAGTTGGAGATCATGGCGTTTGTGGGCAACGACGGCGTCGTGCAGATCCACACCGGGACCGTCAACAAACTGTTGCGCACCGGCCCCTGGTTCAATGTGCTGGACCCGGACTTCAACCTGCACCTGAACACAGAACAACTGGCGAGCTGCTGGGCGGTGCGTCGCCCCACCAGCGATGGCGTGGTGACCTCTCTGGAATGCTTCAACCATGAACGCAAGCTAGTGCTCACCCTGTTCGGCGCCCGCAAGCCCGGCAAGCCGGAACTGACCGAGTGGCGTGAACTGGTGGCGTCGGTGGAGAATCTGTCATGAGCGTAGCCGGCTTCTCAGTGCGTGACTGGAGCGCGCGCCTGGCCGGCGTTGCATTGCTATGGGTCGCCAGCATGGCGGCCCAGGCTGCGACGCCGACGCCGCCCCCTGAACGCATGCAACGCATCCTCTCCATTGGCGGCGCCGTGACGGAAATTGTCTATGCGCTGGAGCAGGAACAGCGTCTGATCGGCTCCGACATCACCAGCTATTATCCGCCCGATGCGGAGAATATGCCGAAAATCGGGTATGAACGATCGCTTTCCGCCGAGGGTATTCTCGCGTTGCGTCCGGATGCGGTGCTGGCCAGTGAGGATGCAGGCCCCCCCGCAGTGCTGCGACAACTGAAAAGCGCCGGCGCCACCTGGTTGACCGTTCCGACAGCGCAGGATCTGGACGGGGTTTACGCCAATATTCGTCAAATCGGCTACCTGCTTGGCGCAGAGATTCAAGCGGATAAGCTGGTGACGGACATGCAGGCGCAACAACAGCAACTGGAACAGGAGAAAGCCCAGGACCAACGCAGCGCGCGGGTGATTTTCATCCTTCAGCACGGCGGCGGCGCGCCTATGGTGGCCGGCTCCAACACAGCCGCGGACCGCATTATCCGTCTGTCTGGAGCCGTGAACGCGCTGCAAGGTGTAGAAGGCTACAAACCCATGACGCCGGAGTCCCTGGCGCAGGCGCAACCGGACCTCATCCTGACCACTACCCTGGGGATGGAACAGGCCGGAGGCATCGACGCTATGCGCAGCATTCCCGGGGTCAGGCTCACGCCAGCGGGACGCAATGACAAAATCGCCGCCATGGATGGATTGTTGCTGCTCGGTTTCGGCCCCCGCACGGTGGTCGCCGCCAAACAGCTCCGTCAAACCTGGATGGAGTAAACGCCTGTGCAGACCCTCTCCGCCATGCCGCATAAATCCACCCGCATCTGGCTATTGCTGGGCGCCAGCCTGACCGCCGCCACTCTCGGTGCGGTGATGCTGGGGGCTTACTCTCTGACCTGGCGATCCGTGCTGAACTTTGACTTGAGCAGTCAGGACTGGATGATTCTCTGGCATATCCGCCTGCCCCGAGTGCTTCTGGCCGGTGTGGTGGGCGCCGCGCTGGCGGTCAGCGGCGCAGCATTGCAGGGATTGTTCCGCAACCCGCTAGCGGACCCGGGACTGATCGGTATCTCCGGCGGCTCAGCGCTGGCGGCGGCGTTAGTCATCGTATTGTTTCCTTTCAGCACTGGCTGGATGGGGCTGTATGGACTCAGCGTCGCCGCCTTCCTTGGCGGCGCGGCCACCTGCTGGCTGATCTTCAAGGTCGGTCAGCTTGGCGCCGCCTCCAGCGTGGCGCACCTGATTCTGGCCGGCATCGCCGTCAACGCTATGTGCGCCGCGGCTGTGGGCTTTCTGACCTATCTCAGTACATACGAGCAATTGCGCACACTGACGTTCTGGACAATGGGCAGCTTTGGCGGCGCGCTGTGGCCGTCAGTGGGCGTGTCGTTCACCATCACGCTACCAGTGATAGTCATGCTGATGCGTCAATCCGGCGATTTGAACCGGCTGCTGCTGGGCGAGCAGGAAGCCCGCTATCTGGGCACGGACACAGAGAAGCTGAAAACCCGCGTCATCGCGCTTTCCGCCGTCGCCGTGGGCGCCGCCGTGGCCGTGTCCGGCATCGTCGGCTTCGTCGGTCTGGTGGCGCCGCATTTAGTGCGCCTGCTATGGAAAGCGGATCATCGCGTGCTGATTCCCGCTTCCGCCGTCCTGGGCGCCGCGCTGACGATCTCCGCCGACACCCTGGCGCGCACCCTGTTTGCGCCAGCGGAAATGCCCGTGGGCATACTGACCAGTCTGATCGGCGGTCCCTTCTTCTTGTGGTTGTTGCTTAGCCGGAAATCCGGGGTACGTTCATGATGCATACCGCGCCCCAAGATAACCTAGAAAGCCCTCAATATAGCCGTAAAGAACAGAGAATCCCGCTATGATTCACGCCTTCGCCGTGTCCGTGATACGTCATGACAAGACCTTGCTGGAGCAGATCAATTTCAGCCTCAGCCCTGGAGAACTGGTAGTGACGCTGGGTCCCAACGGAGCAGGCAAGTCCACGCTGCTAAAGACCCTGGCGGGGGAACTGTCGCCCTCCCGCGGACACGTATTGCTGGACGATGAGCCCATCAGCCAGTTCAGCCTGCCGCAGTTAAGCCGTCGGCGCGCAGTCTTGTCCCAGTCCGTGCATCTCGATTTTCCCTTCAGCGCCATGGAAGTCGTGCTGATGGGCGTGCAACGCACAGTATCTGGGGGCGATCCATTTCGTCTGAGTCAGGAAGCGCTGGAAGAAGTGGACGCGGGCCATCTGGCGCAGCGAAATTACCAGGATCTTTCCGGCGGCGAACGTCAGCGCGTACAGATCGCCCGCGCCCTCACCCAGCTCTGGACGGGAGTCGGCGCGGGTCCCCAATACCTGATGCTGGATGAACCCACTTCAGCGCTGGACCTGAAACACCAGTGCGCCTTATTGAAACTCGCGCGCAGGCTGGCGGCCAAAGGCGTAGGCGTATTCTGCGTGCTGCACGATCTGCATCTGGCAGCCCAATACGCCGACCGTCTGGTGTTGATGAATCACGGGCGCATCGTGGCGGAAGGCGCGCCGGAGACGTTGATTACGTCGCAGAACGTCAGGGAGGTTTATCAGGTGGAGAGTCGCATCATGCCGCATCCCATTACGCAGCGGCCTATGGCGATGATTGACTGAGGCCGCCGCGCAAAGCGCGGCGGTTGAAGGAGATACGACTTACTTTTTGTATTCGCCGCGGCGGGAAGCTTCAATCATTTTGTCGTACTCGCCGCTGTCTTTCAGCTTCTGCAAACCGCGGTTAAAGGCTTCCATCAGCTTTTTGTTTTCCGGTTGCGTCTTATTCAGAATCAAGTGGTAAGACTTCTCCTTGATCGGCTTGGGATGCACTTCAACTTGATCCATCACGCCCATGCTGTTCATCAGCTCGCTGCCTACATCAAGGTCTTCCATATAGGCGTCCAAACGTCCCGCCAGCAGCTTTTTCACGTTGGCGTCCGCGCTGGACACCCGCTCAATGCTGACCATCCCTGATTTTTCCTCTTCATCGAAACCGTAGCTATAGCCGGTGACGCCGCCCAGTTTTTTGCCTTTCATAGACGCTGCGTCACTCCAGTCGAAGCCGCTGCCCTTTTTGAAAAACGCAACGGTCTTCAGGTCGATAACTGTGTCGCTGTAGTCGAAATCCTTCTCCCGGTCTTCGGTGCGACTCCAGATCAGCGAGCCATTCAGCTTGCCGTTCTTGGCGTCTTCATAACCCCGCTTCCAAGGCAGGAAGACATATTCCACTTCAATATTTTCATTGGCGAAGGCTTTCTTCACCACATCGGAAATCACGCCATATTCTTTGAGGTTTTCAGATAGATACGGCGCCCATTCACCATTGGCCAGGGTCACTTTTTCTGCAGCGCAGGTCCCGGAAAAGACCACGGCGGCGGATAAAACAAGCACATTCATCAAGCGGTTAAATAATGTCTTTTTCATTTGTTTACCTTTCATTTTTTACTACGGAGAAGCTCCGCAACCTATTATTGGTTATCGCAGGTAAGGCTAGCAGAAGACGTTAAAGCCGCCAGTGAGGACGGACGCGTCAATGGGCGAGTTCACAATCTGTGAAATTCGGGCGAGAATCTGAATAAGCGCTATAATATCGCGTATCTGTATGAGTTCGGGCGCAAAACGCCCTTAACCGAGATTGGAAAAATAGGAAATTGTAGTGCAAGGGTTTGACAATTTTTTACAAAAACACGGCTTAAAGGAGTCCCACATCTACCTGCTTGAGCTGATTCCCCTGATTGAAATGATCTGGGCGGATGGCCGTTGTCAGGACGCCGAAGTGAAAATTCTCTACCGCTACACCATCGAACATCTGAGCCGGGTCAGTCGCGAATCTCCGGATATCGAATTCATTTCCGACGATGACATCAACGAGTTTCTCGACCGCTTCACGCAAACCCGTCCCGATCGGGAAATGCTGCGCGAACTTAGAGAACTGTGCCTGGATCGAATCGAGAGCAAATCCAACTACCAGGACCAGATGGAAAGCAAACAGGCCATGATGAATTATTGCCTGGATATCGCCGCCGCCAGCGTTAATAGCTATCCCTACAAGTTCAACGAACGCATCATTGCTGAAGAGAAGGACCTGCTGAAGGAATTGTTTCACGCCCTGTCCTCACGCTGATTTTTCATCATGAGTCGTAGTAAGCCGTCGCTGGCGAAAAGCATACATCCGTCGTGGTTCAACGCGTTGTCGCGCCGGACAAGGCTTGGCAACAAGGTGAAAGCCGCAGCAGCCTGCCTCTGGTTCGCTGCGGCATTGTCCGCATACGGCGGCTCCTATGAAGCCATGGATCAATCCCCCTCGCTATGGCCGGTCGGCCTTCTCGGAGCGGCATTGCTATTGCAAATAGTCGGTCTGTTTTTTTTCAATGCTAAACATAGCGTGTCGGAATAATGCAGGACGCCGTGGAAACCTATCAGGTCGTCACGCGTGGCAAGCTCGCCAGCGGCCAGGAGCTTGTTCAGGTTCAGCGTAATTTGAAAGCGCAGTTGCGTCTGAACGACGCCATGACCGCCAAGGTATTCGCCGGCGCGCCGGTGAAACTGAAAAGTAATCTGACCTGGAAACAGGCTCAGGGCTGGCAGAAAAAACTGCATCAGCTTGGTTTGCTGACGGAGCTGGCGCTGCAATTAAACCCCGCCTGCCTGCAAGCAGGCCTATTGCCCGCCCCGCAGGAACCTGTCCAAGATGAGCCGGATGATCAAATACTGCTGTTTGAAGCGGGCAAGCTGACGCCTCATCTGGTTCATTTCTCTGAGTCTCTTACGGTGTCCACTGAGTCCGACGAGCCCGTCGCCCGTATCGTCAATCACAACGCGTATTGGAGCCCGCTGGCGTTAGTGCTGGCCTCAACCGGACTGGCTCTGACGTTGCAGAATCACCTGCTGCGGGTGATGACGCACTATCTGCAATGGGGCGCTCTCGCCAGCGTCCTTAGCATTATTTTTCTGCTGCTGGCTATCATCTGCCTTCCCCGGCTGCTGCAACCGCGCATGCTGCAGTCCATTGCCGACGCCCGTGGCGCACACCGCATTTATCAGCAGGAACTTCCCGTCTTTTGGGTCGGCGCGAAAAAGCATCGACTGATCGATGCGGAGCAACAAGACCTCGGCGTCATTGAGCGCAAACAACAAAGCGCGACCTTGACGGATGCGCAAGGCGCCCTCGTCTATGAATGGCGGCAGGCCGTGCGCGTTCACGAAAGCAGCAAAGACGCTCTGGGCAAGATTCAGGAGAAGCTGGTGGAAGACACCGCTTTGGGGCCCGTCGCCGAGTATCTGGGGCATGCGAAGAAAGTTCTGGATTTCCTCAAGCGTAAACGCGCCAAGTCTGCGGCCTCCCCTTCCTGGGACCCGCAGAACGCCATGGCGGTGCTGGATCAGGAAGGCAATTTGGCGGCGTTGGTGTACGCCACGCCGGAGCCTGCGGCGCAAATTCGCAAAGCCGATCTCTCGCCACAGGAGAAACTGCGGCTTCTGGCCTTCTGCGCCTGTTTGCTCAGGAGTCCCCTGGTATGAAACAGTTATGAAACAGGTATGAAGCAGTATTCCTTCGAATTCAGAGGCCAACTTTCCCCTGGCGCGGACCAGGGTAAGACCCAGGCCGGACTGGCCAAGCTGTTCCAGACCGACGCCGCCGAGCTGGCGCCCCTGTTCAGCGGCGAAGCCATATTTCGTCGCGAAGGATTAAACGAGTTCACCGCTAAGTCCTATCAGCAGCAGTTCGCCCGTGTCGGAGCCATCGGCGCAGTACGAGAGCAGACGAAGAACACCGCCGCTCCCTCCGTCGCAACGAATACAACACCGCATCAAAACAAAACATCAGGCTCACCGACAGCGTCGCCACAGACTGCGGAAGTACCGCCCAAGACAGATGACCGCTCCCGTTGCCCGAAGTGTCTGTCACAGAATATCGACGCCACTCAGTGTCTCGATTGCGGCGTCATTCTGGAAAAGTATCGCCAGATGCAGGAACGGCTGCAAAACCCGCCGCCGCAGCCAGCCCCTGTGCAGGCGGAACCGTTTCGACTGGAAGAGGCGGACTCTGAGCAAAAGCGGGCGGCGAAGTGGCTGTCCTGGGCTGGCCTGATCCTGACCATTGTGTTTGTCTCCGACAGTTACCTGCTGAAGATCAACTTTCTCTACTCCGCCGGCATTGACCTGGGCTATATCCCCTTCTTCGTGGGTCATCTGGTCTTGCTGCGCGGCTGCATTCTTTATGCGGAAAGCAAAGGCTACAGCATGCTGGTGGGGCTGTTGGGCTTATTCAGCCTGGCGGGGCTTTCCATTCTGATGCTGCTGCCGGATCACCGGCGGGATAAGTCCGGCGTCACCGGCAAACACCTGGCCACCGCAGGCGTCTGCATTCTGGTCTGCGTGGTGTGGGCGGTTGGGTTTTTCAACAAGCTGCACGATATGAGTGAAATCGCCAACGAGGGCCGTCAGCTCATCGCAGGCCGCCACGAATACCCCGCCCCGGAACTGGACAGCGCAGCGGAAATCTACGAACGCGAGCAGAAGGAGATGCAGGCCTATCTGGAAAAGTCGCTGAAAACCATCAAGGACGGCTCATTCCGCCCCAGCGAAATCACCACACTGGCGGATGTCATGTTCGGCGCGCTGGCGCGGTATGAGGCCTGGCGCAACTATCAGCGCTACCGCCATGTGGTCGAACAACAGCCTTTGCCGACGCCCCTGGAGTCGGACTGGACCAAACAAAGCCAGAAGCTGTTCGCGACTTTGCTGTTTAAAAGTATTGATCGCGAAAAACAGAGACGTCTGTATACCGAAAAGCAAAACTGGCTGGTGGGCGTTCACCCGGATCAGGTCGGCCCGTTTTGGGATAAATTCAGCCGCTATCTGTTCGATGTCCTGAGCGATTATATGACCGCATACCGCAATGAGCTGTATCGCCAGCCATTCAACAAAGACAAAAACGCGCCGCCTCCCGTTACCACCCTCGACCTGCGCGAGATTAACCTCCCCGACTACGCCAAACTGCGCAAAGACGTCACCGTGGACACCGTCACCTACAGCGCCACGCTGGGCCAACTGTCCCACACGCCTCTAACTGTCGCCTTCTACCTGGAGCCCTACACCAAACGTTTCGGCAAGCAGGGCATACTCGCCAAAGGCGTCGTCATCTCCCCTGACTTTCCCAATAAATATCTATATGGACACTTTAATCTGTTTAGCCGCTATCCGGCGGAACAAGAATTGAGGGAGCAGTAAGGCAGTGATTCAATCAGCGCCGACCACGCACTACGAAAATGCGACCAATCAGGACGGCGACGCCCTCGCTGAGATCAGGGCCCAAGCGATGCAGCCCAGTCTGGAAGCTGTGGGGCGGTTTGATGCAAACAGCCTGCTCATACCGCTATACGCGTTGACTCAACAGCACCCCGCCGCCCATGGTGATAAACAATCCGCCAGAGACTTTTGATATCTTCCGTTCAATATCCTGTGCGAGAAACCGTTGCCCAACTCGACTGATTAACATGGCGTAGCCCAGGTGAACACCGGTGACAATGACGCATATAGAAACATACATAGCGCCAAACTGCTCCAGGTGCGACTGTTCCGCATTGACGAATTGAGGCAGAAAGGCGGATAAGAATATCAATGTCTTAGGATTGCTTGCGGAAACAAGAAAAGCTTCAGTGTAGAGCTTGCGTGAGCTGAATTGCGCCGCCTGCTGCGTATTATCTGGTAAAGACAGGTTTGACTTGCCGCCAGCCCTCAGGCTTTTGCAACCGAGATAGATAAGATACGCTCCACCCAATACTTTCATCAGGGTGAACCATATCGGAAGCTGCTCAAGAAGCTCCCCCACGCCAATGGCGACAAGGCATACGATCACAAACTGGCAGGACAGATTTCCCAGCACCGTCACAAACGCGGACTTCCACCCATACTGGAAACTGTTCTTAACCACCAACAGAACATTCGGCCCTGGTGATAAAGTAGTGACCAAATAGGCCAGTGAAAACATAAGCCAGACATCCAACCCCATCACCCACTCCTTTACCACGCAAACATAGACGCACAGCCTCAAAACAGCGCGAGCCATCGCCGCTGAACGATCAAGATAGTAGTTAATTCAATTAATTGAATCCAATTGAGTTTTTAGGCTGTGTAATTGAAAAAGGTGGGGCTCAAGCTATGAATTTGAGAAAACAAGACGCACCAGCCCTTCAAAGGAAACGTTAACGTGCTTGATCCATGTTTGGTGAAGTAAGAGTTAGCTGAGTAGCGCCTTCTAGATAATTTTCTTTCAGGCTGCTTCTCTGAATATTCGCTTGCGTTAGGAGCGCCTCTGCTTAGTATAAAGGCCGATTTATACAGGGCGAGTAATTAGCCAGATAAGTATCAGCAGGTTGAAGAGCGTGTGCACAGCGGAGAACTGACTGTCTCAAACATAAAAAGCCGGCTTAATGAATATCTCGATCACGATTTCTATAGCTTACACATCACTGATAGTTAGAGGCGTCAACGCCCTTGTACAGATTATCGAAGCAATATCTGCTGGTATGCGCACCTATAAGCCCGCATATTTGCATACGTCCACTGTCTGACTTTCCACAGACAGGAATGGTTATCTCAACAGGAGCACAGGAAACAAGATGTACAAAGGAAGCTGTCTTTGCGGTCAGGTCAAAATTGAAATCCAAGGGCCGATTGAGTCGATTATTCATTGCCATTGCTCCAAGTGCAGGAAGAGCAGCGGCACGGCTTACGCCACCAATGGGTTTGTAAATACGGCGGACTTGAGAGTTCAGGAGGGCGCAGAGCACTTGGCCTTTTTCGAAATGGCGCCCGGACGCAAACGCCACTTTTGCCGGACCTGCGCTTCCCCGGTCTTCAGTTCAAACGATGCAGCGCCTGACCGGGTGAGACTGCGTCTCGGAATTCTGGATTCAGACATTGCCGAACGCCCCCTCTCCCACAACTTCGTCACCTCAAAAGCAAACTGGGATGACCTGGACGCCCAGCTTCCCCGGTATGAAGCGCATGAGCCCGGGCGGGGCGGCTAGCTCAAGTACAGCGTACGGCAAATGATAGTAATGTGGACAATCTAAAAACCGGCTTCATTGTGAGAGAAAAGCCTGAGTTAATAGAATGGCTAAAAAGTCATTCTATTTCTGAATCAGACTATCACTTTATTCCAATAGTTTTGACTTCAGATATTCTATATCAGCCATTAAAACCAGGATCAGTAATATTTATCCACCAAGACCTAAAGGCCTTTTTCATTCAGCATGAACTCCCTATCTTAGTATTTGGACGTGAGAACATAGAAAATATATTTGGCTCATTCGAATGCGAGTCTGAACTGTTTGACCGCTTTTGGAAGTTAGATGAAGTATTGTGTGTTGACGTACCGATAAAACATGAAGTTGAAGACTAAGTCATAAAAAACAGAAAGGAAGCAAAAGGCTCTCCCTTTCCGTTAAACTTTATTACTTAGCTCGGCAAAGCTCTTAAGTTACGGAACTTGTATATTTCCGCCAGGAACAATCCCCAGTTATCCGCATTATTAAGTGACGCCCGCTTGTCCGATCCTATCGCCAGTCTGCCACACTCATGCGCTCCATATGCGATATCGATGGTATCCAGAATTCGGTGGCTAAGTTCGTGGGCGACGCAACGGAATTTGAACCACTGTTCGTCATTGCGATCATTCTCGTCAAAGTTACCGCTCAGGTAGCCTGGCGTCAGGTAGATTCGCAGTCCGCTTTGCACGTTAACGTATCCACAGTTGGCTCTGAAAGTGCCTGTCGTTTCCTTGACCGTATACTTCTTGCTTTGAGGCGCATTGTTATTCAGGCGATGGAAGAAGTTATCATTATTTCTATGGGAAGATTGTCCCAGTTGATTGTCAAAATCAGAATCGTAAGGGTTCAATCCTACTTTAACCATCGGCCTGACCCAGCCAATATAATCTTTGGGGTGCCTGGGCGCAGAGACAAAGGTCAGGCTAGTGCATTTCCTTGTTAAATACTTATGCATATTATTTAAGCCTTCGAGGACCGCCTTGATATTCCCTCCGCCAAACCATCTATTTATCGAGCTGCATTTTGGAAGAGTAATAGACTCCGCCAATATTGTTTCCAGCATGCTTAATGCATTGCTTATTTTCACCTGTTCGCCGTTATTAAAAGGGGCTGCATCCCCCATGCTTTCAAATCTTAATGTGTAAGCCATGATTTAACTCTCCGAGTAGTTCTATGTTTTTATATATTCCTCACCCGGGAAAGCGACCTAGGACATTTTTCCCCTTATAAGCAATAGTGCTTAGTCCAAATAAATTTCTCTTCCGCTGCATCCAAACCACTCTTCTCGGTCGTCATACGACTGACGATAAAAAAATCACGCCGGGGTGGTTTTGTCCGCCGCCGGCTGTA
This sequence comes from Hahella sp. CR1, assembly GCF_029813005.1. Taxonomy (NCBI): domain Bacteria; kingdom Pseudomonadati; phylum Pseudomonadota; class Gammaproteobacteria; order Oceanospirillales; family Hahellaceae; genus Hahella; species Hahella sp. CR1. The sequence goes on from NZ_JAPELK010000013.1 coordinate 108,809, forward strand.
TTTCATGAAACAGGGAGAACCTCTTGATGAATCTTTTTGAACTGACGCGTCCTTCCCGAGCAGTGCTCTGTGTAGGCGCGATATGCACATTGGCGGCCTGCAGCAGCGATGACAATGGCCGCCCCAGTACCGACAACACCTCCAAGGTGACGCTGACAGCCCCCATCCAGAACGTCTTACCCGCAGCGCAGCTTCCTTCCAGACTGCTGCCGTCAGCAGCGCTGCAATCTGATTTGCTGCCCTCCAGCGAACGCGCGACCGAATCCGCCAGTCTGCGTATTTTCGATGTAACCTTGAGCGTGGAGCAGGAGGTGAACGCAGACGGCGTTGATAAACTGGTCAATAAAAACGCCACGGCAACTGCGGAATTCAAACTGGATTCGTCTATGGGCGAAGGTAACGAAACCTTGTCCGCCAGCGTCAAAATCACAGGTTTGGATGAGGACGACGCCGTCACCGCCGTTCACCTACACAAAGGCTTCGCCGGCGCCAATGGCGACATGCTGATCGCCCTGTCCCGCGACGAACTGGACCCCAATCTGTTCTATCTGCCCAGCGGTACGAAATTAAGCAATCTGCCCGGCGCATCGTTGAATCTGCTGCTAAGCGGCGGCTGGTACTTCAATGTCCATACAGACAAAAATCCCAAGGGGCAATTACGCGGCCAGATTATTCCCGGGGACATCCAGGCGGTAAGAATAGCGCTGGAAGGCGCGCAGGAAGTACCTCCTGTGACGACACCCGCTGCCGCCGACATCGAAAGCATTGGTTATTTCACCGTGGATACCGATGACGGCAGAATCTGGGCGAATATCCAGAACATCGGCTTCCAAGGAACCGCCGCCCACGTTCACTCCAACTTCGCCGGAGCCAACGGAGATGTGGTGATTGCGTTGAATGACGTCAGCGCGGATCAAGGTCTGGAGCCCGGCGTATTTTTCAGCAGCGCCCCCGGCGCGGTAGCCGCAAACCTGCCCAAGCTGCTTAACGGCGGTTATTACTTGAATGTTCATTCCGAAGCGAATCCCAGCGGCGAAGTGCGTGGACAGATTCTGCCTAAAAATGTACAAACCTCTCGCCTGCTGTTGCAGGGCGAGCAGGAAGTTCCTCCCGTGGCTGCGCCAGCAGCTGAGAGCGCCTATGGCATTGGCTACGTGACGGTCAGAAGCGATCTTCCCAAAGTCTGGGTCAACCTGCAGAACCATGGCTTTAACGCCACCGCGGCGCATCTGCACAGCGAATTCGCCGGGGCTAACGGCGACATCGTCTTTGCTCTCAACGATATCAGCGCCGATCTGGAGCAAGCGGAGGGAACCTCCTTCAGCAAGGTTGTGGAGATGGATCAGAGTCAGCTCGCCAAGTTTCTCAATGGCGGTCTGTATCTGAACACTCACTCGGAAGCGAACCCTTCTGGCGAAGCCCGTGGTCAGATTCTTCCCCAGCATGTGCAGACCGTTCGCGCCTCTCTAGAGGGGGAGCAGGAAGCGCCTCCCGTTCTCACTCCAGCCAGTGAGCAGGTGAACAGCCTGGGATATCTGACGATCAGAACCGATACCCGCGTGGTGTGGGCCAACATTCTGAATGCTGGATTCACCGCGACTGCAGCCCATGTGCACAACAATTTCGCCGGGGCTAACGGCGATATCGTCTTCGCCCTCAATGACGTGAGCGACGCCGACGGCGCCGCCCCGGGCTCGCACTTCAATAAAGTGACCAAGCTGGAGGAAAACCAGCTCGCCAAGCTGCTTATCGGCGGCTATTACTTCAATGTTCACTCCGACGCCAATTCCAGCGGCGAAGTACGTGGTCAGATCACTCCGGAGCATATCATTGCCATGCGGACTGAGTTACAGGGGGAACAGGAAAATCCACCGGTGACCCAACCCATCGCTGAAGATATCGCCTCGACAGGCTACGTCACAGTGCATGATGAAACTGGCGCTATCTGGATCAATATTCTCAACCAGGGCTTCAACGCCACCGCCGCTCATCTGCATGCTGGCTTCGCCGGCGTCAATGGCGATGTGACTCTGCCTCTGGAAGATGTGAATGGCGACGGTGAGCTGTTCAGCGCAGCCCGCGGCGCCAAGCTGGCGGACGTCGCCGGCCTGTTGCGCGGCGGCTTCTATCTGAATGTCCACAGCAATGCCAACCCCAGCGGAGAACTGCGCGGTCAGGTTGTTTCCAATAACAGTTTTGCGCTAAAGGATAACTCCAGCGCCGAGAATGGCTTCTCCGGCTATGTGACGGTGACGGATATCGACGCCCATGACTTTACGGCGGCGCTCAATATCAAGGGGCTCGCTCCCGACAGCGTTGCGGCGACCATTCAAAACGCCAACGGCGCGTTGATAGCAGAGCTTGAACAAAACAGCGATTTGCCGACGTTGTTTCAGGCAGAGGGACGTTTACCGGACTATGACGACCTGTTAAACGGCGCCCTAACCTTCAAAGTGGAAGGGAATAAGGAGTAACCGTCAGCGCCGCCTTTCAAGGCGGCGCTCTTCATTAAGCCATCTAGGGAACCTCTGAAAAACTACCTGCGGCCGCCATTACGGCGTCAAAAGTCGGCTCAAAATGCTCATTTATTCACGATAAACTGCGCTTTTTCGCCAACTTTTTCCTTGCACTGGCGGCCTCGCCAACGTTTTTCAGAGGCTCCCTAGGCTTTGTATTCCGGGTTCTTATCCATAAAGCGCCGCAGGTTTGTATCCGCTGTGGCCTGCACTTTATCCCGCAACATTTGCGACCAGCCCAGCGCCCAGCCAGTCAAGCCTAACGCATGACGGGACCAGCGCCAGAAGTCGAAGCGGTCGCGGTGGCGATATATTTTGCCGTCCTTGAATTCAAATTCGGCGCGTAGTTTGTTCAGCACGTAACGCCCGGTTGTGGAAAAGGTATAACCCGCGCGCCAGCGAGCTGAGCCTCGCCGATCGTCGGCTTCAACGTGATGAAAGTGCAACGACAGGTCCGCCCCGCGTTCGCACAGCATATGCCACATGGCCCCGATTTCCTTGCCCTTAAGGGTGAACACTTCATCCTGAAACTCCGCCTCTTCGTGATAGCAGGCTTGCATGGTTCGATAATCTTTATCCTTAAAGGCTTCATAAAAACGGGTCACCAGTTCGGCGTTAGGGTGCATACCTTTTGTCCTTTTATTCTTGTGTAAGCGGCGGCGGATTCTGCGCCGGCGCAAACTCCTCCTCGGGTTCGCCGACGACCGCCCTGGTCAGACCGAAGTCTTCAAGGATCGTATACACACAAGGGATGACAAACAATACCAAAAGCGTAGATGCGCCTACGCCGAACACAATACTGGTGGCCAAAGGAATCAGAATCTGCGCCTGCAGGCTGGTTTCAAACAGCAGCGGCGTCATCCCCGCCATGGTGGTCAGGGAAGTCAGCAGTACCGCGCGGAAGCGGTCATGGCTCGCCTTCGCGGCGGCGTCATGCACATTCATACCCTGCCCCACCCGCATCTTGACGAACTCCACCAGCAGGATGGAATCGTTGACGACAATGCCCGCCAGCGACACAAATCCCAACAGCGACGGCATGGTGATGTCCATTCCCATCACCACATGCCCCACAATCACGCCGATAAACGCCATGGGGATGTTGAGCATAACGATGACCGGCTCCACATAGGATTTGAACTGGAAGCTCAACAGAATAAAGATGCCCGCCAGCCCCATCAGAAAGCCAAGTTTCATCGAGCCCTGAGTGGCCGCGCCCTCTTTGATCTCGCCCTGAATACTCAGCTGAATGTCTGGATAGCGTTGCTGCAGTTGCGGCAAAAAGTGCTTCTGCATGTCGCCGATCACCGCCTTGGTGTTATTCAGGCTGATGTCGACATCGCCATACACCGTGACCGTGCGCTGATTATCCACCCGGTTGATGCGCGAGTAGCTGCGGCTGGGGATGATCTCCGCCACGTTGGATAGCGGAATCAGCGCCTTGCTGACCGGATGCACAATGGGGAAGTTGTCGAAGTCCGCCAACTCGTCGCGGGACTCATCATCCAGGCGCACCACCACCTCGTAGGTTTCCAGGCCGACGCTCGACTCCAGCACCGTCACGCCCTGAAACGCGGCGCGTAATTGCGCGGCGATGGTTTGCGCGTCCAGGCCCAGATCGTAAGCGCCGGACTTCAAGTGTAAGGTGAACTCCGGCTTGCCCGGACGCAGATCATCCAGCAGGTTGATTACGCCAGGATAGCCCGCCAGCCAGTTCTGCAACTCATGAGACGCCAGCGACAATGACTCCAGATCGTCGCCACGCAGGCGTATTTCAATCGCGCGTCCGCCCGGCCCGATCGTCGGCTCCTTGAACAGCACCGACCATACGTCCGGCGTTTCCCCAGCCAGTTCACGCCAGCGTGACGTAAAGGCCTGCAAACTGAAATTGCGACGCTCGGCGGTGAGCAGGTCGACGCTGATGGTAGCTAAATGGGGACCAGTTTCGAAGGCGTCCGCATTCTGGCCATAGTTCACCGTCACGGAACCTATCGCAGGCTCCTCCTGCTCCTTGTTGAATTCGGAAGCAGTTTGCTCCAGCGCCTGAGAGTAATGCGCCACCATGGCCTCCGTACGCGCCTGTGAGGTCCCGGTAGGCATGATCAGGCGCGCCTGCACGATATCCCCTTCCAGGTCCGGAAACGCAGAGAATTTGATAACCCCCGAGGCCAGCAGACTGACGCACAGAATGAACGTGGCGATAACGGCGCCGACAAAGCCGTAGCGATGTTTGATCAACACTGACACGCGCCGATCAAGCCCTTGTCGGATCTTCTCAAAACGCTGTTCAAACCCTATGCGAAATCGGGAGTCTTGCTGTTTCTCCGCATGGGCGAGAGAGTGTTGTAAGTGATGGGGCAGAATGAAAAACGCTTCAATCAACGAAATAGTGATCACCGAGATCAGCACGATCGGTACGACCACCAGCACCTGACCAATATCGCCTTCCAGGAACAACAGCCCGGTGAACATGCACAGGGTCGTGAGAAACGACGAAAACACCCCTTTCGCCACCATCAACGTTCCGTCCACCGCCGCCTGCAGGGGCCGCTTGCCCTTGCGCATCTCCGTGCCGATGCTCTCACTGATGACAATGGCGTCATCCATGAGAATCCCCAGCGCCAACAGCAACGCCACCATGGAAAGCATGTTGATGCTCACGCCCATATGCCCCAGCACGAAGGCGCTGGCCAGGAATGACACCGGCAACCCCATCACCACCCAAAACGCATAACGGGCGCCGAAAAACAGCCACATCACCGCAAACACCAGCACCAGCCCCTGCCAGGCGTTGCTGCTCAACATGCTGATGCGGTCTTTGACGACGCTGGTGTAATCCTGGGTCAGACTCAGCGTTACTTCCGGCGGCAAACGCTGGCTCTCTTCCGCAATAAACGTCTCCACTTCCTGCAGAATACGCAGACTGTCGTCACGGGTGTTTTTGGATATTTTCAAAAAGGCGGCGGGCTTGCCGTCGAAGGTGGATTTGTTCTCCTCCAGCTCAAATTCGTCGACAATTTTGGCGATGTCCCCCAGGCGCACTTCCGCCCCATTGCCGCCCCGCAACACCACCAGATTCTCCAGGTCCGTGACGGTGCGTTTTTCATCGCTGAAGCGAATCTGATAGTCGCGGTAGTCTGTTTTCACATCTCCCGCCGGCAGGTCCACATCCTGCTTCGCCACCAGATTGGCGATGTCCTGCAAACTCAGGCCGTATTGACGCAAATTGCTTTCCGGCGCCTGAATCTGAAATTGCCGATCAGAGAACCCCTGTATGTCCACCAATGGGATATCCGGGTTACGCAGGATGCGCTGTTTCACCTCTTCCGCCAGGGTTTTCAGCTCGCTGCGGGGCAGGTCCGCGGTCAAGGCGATGGTCACCACGTTTTGCGTGCGCCCCAGCTCCTTGACGACAGGCTCTTCCGACTGCTCCGGCAGGGAGCTGATCTCATCCACGGCGCTTTTTACGTCATCGATAAAGTCGTCAAAGTCGCCGTCCTCCAGCATTTTCAGGGTCATCAGGCCCATGGAGTTACGGGCTTCACAGCGCACTTCCTCCATGAAACTAACGCCCTCCACCGCTTCCTCCAGCGGCTTGCAGACGGACAGCTCGATATCCGTCGGCGTGGCGCCGGGATAGGCGACTTTCACCTCGACTTCATAGCTTTTTATTTCCGGGAAGGTCTCCCGCTTGATCTGCGGCAGCGTCATCACGCCGATGAACATAAAGAAGCCCATCAGCAGATTCGCCGCCGTAGGATGCGTGGCGAAAAAGCGGATCATAGGGTTTGCCTGCCTTGCGCCCACTGCTCGATCAGCGCTTCGGCTTCATTATCTTCCTGCGGAGTCACCAACATGCCCGCTACAGCGGGAAACAGGTCGGTAGTGACGACGCGTTCGCCCTCGTGAATAGCGTTATCGCCCTCGTTGTCATCCTGCCGGATTAACAACATCGCGCCCTGGGTTTTGTAGTGGGGTTTGATTCGGCGCAGGCGATTATCTTTATCCACCACATACAGCTCATGCTCCCGCAAAGCGTCCCGCGGCAGCACTAAGAACGGCTGCGGCGCGCCTTGCAGCTCCACTTTGGCGTACATTCCTTCTATCAACGGCGGCCGCACGCCGGGGCGAGCGGTGCGATAGGGATTATCAACCCCGACGATCACGCCGAGGGTGCGCGAGGCCGCTTCCAGATTATTGCTGATGCGCTCCACTTTGGCGTCCCAGTGCGTGTCGCCGTCTTCCGCCAGAGCGACGCTGGCGGCAAGGTCCAGCTCAGTGAAAATATTGCTGGCGGCGTCCTGCTCCAGAAACTTCTGAAACAGATCCTCCAGATTGGCGAACCCTTCCGCTAAAAGACGGAACTGGCTAAGGGGAAACTGCGCATTAACCAACACTTTATCAATGGTCTGAGCGCCGTACAGTGACGCGCCTACAGCGACGAACTGGTTCTCCTCCACCGACAGGCGGGTAACGCGGGCATTGAACGGCAGGCTGATGTGAGTGCGCTCCAGATTGCGCTTCTGCGTCTCCACCGCCGCTTCTGCGATATCCTGCTTGGCTTGCAGCACCTGTAATTGATACGGCAGGGTTTGCAGCTGATTATTCAGCTTCTGTGTTTCCTGCCTCAACTGCAGCACGACGGACTGCTGCGCATCGTAGTTGGATTGCGAAGCGGAGCCTTTCTGCAACAGCCGCCCGATACGCTCCTGCTCCTTCCTGGCGATCGCCAGCTTTTCCTGGGCCAGTTTCAGGTCCTGCTCCGTGTCCTCAATGTTCAGCCGCATTTCCTCCAGGTTGGCGCGGCTCACCGCCAGATCCGCTTCCGCCTGTTTCAACGCCAGTTGATAGTCGCGATCATCAATGCTGACCACCAGCGTTCCCGCCGGCAATATGGAGCCCTTCTTCAACAGCGGGTGCACATAAGTCACTTTTCCTGACACCTCCGCCTTACTGTCCAGCACCACATCCGGCGCCACTTCGCCAAATCCGGTGATGCGCGGCCTGACCTCATAACGCTTGGCGGACACCACCTTCACCGCCGCAGGAAGCTGCGCCTTATCCGCATGCTCCATCGCCGGGCGACTCTTGATAATCGCCACCGCTACCGCGACGCCGGTCGCGACCACCAAGGGCAACGCCCATCGGCGCTTCATCCAGGCCAGGCTCATAGTCAGTCCTCTTTCGTATTGTCAGGTTGTGAATGGAGGTGTGAATGGGAGTGTGGGCGAGTTTGTGAATGAGGTGCGGCTCCGCAGCCGGCGATAAACATGCGGTAGACATGCTCAATCCATTCATCACTGCTCACCAGCTCATCGGACATGTCCCAGGCCCGCCTGCGCACGGGCCCGCCGATGAAAGGCGTAATAATCAGGTTCACCAATGAAAACGCCGCCCACTTGGGGTCCACGTCCGCGCGCAAATTTCCTTTTTTCTGTTCTGACTCAATCAGTTTGGGAAGAAACATCGCCATGCGACGGGGCATCAGGTCTATAAAACGGTCCTGCAGCCGGCCCCGCTCCGACAATACTTCATCGATGATGAACGTAATCAAAGGCGGACAATCGACTATTCTGGTAATAGCGGCGCGGATAAACCCGCGAATGGGATCAGGCTGGGCGATCACCTCGATAATACGACCAAACTGTTGTTCGCCCAGGCGTTCAATCAAGGCGATGAAGAGATCTTCTTTGCCGCCGAAGTAGTAGCTGATCATCGCGGACTTCATGCCCGCTTTCTCAGCGATATCGCGAATGGTGATGCTGCGATAGCTCTTCTCCCGCAGCAATTCAAAGGCGGCGTCCAACAGGTCGTCCTTACGCTGCTGCTGCAGCGCAGGGTCCAGAGGGCGGCCGCGCTTGTTTTCCGGCTCTTTGGCCTCGGTTTTCTTACGCATGTAAAGCCAATTAATTTATCAGTCGATTAATTTAATCGGATGATAAATTAATTAAACAAAATCAGAAAGCGAAATTTTTGAGAAAGACATTCCCGCTAACAACAACACTCAACGACAGAAATTCAGACGCCGCCTTACAGCGGAGAGTCGCAACATTGCAGAATAAGAATCAGAGGACTTCTATTGCGGCGCCCAGACAGAATAGCGAAGAGCCCGAAAGGCGCTCACGGAAGAAAGGTTGCTGTAGCTCAGGCTAAAATGAGCCCGCTACATCGCAATAGTGAATGGGCTGGAACGCGTTTGGGCATTGCAGGAAAAGCAAAATTAAGACGTAGAACGCGCTGTTCCTGACAGACACGTCACAGACAACAGCAGAACCGCTAAAAACTGGAATCTCCGCCGCTATCGCCACCGTCAAACCCGCCATCGGAGGCGCTGTGGCTTGAGTCACTGCTCCAAAAAATGGAGCCTAACGCCAGCGTCATTCCGAAGTTTCGCGCCGATTCATAACTCACGGCCTGGTCGACTGAGGTCTGGTGGTTATTAGAATATTTGACGAAGTCCGCTTCTTTACAATAAAGCGCGATAGCGTAGCCGAGGTATTTTTCAGATAAGCCGAGCTCCTTCACCAAAGCCCTGACTTTTTTCACCGAGTACACTCTCCTGCGCCCACCCCTCTTGGCTAACGCCGGCCCCAACACTCTGATATAGCTCTTTACCGCCGCCCGGCGTCGCCACCAATTTCTAGTAAACATCTAAACTCCCCTACCCACTTCTTATAACTCGTCGCCACTGCTTAAAGTCAGGCGCCTTTTGTCCATATTGGAGTCAATGACGTGACTTGCGGCGGCCCAAACAGCAGCACTGATGATGACTGCAAAAGACGTCATACCATTGCCTCTGTGGTGAGGTTATTCGAATCCACTTAATACAAAACAGAAAGGCGTACTATGCAGGTCCCAGACTCTAACGTCCACAAATCAGGGCTCAGATTACTGCTCCAACTCCAAGCGCCTGACTTGTTCATCTTCCATTCTGCGCATGGGCCAACAAAGAACAAGTGCGATCAGAATCGCCAACGAGACTATCAGACTGACTACCAGGTAAGGCCATGTAAACTGTAAGCCCGCAATAACCAGCCAGGTTAAGGATAGAGTTACAAAAAGCTGAGTCACGCCATAGTAACCAGGAAAGAGATAAGAATACTTTCCACATTGAGCGCAACGAACGGGACTCTCTTTAGAAGCCCCCGCTCCTTTAATGGATATCTTGTTTTTACAATGAGGACACACTCTCATTTGTTCACCAATCAAATTCGCTCACTGGTATCGCTGGCGCTTCCAAAGACTTTGATGTTTCTGTGATAAGTCAGTGAGTATATTTTTAATCTTTGGCGGCAGGTATGGGAGGCATCAAAACACAACTAAAGACAAGTTTTCAACATCAAAGCAAAGACAAAATCACAACAATAATTGCCTGAAGGCCCATTAAGGACCCTTCATAGCCCAGTTCTCCAAATAAGCAGAGTGTCGCCCGTTATCATTCCACCTGCTTGACCACTTTTATATAAATATCCGACACCCAAAAGCCTTCCTCGATGCTGGGGACGAATTTTTCGTAGCTGATATCGCCAAGCGCGCACTTGCGGTCTTTTAACTCCTCACCGACTTCTCTGAGGAGGGTGGTGGAAGCCAAAGCCTCTGGTATAAGCGCCGCCAGCGGCGCAATTGCTGAACCTGACTTGTCCCTCGGCGAATTCAGGTACGCATTTAATTGTTCGGGATAGTTCAGTCGGTAAAACTCGCGAAGTTCATTCATTGTGTCCTTCGACATACCTCCAACCAAACGCATATTGAACGGACACTTGGGAGTTTCCAACGCCTTAAACGCCGCCTTCACTAGAACGCCATCTTTCTCCATCATGTAGAACTCCAGATAATGCAAAGCGCCATAGTTTCTTAGCTCATGTATTCTCAACTCCGTCGAGTAGGAGAAAAGCGAGAGTAATAAAAGCCATAGGGCAAGCGTAAATTTCATATTCGTCCCAATAGAGTTAGCAATATATGAGCGGCGTGTTTATCCCTGGCGGGCTTATAATCGCTCCATCACTCAACGTGATAAGTATCCACCCAAAGTCCTGTAGTAACGTACTTAGGCTCATGCCCAAGCTGGGATTTAACATATTCATCAAGCTTTTCTGAATAATATAAATCACCAAACTTCTTCTTAAACTCAGGCTTACTTTTTTCGTATAAAACCGTGTCTGAAATTTCCTGTTCCGTCACTTTTTTGCCTGTGGTCGATATGTTCCACGTCCAGGAGCCACGTCCAACCCCCTTCCATCCAGAGCCGTCAGGACTGTAATAGGATGCGCCAATCAATCTGCCTTCCTGACATAGAGCACGGTCTGGAGCTAAGTGCAGCGCAATTTTGATATCCGGCGAGGCGCTTTGGATATCCATTATCGCCTTCACCATCGTGTGCGCCCGCTCTTCTTTTCCTATCGCTTTAGACGCGACGCAGGAGAATATGTAATCGTTATCGCCTTCACTGATTTTTTCTTGGCTAACAACGTCATAAGCAGCAGCCTTCGAGAAACCAATGGATGGCGGCGCGGCATAGGTAACGGTCGTAACAAAGGCAGTTAACGCAATGGCGATTGCTCTATTCATTGTTGTTCCCCGGGCAAAAGATCAATGACTGGCCGCCAGCTTATATCATGTATCAGAACGAATGCATTCATCTTGCCCACTGAAAGATAAATAGAGCCGCCAAGGTCGCTTATTTTGCCCGCTATAAATCCTAATTAGCGTCAGATCACTCCAGCGTCAAAACATAGATACATCCGGGTTCCTGTAAGCCCCCTAAAAACCGACAAGTCTGACCTTCTAAAAAGCTGGGCTATACTTACTCGATAGACCCGCTGCGGCGGGTTCAGGCCAACGGAGTGTCACAGGCCTCCGCCGGAATCGGCGGCGCCAGACGGATTCAGGTTATCGTCCAGCGTCAGAGAATTTCCGGAGGCTTTGCATGCTCCGTTTGTGTGCTTTATTGATACTGCTCTTCCCTCACGCCGTTTGGGCTGAAACGGTGCTCGCGTTTACGCGTCTGGTCCCCTATCACTACAACGAAAATAACGCTCCCCGAGGCATCAGCGTGGCGCTGGTGGAAGAGGCCTTCAGGCGTATGGATGAACCAGTGAAGTTGATCGAGCTGCCCTGGAGCCGGGCGCTGCGTTATCTGGAGAACGGCGAGGTGGACGGCGTGTTTGAGTTGTTGAAAACGCCGGTGCGGGAGACCTATGCGGATTACTCATCGCTGGTGTTGATGATGGAAAACGTATCCCTGTTCGTGCCGGAGAACAGTCCTATTCAGTTCGATGGCGACCTGCAGCAACTGGCTCAGTTTCGCTTTGGCGGCCTGCAGGATTTCAGCTACGGCGAAAAATTCGACGCCTTTCGCAGCATGGAGCTGAACACAGACTTCGTCACCGCCGTGAGTCTGAACGATCTGTTTTTACGCCTGATCAATGACAACATAGATATCATCGTGGGCGATCAGCGCGGCGTTCTGTTGGAATACCGGCGTCTGCAGGGCCAGAAAGTGCGTTCGTTACCACAGATCAAACGCCTGCAGCCGAATGTGGAGGAAACGCCAAGTTACATCGCTTTCTCCAAGAAGTCCCAACGCGCCAATCTACGCAAACGCTTCGATCAGGCGCTGGCGAATATGATTGCGGAAGGCGTGTATTCGAAAATCGTCGAGAATTGGGCGGACTACTGAGGGTAGTCCGCGCGAAGTCAGGCAAACCTTAAGCTACTTCCAACGACCCAGTCGCGAACTGCGTACTGATGCGGGTGCCCGCCTCTCCTGCAATCATGGCCTCGATATCACGCAACGAACCAATCACTGCGGGCTTACCGGTAGTACGGGCGAACTCACAGGCGGCCTGCACCTTCGGCCCCATGGAGCCGGCGGGAAACGCGTCCGATTGCAACGCGTCCGGGTGCGCTTTCCTAACCGGGCGGGAATCCGGCGTTCCCCAATCTTGATACACCGCGTCCACATCCGTGGCGATAATCAACAGATCCGCATCCAGTTGCTGCGCCAGCAAAGAGGAGCACAGGTCTTTGTCGATCACTGCCTCGACGCCCTGCAACTTGCCGTCGCGGTTATACAGCGTAGGAATGCCGCCGCCACCTGCGCAGATGACTACCGTATTTTTCTCCAGCAACCACTGAATAGGCCGGATCTCAAAGATACGGCGCGGCCGCGGACTGGGGACGACGCGGCGGAATTTGTCGCCGTCGCGGGCGATGCGCCATCCTTTCTCAGCGGCCAACGCCTCGGCTTCCGCCTCTTCATAGACGGGCCCGATAGGTTTGGTGGGATGCTGGAAAGCTGGATCATCCGGGTCCACTTCCACTTGGGTGAGCACGGTAGCCAGCGGCGCATCCGCAGGCAGCAGATTGCCTAGCTCCTGTTCAATCATGTACCCGATCATGCCTTCGGTTTCCGCCCCCAACACATCAAGGGGATACGGCGACACCGACGCATAGGCCGCCGCCTGCAACGCCAGCAATCCGACCTGCGGACCGTTGCCGTGAGCAATCACCATTTCATTACCCGGCGCTACGGCGGCCAGACGCTCTGCGGCCAGGCGCACATTGATGCGCTGATTGTCCGCCGTCAGGGGCTCCCCCCGACGCAACAGGGCGTTGCCGCCCAGAGCCACGACTATCCTCATCGCCACGTCTCCCGATCAGATATCCGCTAAGGTAGAGACCAGCACCGCCTTGATGGTGTGCATCCGGTTTTCCGCCTGATCAAACACGATAGATGCTTCCGACTCGAACACATCGTCTGTCACTTCCACGCCATTGTGCAGGCCATATTGCTCGAATATCTGCGCGCCGATCTTGGTTTCCGAGTTATGGATGGCGGGCAGGCAGTGCATGAACTTCACCCGGGGATTATTGGCCGACGCCAACAGCGCGGCATTCACCTGAAACGGCAGCAGCATATTGATGCGCTCGCCCCACCGTTCCGGCGCTTCGCCCATGGACACCCATACGTCAGTGTGAATGAAATCCACGCCGCGAACGGCTTCCCTTGGCTTATCGGTCAACGTCATACGGGCGCCGGTGCGGGCGGCGATCTCCCGGCATTGTTCGATCAATTCATCCTTGGGCCATAACTCGCGGGGAGCGCCCAGGCGCACGTCCATACCGAGCTGACAGCCGATGATCAACAGGGAGTTGCCCATGTTGTTGCGGGCGTCGCCGACATAGGCGTAGGAAATGTCATGCAGCGGCTTGTCGCTGAACTCACGCATGGTCATGACGTCCGCCAGCATCTGCGTGGGATGGTATTCATCGGTCAAACCGTTATAGACCGGCACGCCGGCGTACTGCGACAGCTCCTCCACAATATGCTGATGGAAGCCGCGGTATTCGATGGCGTCATACATACGCCCCAGCACCCGCGCCGTATCTTTCATGGTTTCCTTGTGTCCGATCTGCGATCCGGTCGGGTCGATATAGGTCACATGCGCGCCCTGATCATAGGCCGCCACTTCAAAAGCGCAGCGGGTGCGCGTGGAGGTCTTCTCAAAAATCAGCGCAATGTTTTTGCCTTTGAGATGCTGACGCTCGGTGCCGGTGTACTTGGCCCGTTTCAGGTCTCTGGCCAGATCCAGCAGAAATCGCAGTTGCTGGGGAGTGAAGTCCAGCATACTGAGAAGACTGCGGTTGTGAAGGTTGCGCGACATAAGAAATCTCCTTGTTACCTAAATAATTAACGCCTAAACCGGATCGCGAATAATGGGGCAAGTCATGCAATGGCCGCCGCCTCTGCCACGTCCCAGTTCGCCGGCGGTAATAGTGATGACCTCCACGCCGGCTTTACGCAGCAGGGTATTGGTGTATGTGTTGCAGTCATAGGCGATGACCACGCCGGGCTCCAGCGCCACTACGTTATTGCCGTCATCCCATTGCTCCCGCTCTTGTTCGTAGCTGTCGCCGCCGGTCTGTACCGTGCGCAGCCTGGGCAAGCCAAGCGCTTCTCCGACCACCTCTACAAAAGGGGCTTTTTCCGGGCGAATATCCAGACGTCCATCCGCGCCATTATCGCCGGGACGAATAGAGAAAGTTTCGATTCGGTTGACCACCTCTGGAAACACCGTCACCAGATCGCGGTCGCAGAAAGTGAAAACTGTGTCCAGGTGCATGGCGGAGCGCAGTTTCGGCAGGCCGGCGACAATGACTCTCTCCGCAGCGCCATGACGAAACAATGACTGCGCCACCAGCGCAATCGCCTGACGGGAGGTGCGCTCGCCCATGCCGATCAACACGACGCCATTGCCTACAGGCATGACGTCGCCCCCTTCCAGCGTAGCTGCGCCATGGTCTTTTTCAGGATCGCCCCACCAGACTTTAAAATCCGCTCCCGCGAAATCCGGGTGGAACTGGTAAATGGACGCCGCCAGCAGCGTTTCCTGTCTACGCGCGGGCCAGTACATGGGGTTCAGCGTCACGCCGCCATAAATCCAGCAACTGGTGTCGCGGGTGAATATCGAGTTGGGCAACGGTGGAATGACAAACCCGGAACGTCCCATAAACTCACGGAACAGGGCCATTTCCCGACTATCGAAGTCCTCCGGCAGATCGCCGCCGACCACGCCGCCCAGCAACAGATCCGCCAGGGTGGACGCAGGCAGTTCGCCCATCCAGGCGCGCACGTCGTCCGCTAATCCAACGCCCACGTGTTCGTCGGTGATTTTGCGATCCAAAAGCCACTGACGGGCATCCGGCAAGGCCATGGTCTGCGCCAGCAAATCATGCATGTCCACGACATCCACGCCACGGTCCTGCATCTTGCTGACGAAGTCATAGTGATCCCGCTTCGCCTGCTGCACCCAGATCACATCATCGAATAGCAGCTCTTCGCAATTCCCCGGCGTAAGACGCAGATGCGCCAGGCCCGGACGACATACCATCACTTTGCGTAGCTTGCCTACTTCCGAAAAAACGCCCAGGCGCGTTGCAGCAGTCATAGCCTATCCTTCCTTTGCTTACCTATTGATTTGAAAAGGCGAACTCTATTGATCACGCCGCTACAGCGACAGATATCCCATATACAGCCCAGCTATTCCCGCCAGAGCCGCCATAATTAAGACAACCAGCACCCCGGTTTCAAGCGGAGTAAATACGCGTTCGCCCTGTTCTTTCCTCGCAATGGCGAAAACCACCGCGCCCGGCGCATAAAGAATCGAGCTAAGCAGCAGGTATTTCACGCCGCCTGCATACACCAGCCACAGGCTGTACAGCACGGCGACCAGCGCGATGGCGAAGTCTTTGCCGCGCACGCGATCATTGTCGCCGTAGGTTTCTCCCCGCAGACACAGCATCAAGGCATAAAACGCCGTCCAGAAATAAGGCAGCAGAATCATGGAGGAACCCAGGTACAGCAGATCCAGATAGGTGCCTGACGAAAACAGGGTAATGATAAGAAATACCTGGATCAGCGTATTGCTGAGCCACAACGCGCCCCGTGGCGAGCCGCGAGAATTGGTGCGCGCCAACGCCTTCGGCATAGCGCCGTCTTTCGCCGCGACGCACAGAATCTCCGCACTCAGCATCGTCCAGCTCAGCAGAGCGCCGCACAGTGAAATGATCAGGCCCACATTGATCAGCTTGGAACCCCAGGCGCCGACCACCACTTCCAGCACACCCGCCATGGAGGGGTTCTTCAGCCCCGCCAATTCAGCGCGGCTGAGCACGCCCATGGACAGCACGTTGACCATCACCAGCAGAGCGAGCACGCCAATAAAGCCAAGCACCGTCGCCTTGCCAACATCGGAGCGATTCTGCGCGCGGGACGAGTAAACGCTGGCCCCTTCAATACCGATGAACACCCACACCGTCACCAGCATCATGTTGCGCACCTGATCCAGTACAGACCCTAATGCCGGCTCCTCGACGCCCCAGATATCAATGCTGAACAAATCCGCCTTGAACCCGACAAACGCCAAAACGACGAACATAATCAAAGGCACAATTTTGGCGACAGTAGTGATAATGTTGATAAAAGCGGCCTGGCGCACGCCGGAGAGCACCATAGCGTGCACCATCCAGAGCAATACGGACGCGCAGATCACTGCCGTGGGCGTATTGCCCTCGCCGAAAACAGGAAAGAAAAAGCCTAAAGAGCTGAACAGCAACACAAAATAACTGACGTTGCCAATCCAGGCGCAAATCCAGTATCCCCAGGCGGAGTTGAATCCCATATAAGCGCCGAAGCCCGCCTTCGCGTAGGCGTATACTCCAGCGTCCAGTTCCGGTTTACGTCGCGACAGCGTCTGAAACACAAACGCCAACGCCAGCATACCGACGCCGGTCACCAACCAACCCAACAGCACAGCTCCGGCTCCAGCGCTGGTTGCGATGTTCTGCGGCAGCGAGAAAATCCCTCCGCCGATCATCGACCCCACCACCAACGCGATCAACGCGCCAAGCCTCAGCCGTTGCGGCTGCTTATCCGACACAGTCATTAACCCCTCCCCCTCACGGGCATTAACTTCGCCAAGTGTGGCGACACCAATAGACACAAACCAGCGTGACCCGCCAGCAAATTGAGGCAGATCATACGGATTTCGGAAACCCGATACAAAAACTCTATAAAATCAGGGGAGTGGGGTGTTTTTTATACAAAAAAGCCCGTCACGGAAGGTGACGGGCAATCATGTCTGAGGGAGCCGCGCAGCTGCGCGGCCACAACCGGGGGGCTGGGGACGCCGGTTATAACTTCTTGGCGAAGTCGTCAACTTCGCGCTCGGCCTGCTCTTTCGCCATGCCGTAACGCTCTTGAATGCGGCCGGAAAGCTCGGTGCGACGGCCACGAATTACGTCGAGATCGTCATCCGTCAACTTGCCCCACTTCTGCTGGGCTTTACCTTTAAACTGTTCCCATTTGCCTTCAATTTGGTCCCAATTCATAGTCTTTCTCCTTAGCTGGTTCTCGAAAAGTCGCTTTGCGAATATCACTGCAAAGCTCTCAGTCCTACTACAGCAGAAAGCGGGCCAACTCATTTCAAGCCATTGATTTATAATGAAACAAACCAAAATAAGAATAAAAAATAAGCGCAAATATTCAGTGCAGAAAAGGTGTTTTCTACAAAGCTGTTGTAAAAAATACGCCGGAAGTTTAGAGAGGGGGATCAGGAAACCTCGTTGCTTTCCTGTTCGATCAATTTGGCGCAATGCTTCATCACTAGCCAGCCGCCCAGTCCACCAAGCGGCGCAATCAATGGAAGCAGTTTTACAACAATGAGCGACCCGCCAACCATTCCTAAGAGAGCGATTCCCAAGCCTGATTCAACACTTTTCAAAGCGATCACTCCCGCCACCTCAGCCAACAGATTGAAACTAACCGCCGTCAAAAAAGAAACGACGCAGGAAGTGAGTAATTTCACGAATGTAGACCGTTTTTTTTCGAGCGGAAGATACCAATGTCCCAACAACTTCCCATAAACATAGGCAAGCGCCATACTCCCCAGAATAATTGGTCCCCAATCAACCAGGAGCATCTTGGACGCCGGTAAAATATCTTCGCTAGATGTAAAAAGGCCATATGCAAAAAACGGTATAAGAAACAAACCGCATAAAAAGGCATGAAACCAAGCGCTAAGCTGACGCGCTCTGGCAATAATTTGGGGAGACACGCATACTCCTTAAGCAGAGATTTAAGCGGGCTTAACCGCCTGATTTAAATCCGCCGCCAATTTGTTAAGGCGCCGGGTCAGCGCCAAGCCTCCCAGTCCACCTAAAATCAATATCAGCGGCAGCGCGCAAAGGTATCCAGCCAATCCAGCGAATAGCCCGACAGAAAGTCCATCCATCCCTTCCCATACGGATGAGATCAGACCAATACATGCTCCTGTGCTGATAGCCGCCAAAAAGGACACCACGCAGGAAGCACAAACAATCTCAAATGTTGGTTTTTCACCATCGACAGGTAAATACCAGTCCCCAAACTTTTTTCCATACAGGTAAGCAAACGCCATCGCTGTCAGACCATAGGGCGCGGCTTCCAGAGTGACAGTCCACAGCCGCTGATCTCCCACGTCCATAGCTATCGCCAGCGCGAACCAGGGAGGAGACAGGCACAAACCGCACAAAAGGACATGAAACCAGGCGCTTAGTTGGCGCGCTCTGGCGACTAGGGTGGAAGACAAACTTAACTCCGGTGACGGCTATAATTCCATGCTTTGCATCGCGTGCGGAGCATACATCGGAGGAGGTGGCGGGGTAAATTCCGACGCCGATCCCATATAGGCGGCGAAGGTTCTGTAAGGCGCTTCGAATACGCCGCTCAGGCAGCATTCGCTGGTTGCCTGCAGGCCAAATTGATCGTGAAAGCGCTTATCCGCGCCGATATATATACGACCCGGTCCATCAATAAACTGGTCCCCGGTGATATCGACGATCAACGCCCCCATTTCCAACCAGGCGTGCGGCTCCTCCCCGCGCAGGCCGCTGACGAAGTGCACATTGTCATAGCCATGCGCTGTCAACCAGGTGCCGAGCATGTCGCTCGCCGCGCGACAGGCGCAGTAGGGAAAGCGCCCCAGATAAATGTCGCTGATTTCCCTACCATGGGCTTCAAATACGATTCTGGCTTTACAAACTTGTTCTTCTAATTTTTGTAAGTTCATAGGAACCTCAACAAGCGTTTGCAATAAAATCATTCTGCTTGCCACGGCTTTTCCCTTTCTTCCTTGAGCTGGCGCCGACACTCTCACACTTCGCCGTCAAACTCCGGAAAAGCCACTTCCTGTGGCCGCCTCCGTCCTGATCTGGACTCAGGGCAGACGCAACACTCTATCAACATAACCCGACTTTCCCTGTCGTTCATCCCGTTTTCATGGGATTTTGCGAAAATGCGCTCTTCGTCATATTTATTCAGGTTGCGTCGAAAAGCCGAGGGAGACAGGGCTCACCACGAGCTGGTTCCGACGTTCACAGGCAAAGAGGAGGGACTCTATTGATCTGTCGAATGAACAGCCTTGATCTCGGACAATAAAGCCTGCGTTAGGCCGGCGCCGAGAACATAACTTTTACTCTCAATTGTTTTCCCAGGCCATATTCGTAAGAATAGCCCCTTTTCCGTTCGCATCGTCCGGACAGGCACGTCTTTTCCATTGCGCAGATGTTTCAGCCATGAGTAAACAGTTCAGTTTCCCCTTCTATAACACCATCCTCACCCACGAAAGCGGCGTCACACTCACCCTTCCAGGCAATATGACCGAAATTGCCTGGCTGAACGCCCCCAGCGCTCATGTGGCCCGCCAGTTTCAAAAGCGCGCGCAGAGCAAACTGCTGAAACAGGGCGAGTATGTCGAGCTGCTGCACTATCTGCCGGAAGGCGAGACCGAAGTGCGTGAGGTGAAAATAAAGGCCCCGGCCTCCAGAGAGGGCGGCTATACAGGACATGAGATTACGTTCGAAGCCGTCATCTGGCGCTTGCG
The DNA here is from genome assembly GCF_029813005.1 of Hahella sp. CR1. NCBI lineage: Bacteria > Pseudomonadati > Pseudomonadota > Gammaproteobacteria > Oceanospirillales > Hahellaceae > Hahella > Hahella sp. CR1. Next base: position 128,748 of record NZ_JAPELK010000013.1, read on the forward strand.
CCAGGGGGAAATCCTCGGTGTGGTCCCGGCTCTGGCCGTCGCCTGCCTCTGCTGGGACGAAGAGCAGATCATGCAGCGGGTCAGCGAATGCATCCAGCTGGAAATGCTGCGTAATAAACGGTTCGACAGTGTGCGTTCGTTGATCGCCTGTCAGTGGTATGCGCCCCCTAAAGTCGTGCGTGAAGAAGTGACGCTGGAGTTCTACACGCCAGCGGAACTGGCGGACCTGCGGCGCCAGCAAGACGAGCCGATGATTGCAAAGACGGCGCGCCGGATGCATCGCAGTCGCGCCAGCGTGTTTGGCCTGGACGCTTATGTAGACACGTTAAATCGCAACCTGCTTGGCGAATTCCGCCAAAGCGTGCTGGTGGTTGGTCCCAGCGGCTGTGGCAAGACCGCGCTCATCAACGAGTTTGTGAAGCGCCACTTCACCGGCGTCAACGCTAACAAGATTCCCTGGCGCACTACCGCTGCGCAAATGCTGCAAGCTCTGACGCAACAGGGCGGATGGCGCCACGCACTGGGTCTGTGGGTGCGCGAAGCCCGCGCCAACGGCGAGCTTATCTACCTGGGCAACCTTAGCGAGCTGTTCGAAGTCGGCCAGTATCAGGGCAACAGCGTCAGCATCGCCGAAGCCCTGCGCGATCCGCTGACCCGCAATGAAATCACGCTCATCGCGGAAGTGACGGAAGAGCAGTTGGCCGCCATTGATTTACGCGCTCCTGGCTATAGTCAGCTCTTCCATATCGTGCGTTTCACCGAACGCGGCGAGGAAGAGGAAAACCAGATCGCGCGGCAGGCGATTCAATCCCAGGCGGAGCTTTTCAATATACGCATCGCCCCCAACGCGATTGAACGCATTATCCTGCTGCAGCGCCGCTATGCGCCCTATTCCGGCTATCCCGGCAAGATCATCCGCTTCTTTGAAAACATGATCCTGGCGGCCCATAAAGACAGCGGCGCCATCACTGAAAATGAAGCCATCGCCGCCTTTTGCGAAGAGAGCGGCATGCCGCGTTTTCTGGTGGATCATCAGGCCCGTCTGGACGCGGACAAAGCCCGCGAACATTTCCGTCGCCGCATCGTCGGTCAGACTCAGGCCGTGGAAGCCCTGGTGCGCGCCATTATCACCGTCAAAGCCGGCCTCGCGCCTCGCGGCAAACCCATCGCCTCGCTGTTGTTTGTAGGCCCTACCGGCGTCGGTAAAACGGAAATGGCGAAAACCCTGGCGCAATTTATGTTTGGGGATGAGAAACGCCTGTTGCGCTTCGACATGAGCGAATACAGCGACCCTTATTCCGTTACCCGACTGACCGCCACCGGCGAAGCCAGTCTGGTGACCAAAGTGCGTCAACAGCCGTTCTCCGTGTTGCTGTTCGATGAAATCGAGAAGGCCGATCCGGCGTTTTACGACCTGTTGCTGCAGGTGCTGGGAGAAGGACGGCTTACCGACGACCACGGCGAGTCCGCCAACTTTTGCAGCGCGCTGATCATCATGACCTCCAACCTGGGGGCTCAGCAGTTCATGCAAAACAGCGTCGGCTTCAGCACGGAAGATAAAACTGACGCCGCCGCCCAACGCCATTTCGAGCAGACGGCGGCGAAATACTTCCGCCCGGAGCTGTTCAACCGCATCGATCAGGTCGCGCCCTTCTTCGCTCTCACACAGGAAGAGCAAATGGTCGTGCTGCAAAAAGAAATGCGCCGCTTACAAGGCGCCGCCGGGCTAAGCAATCGTCAGGTCAGTTTGAACTTCGAGGCCCCCGTCTGGAGCCATCTGAACAACCTGCCCTCGGACCCGCGTTACGGCGCGCGCTCCGTGCAGAGGCTGTTGCGCAAGCACGTCACCGCTCATCTGGCGCCGGCGCTCAGCGCCCGCCCCCACGAAGATCCCCTGGAGATCACCGCCACGGTCAGCGCGGACGCACTGAACTTCGACGCCCGCGTCACTCATCAGGAGAAGCGCGCCAGAGGCTACTTTATGGAGCTGACCGAGAAGGTCGCCGCCCACCGCCGCGATCTGCAGGCGCTGCAGGAGAGCCCCACCTGGATCTCCTGCCTCAGCGAGCTTGACCAGATGGACGCGCGCAAACGCCGCAAGCGTAACTCGTTTTGGGAAGACCCGGAGCAAACCCGGCGCTATGGCGAGCTGTTCAACCTGCGCGAGGCGCTTGCTCAAAGAATAGAAGAAGCCTACGCACTGGAAAATGAGTGCCTCAGCCAATTATTGGATCAACAAAGCGCCATGCGCGCGGAAGACTATGAAGAGACATTGCGAGAACTGAGGACGCGCTTTGACGACTTCCTGATCGAAATCGAGAGCACGCTCAACCCGCACTACAACCGGCACCTGCTGTTCGTATACGGCGGCCAGCCCCAACTCGACCGACTGTCCCTGTGGTACGAGCGCTGGTTCGAAAAATTAGACCATGACTACACCCGGGTGTGGATCTACTTAGACCCCGACTTGGAGGCCAATCCGAGAACGGAGGGCGTCTGTCGGGGCGACGATATTTTCGAGATGGTGACGCTGCCGCCCTATAAAGTCAGCAAAGAAATGCTCACTCAGGAAGAACTGCCTCTGATTGGCATGGGCTGGGCCTTATCTGGCGCCTGCGCGCAACATTTCTGGCGTCATGACCACGGCAAAGTGGACTGGGCCACGGAAGAAGACAAAAACGCGCCGATGTACATCGATTTCAATGACGCCAGGCTGGACGAATACAAGGTTCCCACCGGCATTCACCGCATGAAGTTTTACAAAGACATGAAAGCCCATCGCAAAGTCCGCGAAGAAGAATATCAGGACGAACGCTTCGGTGATCCACAGACCTATCAGGATCTTTCCGGGCACTCAGAGCGGGTCAAACACAAAGCCGCCCGCTCCCTGCAGGAAAAGCTGCTGGCCCGCCTCGTCATCCGCCAGGAAAAGAAACCGGAAGATAAAAAACGCGGCGCTAAATCCGCCTATGACGACGCCGCAGGAGGGCTGCAGGAATGACGTTACTGCGACTCGAATTTCCTACGCTGGTGGAGACCCGCAACGGCGAGTTCACCCTGACGCCGCTGCTGACGGATGGCTTTATCGTCAGTCGACGCCGCTATGGCGACGCCTTGCGCAGCTATCAATCCTCGCTCAAAAAGACCTTCGACGATCGACGCCTGGACCGGGACAGCGTAGAACATTTGCTCTGGTTGTGCTTCCAGCCGGACTATCGGTTCGAGTTGATCCACCTGACTTTCAAGTCCGGCATGCACTTGGTGGACGGCCTGTTTGCGGTGGCGCAATATCAGGTGCGCGAGCATCGCTACCTCTGTCTTCCCAAACTGAATTACCAGACGCTGCTCATCCCTGACGACGTGGAGACGCGCCCGCAACTGATTGAATTTCTGGCGGGAAGAATTGGCGCCTATATCCGCAGTCAGCGCAAAGCGGATGAGTCCTTCGACATCAAACGTCTGTACTCTCAGGCCGGTGATTCCGCCACCACTATCGGCGTTTCCGTGAACGTCGGTCAGAGCGATTTCCCCTTCGAACAAGACGCAGCGTCGCTATTTTCCTTTTTCTCCGCCAGCCGTGAATTCAACGGCGCCTACGAACTGAAAAAGACAGCGGAAGATCTCGCCCAGTTTTATCCAGATGACCTGGAAGGCTCGCTGCATCGCGATAACGAAGCCGTCTGGCTGGAACGCGCTCTGTTCTCCGGCAAACCGCAACCGGTTGTCATCGTCGGCGCGCCCGGCGTCGGCAAAAGCAACCTGATTCAGCACACGCTGGCCCAGTACATGGCGAACAGCGACGTCAAAGCGCCGGAGCGACTGCAAAAGCTCTGGCTGCTTGATCCATTACGGGTGATCGCCGGGATGAGCGTGGTTGGCGAGTGGGAGCGGCGCTTTGAAGCCATTCTCAGCTGGGTGAAGAAACGCCTGCAGGAAACCTACGGCATCCGCACGCCGGACGTGCTCTACATCGACAATCCTGTGGCGCTATTCCGCATTGGCAAGAGCGCGCAAACCAGCCTCACTCTCAGTCATGTGCTGAAGCCCTATCTGGAGCGCAGGGAAATCGGCCTGGTGCTGGAGGCGACGCCCTATGAATGGCAACGCATTCAGCAACTGGACCGCGGCTTCGCCGATCTGTTTCAGGTATTGCGACTGGAGCCGCTGCCGGCGGAGAAACTGTCGCAAGTTTATATACGCCGACGCGCGCAGTGGGAGCGTGAATACAACTGTGAAATCGCCTCCCAGGCGCTACTTACTCTGCTTGGCCTGGAGCCGGGCTTTCGCGGCGAGAGCGCCTTGCCCGGCTCAGTATTGTCCGTCATGCGCGACATCGCCGTGAAGCATCAAGGCCGACGCGCTGATGAGCAAGCGGTGTATCAGGCGTTCCAGACCAACTTCCATTTCCGCAGAGCGTTGATCGATAAGAACGCCACGCTACAGGAAAACGAAGTGCGCCGTTTCTTCGAACAGCGTCTGGTGGGTCAACCGCAGGCGCAAGACGTGCTGACGGACACCGTGATGACCATCAAGGCGCAACTGACGCCCCTGGGCAAACCGCTCAACACCCTTCTGTTCATCGGCCCTACCGGCGTGGGTAAAACCGAAGCGGCGAAGCTGCTCACACAACGATTATTCAGCAACAGCGACTGTCTGGTGCGCATCGATCTGAACGAGTTCGTCGACGCAGGCGCCGTACACCGCCTGATCGGCGACGGCATGGGGCAAGGCGGTTTACTGACGGAGCGGGTGCGCTACCAAAAAGCCTGCGTCCTGTTGCTGGATGAAATCGAAAAAGCGCATCCCAAGGTCCATGATTTGCTTCTTCAATTATTGGACGACGGCCGTCTGACTGACGCTATGGGCAAGACCACCGATTTCACCCAGACCGTTGTGATCATGACCTCCAATATCGGCGCCAAAGAGGCGGCGTCGCGGTTTGGCTTCAGCCACCACAACGACGACAACGCGGCGACCTATCGCAAGAGCGTGGAGCAATTCTTCCGCCCGGAAATGATCAACCGCATCAACGACATCGTCGTCTTCAACCCGCTACAACACAGCGATATGCAACGGCTGGCGCAACTGCACATGCAACGCCTGCTGGAGCGGGATGGCTTTATCCGACGCAGCACAATATTGAACATAGACCCGGCCTGCCTTAACCGGCTGGCGGACGCAAGCTTCGATCCCTTGTTGGGCGCACGTGCGCTGAAACGCAACCTGGAGCGAGTCATCACCCATCTGACGGCGCAACGATTGGCGGAACTGGACAGCCTGGACCCGATCATGCTGACTCTGTTTGACGGCCCTCATGGCGTTGACAGCCGCATCACCCGCTTCCGCCACCAGTCCATCATAGCGGGCGCATTGCCGCGTCCAGAGCAGGATTACGCCTTGCCGGACTATCAAAGAATGGTCGCCGCGCTGCAGGCGCTGGACGAACGTTTGCATCAACCGCAAAGCCTGCTGCATCCCGCTGAGAATTACGAAGATTACTGGCGCTGGCATCTTAGCGACGCCCTGCGCGAATTGCTGGAGCCGCTGCAAACCTATACCTGGGAAAGCGAGGAACGCAGCAGCACCCAGCGTCTGCAGGCCAATATGCCTTTCCGCACCTCGGCGCGACCGCGGGAAGGCTGGCGCTCCATACGTCTGGATTTTTCAGCGCTGGCGGCTCAGAACGACCTGCGCGACTACCTCAACGGCCTCTATCAGAAAGCGGAGGACTTCGTTGATTACAACATGAGCGACAACCTCCAGCTCGGCGTCGATTTCAGCTACGTGCTGTTTATCGCCCATGCTTATCTGAACCAGGGACTGGATCAGGGCTGCCTGGTGATCCGCTCTCTGGTGGCGGAAAAAGGTCAAATGGGCGTGCGCTTCCTGACCAACGCCTATGAGCAGACGCTGGGGCGCCTGGGCGAAGTACAGGACAGCCGCATCAGCGACGATTGCGTCGCGCTGGCGCTGCGCGGCCCCGGGCTGCAGCGTTATTTCAGCTATGAACAGGGAGTGCATCTCTTTATCGAAGAGTCCAACCTGCAAGTGCCCGTGACCGTGGCGTTTTACCCGGACTTAACTGCAGAGGAAGGCAGTCAGCAACGTCTGGAGCAGGACCATCAGGGCGACCTGGATATCCAGCGCCTTTACACGACGCCCACCGCCACGCAGCGGGAATTCGGGGTCACCGATCTGCGCACCGGCCTGATGTTGAACGGCTCCCCCATGCTCGCCGACTGGCGTCTGTTGATAAGCCCCGCCTGCAAAGGAGAATTACGCCATGGCGATTGAAGAATTTCCCGTAGCCTGCTGGACCCTGGAAAGCGGCGATGTGATTGGCGTCATTCTGGGGACGGAACTGGTGGTGATGGAGTCGCATCCCTCCAAGATCCGCAGCGCCGCATCGGAATGTCTGGCCAAGGCGATCAAACAGGGCGAGTGCCTGTACAGTCCGGAGATCAGCAGTCCGCAAATCAGCTTCCACACTATCAACGCGCTGCTGTCCTATCGTTCGGATCAGGGCGTGTATCCGCTGTCTGCGCCCAGCGCTTTCCGCATTGCGGCGGTGCATAGCCGTGACCCCAGCAGGGGCTTCGGCGAATGTTTTCTGCCGTTTCTACAACGCTCGTTTTATTACTATGACGAAGTGCAGTTAAAAACGCTGATCGAGCATTTTTCCCTGCAAGTGTTGAATAACGTCACGCCGGAAGAAGCCTACCGCTACATCATGCCTTCCGAACCCTGGCTGGAAGTGGTCAGTTTCGACCGCGGCAAAGTGCGTCCTTCTCAACAACAGCACAACAGCGATGCAATGGAGTACATGTTGACGGTGTCGGATCAGGCGCCATTGCCGAAGCGCGTCAAACGTCAGGTCAGCCGTCTTCCGGAAGTGGCCTGGGAGCGAGGCGAAATGATCCAGCGCCTGGCGGAGGAACTGCTGGAAGGACGCAGCAGTTGCCTGCTGATCGGCGAGCAGGGCGTCGGCAAGAGCGTGCTCTGGCAGGAAGCAGTACGGGTGGCCGCGCGCCTCAGTAAATCCAGCGATGCGCCCCTCACCTTCTGGCGCTCCACGCCGCAGCGCATTATCGCCAAGGCCAAGTACCTTGGAGAGTGGCAGGAAGTGTGCGATGAAGTGGTGGAGTCTCTGGCGCAAATCAACGGCGTACTCTGGCTCAATGATTTCATCAGCCTGCTGTCTATTGGCGGCGAAGGCCAGGAAGACTCCATGGCGGCCTACCTGCGCTCCTACCTCGCCAAAGGCCAGATCCGCATTATCGGCGAGCTGCGCCCGCAAGAACTGGAAGCGGCGCGTAATAAACTACCGGGGTTCCTGCATCTGTTTGAACAGTTCAACGTCACGGAATTGTCCGGCCGCTCCGCGCAGCGAGTGGTGCAGGCTTACGCCAATTACGCCGCCTCCAACTTCGCCATCGACACTCGCGATGATGCGCTGGAGACGGTATCGCAATTGGTCAGGCGCTACATCAAATACGAACGTGCGCCGGGTAATCTGGTGCGCTTTTATCATCACTGCGTCAAAAACGCCTTTGAGAAGAAACAGACGACCATCTCCCGCGATCAGGTCATCGCCGATTTTGTCGCCTACACCGGGTTGCCGGAACTGTTCCTGCGGGATGAGCAGGCGCTGTCAAAGCAAGCGCTGCTGGATTATTTCAAAACCCGCATCATCGGTCAGGACAGCATTCTCGAACAGTTATGTCGGGTCATCCAGATTTTCAAAGCGGGCCTCAACGACCCGCAAAAACCGATAGCGACGTTGCTGTTCGCAGGTCCTACCGGGGTTGGCAAGACCGCTGCCACCAAAGCGCTGGCGGATTATTTCTTCAGCGCGGGCCAAAGCAAGAATCCTCTGTTCCGGCTCGATATGAGCGAGTTTCAACATCCCAGACACATTGAGCGTCTGATAGGCGGCGAAGGCAAACCCAGTCCACTGGTGCAGCACGTGCGCGCCAATCCGTTTTCTGTGGTGCTGCTCGATGAGATTGAAAAAGCCGACGACAGCGTCTTTGACGCCCTGCTCTCAACGCTGGATGAAGGCCTGTTGACCGATCGCTTCGGCCGCACCACCGACTTCCGCAACACCATCATCATCATGACCACCAACCTGGGCGTAAACGCTGGCGGCGGCATGGGCTTCTCTGCGGCGGAAAAACGCGGACAGGTTTCGATGAGCGGTATTCGCGACTTCTTCCGTCCCGAATTCATCAATCGTATCGACGCCATTCTCTGCTTCAACCCGCTCGATCGCGACAGCATCCTGAGCATCGCCCGGCGCGAGCTGGAGTTGCTGAATCAACGCGAGCGCATCAGAGAGCAAAAGCTTAATCTGAGCTTCAGCGACGACCTGGTAGCGCATGTCGCAGAGGCGGGATTCAGCGAGCTCTACGGCGCGCGACCAATCCAACGCGCCATCGAGCAACGGGTCGTGGCGGAACTGGCGTCCTTTCTGGTGACGCGGGAGCATACGCCGTCGCGCATCCATCTGGACGCCATCGACGGCGCAGTGGTCATTAGCGCCGAGTAGCCGCGTTACGCTCTAATTAATATCCAGCCTGATACGCTGCTCCGATTGGGTATGGGCTGCGATATCCTGCTCGCGGAAACGCAGTGGCCGCAAACGCGGCTGCTGCGAATACAGTTCCGTCTGATCCAGGTAGTACGGCGACTCCGGGTTGGCGGACTGGGAGTAGGTCAAAAACCCTTCGGCGACCGGCCCGTTAACCGTGAAGCTCACCGCCATCATCCAGCTCGATCCATGAGTCAGGTGATAACCTATGGCCTCTGCGCTGATTTTTGATCCGGGCAGGAAAGAATAAATATGCCGGGGCAGCAGGGTTCCATCCGGCTTAATCCAGGGATTAAACACATTGAAGCCGCCCTCGATATGGGCGGCGCCGCTCCACGGGAAACGTACGCCGCTCGGGGAGCCGTCGAGCGCGCTCATTTCGACAAACTGCGCTTCGCCAAGGGTCGTCTCCAGAGACAGCCCCGCCGCTTGCACATACCATATCGCCGTAGCCAATTGCTCCAGCACCTTGTCGTTCGGGTCCAGCTTGTTAGGCGTATTGAGAGGGTCCTGGGGAGAAAATGGCTTACGCCATTGCGGGTCTTGATCAAACTGCCAGGCGAACTCCCTAAACAACACCCCGCCCCGGCTATCCGCATTCATAACGCCGTCCCACAAACTTAATGCGTAGCAGCCCTCGGTGAGATCCACGGGTTCGCCTTTGACGATTACCGGCTCATCGCCGCGCGCCCTGCAAGCGGCCAGCAGATCTTCCAAAATCTCCGCCCCTAAATAGGAGCGGCTATTCAGCAGCGCCTCTTTCAACTCGGGCAAGGTGAAGCGTCCATCCCAACCGGCGGCGTCCGTCAAAAGTCGTTGCCCCATGCGCGAACGCCATGACTGCTCGTTATCCACGGGCCCATACAGGGTGGAAGCGCCCCGAATCGGACTGGCGGGATTAGTCAGCCAATAGCTGTCGTTGGAGTTTTGCACAAAGTCGAAGCGCATGAGTTTCGGCGCTTTAGAGAAAGGAGACGGCCCCTTGAAGTCATATACGGAAGCGTCGCCCGGCAAGATAGTAAACTCAAGCTGCTCCCGCAACTTCCTCCACTTGGTGTCGGTGGTCAGCGCCGTTTCGGCTTCAGGACTCAATTCAGGAACGGTGGAGTCATCGATATAAAATGCGTCCCCTACGTCATCTACCACCATCGTGTTATTGAAGATGACGCCGTCGAACTGTTTAAAGACCTTGCGGATGTCCGCCATATCGCGGGACAGGTTCAAGCCCAGCCAGGTATCAATCAGATCAAAGTTTCCAAGATTCGCGTCCTTGAGGCTGTAGGCCACAAAGCCCCCATCCGACGCCTCTCCCCAAGGCAGTATTTCAGGATGGGTGACCATAGGGCCATAATCGCTGACATAAAGATCCTTGCTCAATGCAAACACAGTATCCGGAGCCACCTTTACATCAATGACATAACTCCGCTTCTGAATACGGCGTCGCTCGCCATCCACAAAATAGGTCATCCCCGTCGGGTCTTCCGGGTCCAGCTTCAACTCGTAAACAACAAAGTGTTCTGCAGTGGAATAAGTGTGCGTCCAGGCGACGTGCTCGTTAAAGCCGATATTCACCACACCCGGCATGCCCGCCACCGATGCGCCCATCACATTCATGGAGCCGGGGATGGTCAGATGCTGTTGCCAGAATCGCAAATTGCCTGTGAATGGAAAGTGCGGATTGGCCAGTAACATGCCCTTGCCATTGGCGGTTTTGCGTTTACCCAAAGCCCACCCGTTAGACCCCAATCCCAATCTGGGCTTGTTGGGCAGAGCAGCCAACTCAACAGGGGCTCCATGGTTGGCAGTCCAAGGCGGCGGCAGGCCGCTGTCCGCCATCTGCGGTAAATAGCTTTCTCCCGGCGGCGCAGCGACATAGATCTGCGTCAGGAAACCGGAAGCGCCAGGTATCAATCCCAGACCAAGAGAGTATGTAAGCAGATCCACGTCCGAGATTGGACGCACCCAGGGCTGACCGGCGCAAGTAGGGTCGATATGGTCAACACCCACGTCCTTTAGGTATTTGTTGTAGCCGCTGGCGTAACCGGATAACAACGCCCGGCTGGCGTCGCTCATAGCGTCCAGCCCCTCCTCCGCCAGCTTGCGCAGCTCCAGAGCCAGGTAGCTGAAATCGTTGATAAGATTTTGTGAGTCGCCGGACCCGGGAGTCTGATCCGGCCCAAAGTAGCGAGAACGCTGACTGTTATATTTGATGATCTGATCCGCCAGGATGCAGATATTATCCTGGGCGAAGGCGTATCCCGAACCGAATGCGAGACTTTGCAGATTATCCGCTTCGATGTGCGGCGCGCCGAACTCCGTACGCCGGATGCGCGCCTCCAGCACGCCATCGTCGTCAAAGGCGACCGGTTGCTCGAAGCAACCCGTCAATCCCAGGGCCAGCATCAGTACGACGCCGCGATAACCCCGTGGCCATTTTCCCAAATGCAACATAGAAAACTCCTTTTCTTGTTATAGCGCCCCCTGGATCGCTCACCGGCTCTCCCCTTGGCGATGTTCCGCTTTCCCCCTCGCAACCTCTTACGCGCTCAGGCCGGAATTAACCAGTTATACTCCCGCCGCCGTTAAATGTACACGACGCTACCTGGCGTTTTTTATCTGGTCGAAATGCAGGCCATATTTGTCCAGTATCGCCGCCACGCGCTGACTGTCATTCAAGCGACGCTTCTTCAAACGCGAGGCGGCAAACAAGCGTCGTCCCGCCTCTGCAGCCGAACTGCTGTCCCGGCAGGCGCGCACCACAGCTTCCAATTGCACCTGATCCAGATGATCCATTTCCTCCATCTGTTCCGGCGACAACAGACTCTCCAACAGGCCAGATTCCGCCTGTTGAGTTGCGGAGCGCAGCTCCATTCCCCAGAGATATCCTAAACGCTCCATCTCCGCCTCCACCAGGGCCACATCAATCTCTCCGGCCTCCGCCAAGGTCGCCATGCGCGTGACGCTGGCGTTGAGATCGCGAAAGTTACCCTTCCACAATGCGCTGGGAGAACAGGCGAACTTAAGATAGCGTTTGCGGCTTCCCTGACTGAAGCGCACGCGAATCCCGTTTTCACGCTCAAAACGTTGCAGCTCGTAGTCCAGATTAGGCTCAATATCTTCATGCCGATCCGCCAGCCCCGGCAAACGATATGTCCACAGGTTGATGCGCGAGAACAAATCCTCCCGGAAACGCCCATCAATAACATCCTGGCGTAGATCTCTGTTAGTACCCGCGATGAGTTGAAAGTCGCTGTTTTCTTCTTTGTCCGCTCCCAGAGGGAAAAAGCGCTTATCTTCTATGGCGCGCAACAGCATCGCCTGCTCATCCAAAGGCAGTTCGCCAATTTCGTCCAGAAACAATACGCCGCCATCAGCCTCCTTCAATAAACCGTCCCGTTTCTCAACCGCGCCAGTAAAGGCGCCTTTGCGATGCCCAAACAACGCAGACATGGCGTTATCCCCACGTAAAGTAGCGCAGTTGACCTCCACAAAAGCGCCTTTCACATCCTGACGCTTGCGCTTCAGTTCGTAGATTCGAGAACCCAGTCTGGACTTACCGGCTCCGGTCGGCCCTGTAATTAATATGGGTGCGCGGGTGCGAATCGCCACGGTCTCAATCTGCTTTATCAACTGATTGAAATCCGCATTACGGGTGTCGATACCGGACTTCAAATAATCGGTGTCGCGCTTACGCGATTGGCTAAATATTTCCGCCACGGAACGCGGCGCATTATCCAGATCGATCACTTCCACCTTGCTGCCGCCTTCATGGTCGCGACTCGGCGCGGTTTGCAGCAACTTGCCGGGAAAATAGCGGGCGCCCACAGATAAAAAGATAGAGATCTGCTGGATGTGGGAACCGGTTGTGATATGAAAGAAGTACTCCTCCTTCTCCGTATCAAAAGGATAGCCGTCAATAAACTGATACAGTTTGGGAAACACCTGATGCAAGTCCCAAGGCGCATCGAAATCCAATTGCTGCAGATCCACCTGAAGTTTGGGCTCCACTTCGCCAATATCGGCGATCACTTCGTCCGCCAGCTCGCGATCCTGGGGGTTATACAGCAACACTAAGCGATCGACAGGAAACGCCTCTGGATGTTGCGCAATGGACACGGTAGGCCGCCAACGCTGCCAGCGCTTTTCATATTTCCCCCTGCGACGGGACACGGCGTCCATGGTGGAGCCTAAAAAGCCAAATACCACTTTATATTTACGTTTCTTGATCGCCACTCCGCTCTACCCACTCCGCCACAGACTTAATTGTGAGAATTTTAGATGAAAAATTCTTTTTTTCGAATATTTGATTCAAAAATAAGAAAACTCTCTTTTCTTAAAGCGACTCATCGCCATTACTACAGATTTCCCACAAACACGTCTCAGCCCCGGAAAATACGGCGATCTCAGATTTTTCTCGCAGCGAATAAAAAGTTGGCACGACTAGTGCTAATATACGGGCAACTTAAACTTAACGACTCCATTGCGGATAACGACATGTTTTTCATGATTAAGCACTTCAATCAACAACCAGGACAGATACTGAGCCAGCCAATAAGTAGCGGCTTAGTGGCCTGCCTGCGCCATAACGATTGGTATTGCGGTTATTCCAGCGACTGGAGCAAATCAAACGATCTCGGCGAATCAAAGGCGAACCACACCCTTCGATGACGTAATCACGTCCGGAGGGAAGCAAACGCCCTCCGGACACTCTCCCCTCACAAGGAACGAGAACCCGGCGGGCGAAAGCTCACCGGGTTTTTTTATGTGTTTTTTTCGAGCAGCGCGGTAAAAACGTCGCGTGACGAAAGAGAGCACATAACAAAGAACGGTTACTTGGAGCGACAGCAGGCTCCAACATTCTTGTACTACGTTTTTTGTATTAAGCGCCTGCAATTGAGGCTAAGTAGCAAGCAGCGATTGCATGAAAGAACAAAGGTAGGCTGGCCGAATGGTAAGGCAGCGAGTTGCTAACTCGTCGAACCCGAAGGGGTTCTGCAGGTTCGAGTCCTGCGCCTACCGCCACCTTTTAGGCAGAGGAAGTCGTAAAACGGAGAGTTGCCAGAACGGTAATGGAGCAGTCTTGAAAACTGTGGCTTGGAGACAGGCATGGGGGTTCGAATCCCTCACTCTCCGCCAGATATTTTGACGATGAAAAACGAACACGGCCTGTTGGTCCAATGGCGAAGACGCCGGGTTGTCTCCCCGGAAACAAGAGTTCAATTCTCTTACAGGCCGCCATTTATAGCGAGGTAACAAGCATGTACAGCAATCAATTGGCGGAAGGTTTCGCCGCTAATCAGGCGGCTTACCTCAAACAGAGACTGGATCGCCGCCTGGGCCATGACAGGACTCAAATCCGGGTCGATCAAAATGATCTGATCGTGATTCTGGAAAGAAGCGACTTGATCCGCATCGCCGCCGGAGATCTCCCCACACGCATCGGGGAGTTACGAGTGAAGGCCAAGCTGACAGGTTAGAGAATTACGCGTTCGTGTTGGAACAGGTAGACAGACCTGACTTAGAACCAGGCGCCGTAATCGGCATGCGAGTTCGAGTCTCGCCGAACGCACCACATTTACTAGCGATTTAAAAAGCACTTATCGCTTAAAACGTATTACAGCCCGGTAGCTTAACTGGCAGAGCAGCGGCTTCCAAACCCGCCAGGTGATGGTTCGAATCCGTCCCGGGTTGCCACTTTGATTAACGAAATAGACCAGAAAAGAGGAAAAGGTCATGGAAAACGAGTTCGACGAACGGGTCGTCGTCCCCAGCAACAACTAGAAACTGTCATTCTTCCTGGCGATGCAGCCCCAAGGATGACCTCAATTTACCCTCACCCCTGCCCCGTAGCTTAATTGGTAAAGCACCGGACTTTGACTCCGGAAACCCTGGTTCGAATCCAGGCGGGGCGGCCAATTTCAACCAGATAAACCTTAAAAAATCAGAACATGTAGACAGATAGAAGAGATGTAGTCATGAGCACCCCTCGCATACTTAGATTGGACAAAACCGGCCAACCCATGCAGTGGATGAGCCAGGAAGAAGCGGCCACGCTAATCTGCAACGACCGTGTACTCTGGAGCGCCGGCGATAACGTCATTGTTTTGCGAGGCGGAACAGGACGTGACGGACAGCGGTCCACCCTTGAAATTCCAACCATCATCGCTTCCGAAGGACGCGATAAACACGTGATGGAAACACCACCGCTGACCAACAAGTACCTGTTCCGGCGGGATGACAGCACCTGCATGTACTGTGGATTGACGTTCCCTTATGAACTGCTCAGTCGGGATCACATTATGCCTGTGTCCCGGGGCGGTAGGGATATCTGGAAAAACGTCGTTTGCGCCTGCATCCGGTGCAACAACTTCAAAAGAGACCGTACCCCAGAGGAAGCAGGCATGCCTCTATTAGCGGTGCCATTCGTACCCAGCCGGTACGAATACCTGTATCTGGCCAACAGAAACATTCTGGGAGACCAGATGGAGTTTCTACGTAAAGGCTTCAGTCGCCACCTGTTGGCGAGAATAGCCTGAGCCACCTCACCCTTAGCGGCCTTCGGGTCGCTTTTTTCGCGCGTAAGCCAAGTGGTAGGCGCAAGCTTAGCGTAAAACGTTGTCATCACTCGCGATCCATGCCCGCATTATATTTCAGCTCTAAAGTATTAGAGTTCACAATCATGGGGAGCCAAACAAGCGTACACTGTAAAGTGTGTGTCATTTGTCCAGCAGGAATCTTATAAACCTGCTTGATCTACTGCGCGCGCTCAAAAGCCCTACGACATGAGCCTTGAAAAATCTTCCTGTAATATCGGCCAGTACATTTAAAAACCTGTTGGACGAGCTGTATTCAAACATTAAAATACAAGAGTGGTGGTTAAGCCATGACTGGCATCGACAGTGAAAGTATAATGGTTTAACCTCAATCTGTTTTTTTGGAAGTAAAACAGATTCTAACCTCCCCTGGATTCAGAAACACTTTGTGATCCGAGGGCACTGCAGAGTTACTCTAACCATATGATAATCGTAAAAATAAGTTAATGAAAGAAAAAATGCCAAACTTATTAATCTTCTCATTGTTGTTATCTACTTCTTTTATAGCAAGCGCAAAAGTGAATGATTTTGATGTTGTTTGCACTTCTTTTAAAGAGCTCATTGTTAGAGAAGGTATTGACACCTTAGCGTATGAAGAAAAAGTCAAGTTTGTTACTCAATATGTAAGAAATAACCTCCGCCCAGATGCGCCTGCTTTAGATGCATGGCTAGCGGTCGCTGCCGCCGAGGAAGGTTTAAGATATGAACTATTTCAGGAGGCGGCAGCTAGTATGGGCTATAAAGACTATCGCTGCGATGAAATGCAAAGGCTCATTGAGTAGAAGCAGACAGCTTGTTATATCAATAACCTAGAGTAAAGCCATTGCCACTTGGGTGATTTTCTCCTATTGGGCGCCTTATTGGTCAGGCAGAAAAACAGCTTCCTTCTAAGTATAAAAATACTGAACAAACAGAACTCATATATAAGAAAACATATACCAAATCTCAATTTCTATAACCATTAAAAATCATAGCTTTCATGAACAGTTATATTCAAAATCTGAGCAACAGAATATCTGGATTCACATCCCCCATCATTACATACAGAGATATAATAAGGTCAGCCACAATTCCCCTATCGAAAACGGACCTCCGCACGATCCGATCCTATACTAATGGCGTTAATTGCCAGAGAGAGAAATATGAAACAGTGGAATGAAATAGACATATTCAAGAATGTCGATCTACAAGATAGTTTTGTCATTGGCTGGAAGTGCTCGGATGAAACATTCTTCATAGACATGGAAGCAAGCCTATGGCCTGGACATCCGGATTATGAAGAGCCGAATAAAGGTGAACACACTTGTTACAAAAAAGCCAGACTAATATTTCGGAGCCCATCCAATATAAAAGGGCTTTTTCCTATCGACCAAGTGGAAGCAAACAAAGCCATGGAAGGCGAAATCCCCGATTACGATACCATTGAGCATTTCGAAATTGGTAATGGTCAATTTCATCTAGTGGGAGCGTTTGGTGATGTAACGTTATCAGCCGAAGATTGGACTTTTAAGGTGACGCGGAGGCTCCGGTCAGAATAAAATTAAAGAAACGCGCCCAACATACACTTATTATTCTTGAACAAATTTACACCCCCCCCTATGACTAACGCAGTCTTACATCACCAACTACAACTCACAAGTATTTTATTATAGAAACATTTATATATTGGCTATAGACACAAAAATTAAGACTAAAATTATCGCACTAATCGTTTTTTTAAAAATAGTTTCAGCAAGCGCATTCATCCTTCTTTCAAAAACAGGTGGAAATGACTTTGATATTGTGTTTTCATCATTTAAAGATTTGTCTAAAGAAGGTAACGTGGGTGCCTTATCACATGATGAAAAAGTGGCTTATATCACCCAGAAATTGGATCACAAGCTTACCAAAGACGACAACGCATACGCAGCATGGATGGCTACTTCTTTTGCTTATGAAGGTCAGAGAGATATGCTTATTAAAATGGCCGCAGATAGCACAGGCTATGAAAGCTGGAGTTGCGATGAGATGCGCGACCTGATTGAGCCTTATTCAGAGTAATACTTTTTATAACCATTCGATGAATTATCTGTGGGAAAGCGAAGATCTGAATGGAAAAGACGGTATACTGCCCCCACTGATCAAGCAGCTAAGTAAATCATCGTAAGGCTTAAGGTAGACAGGCTCCAGGCGTCCCTGATTTTCAATTATGCTTACCACAAGCCCAGTCATTGATATAACCTCTTGTAAAACCCTTCTTTCCACTGTGCGCCAAATGCTTTTTTTAAACTTTTCTCTAAAATCGCTTCTATTCCCTCCAAGCCCAGTAATTGGTTGATGAGCACTAACCATTCTTTGTCAGCAGATTCTATATGTTCCATTACCTCATCTGTACCAGCGCTTCTGGTCTCAAAGATCATAGCCATAACCTGCAATGAAATATTCTCGTAGTCTTGCGATATCCGTCGGCTAAGCGCTTCCTCAGAATAGTCTCCCACGATGGAAACCCCGCCCTCAGCCCATGAACCGAGAAGCTTTCTTGTAAAATTTGAGCAACCGAGAAGGTACTCATTAAATTTAGCGGTTTTAGTTTGAAAAACTAAAAGTGTTATCCCAGCCTGGACAAAATCACTCATTAAAATACTGGGAAACTTACTACTGGCAGACAGCTCAAAGGGGCTAATCCATTGACGTTTGGTGTGATTTGCAATTATGAACTCTTCAGCCACAACTTATTCCTAAATAGCTAGCAGTCTAAAATTCGCAGACTAAAAACAAAGAACCCTAAGAAATTTCTATTTAGCTCTGCGGCGCCAAGGTCGCAGTCAACGCCGCTATTTGCTGTTGCAGCATTTGCAGGCGGTTGTTCAGTCTCGATACTTCGTTTTCGTTTGGCTTGGTTCCAGCGAGTAGTTGCGCCAAGCTTTGATCGATGCGGCGCTGTTCCTTGCGCAGCTCATCGATGCGATCGAGGATTAATCTCTGCGAGCTGTATGATTTCAGCCTCTCGTCCCGCTCTTGCAGGGCCGCTTTATGTTGACGGAGCATGTCTTCCAGAGCCTTATTCTGCGATCGTAATTCCGCCACTTCAGAGTGCAGGTTGGAGTTCTCCGAATTAGCGCTTAACAGCATGTTGCGCTCCACCAATGTCATCGCGTACTTGCGTTCCAGCTCCCGGTAAATCTCCGCGTTGGTCACTTCCGAAATACGGTTTTGTAGCTGAAGCTCCAGCTCCGCATTCTTAAGCTGTAGAGGATGTATCGTCAGATGTAGGTTGGCGGCGTACACCAATGCGCCACATGCGGCGGCCAGAGCGAGAGTCAGGGTGAAGGACTGCTTTCCATGCTCGAGCATAGCGTCTCCTTTGAGAATAAAAATAGAACCCACGACGGCCATACTGCGAGTCGACGTAGATTACTCCAAGTGCATCCCGCAACCAAGCTAATCGCCATCATTACAGGCAAAACGACTAAACACACATCAGGAGAGGTTACATTGCGCATCTGAGTATGCGAGACCATACTTTTTTTATGAATGAAAACACCGCCAGATTAGTACCCGAGCACAACCTGAACGCCTTCCGAGACAGCTTTGCGCGCTGCTTTTGCGATGTGGGTAGCGATGTGCGCTTTGTCGATGATTTCTATGTACGCCTCAAGGCCTCTGACGCCGACGTCAGCGCCATATTCAATCGCCGCCCCATAGAACGACAGGTGCATGCCGTTCGCTCAGCAGTTTACGCCCTGGAGGAATACGCCACCAACGGGCGGCCTGATGATACATTGAGATTGATTGAAGCATCGCATAACCATCAAACGATGGGACTGACGCCCTCTATGTACGAATTATGGTTGAGCTGTTTGCTGGAAACTGTCCTTCGCCATGACCATGCCTACAGCGATGAAGTGAGACAGGCCTGGGAGCTGACTCTGAGGCCGGGCATTGATTATCTCAAGCAGACACTCGTCGCTGAAATCCAGGTCGCAGAAGATATAGAAGAAGGGAAAACCAACGCGCCCAAATAGTGGAGCCTCAACGAGTATCGCTCTTTCTTCTCCGCCCCGGCGGCGCGGGTTTAGCGCCGGAAAGTTCTCCGCCGCATGCTTTGACGATAGTCTCCATCACCATCTCCGCCGCAAAATTCTTGGGCATGGAATCCGGGTTAGTCACCGCCAGTTGATAAGCGCCTTCCATCGTCGCAAGAACCATCGCCGCCAGCTTACGAATCTCCTCCGCCGCCAAACGATCTCCTGCGATATTCCACAATAGTTGCGCCAACTCTTTCATTTGCATAGCGATGGCTTCGCAATACAACTCCCTGACGTCATCCACCCGCACCGCCTCGGCGCCAATCAACACCCAGGCTTTCACCGCCTCTGGATCAGCGCCCTTCCCTAGCGCCAACCTTGCGTCGACAAACGCCCGCAATTGCTGCTCAGGCGTTTGCGCGTCGACACTCAGTCTACGGTAGCGGGTTTCGCCAATGCTGACGACATACTCGACCAGCGCCAATAAAATTTCCCGCTTGGCTTTGAAATGATAGTGAATCAGTCCCGGCGTCAGACCCGCCTCCGCAGCGATCGCCTGGATTGTCGCGCCGTCGTAGCCCTTTTTCGTCATCACACGCAACAGTGCGTTCACTATCTGCATGCGACGCTCTTCGGTATTGGACTTTCTCCCCATCGCCGCCGTTCCCCAAATTTAGCCCCGGAAATATTTTGGTCATTTAACCAAATTTCTATTGCCGTCGCGACAGTTTGCTTTTAATCTATTTTTGGTTGGTTGACCAACTTATACAAAATGCAATTCACTGCGACATTTCGGTATCGATGGAGGAAAACGGGCTTATGAAAAGCGTCAGTCGTTTTAACACCTCTCAACACACGTCAGTCGGCGTCCAACGCATCGATTTAGCGCCGGAATTGAAGAAAGAATGTTTCGTTCTGCGTGGCGTTTTTTCCGAGGTTATTTGTGAGCAACTATTGGCGGACGCCCTTGCCCGTGGATTCAGCGCTGCGGACGCAAAATATCCAACCAGCTACCGCAATAACGACAGGCAGGTGGCGGATGATCCTATGCTGGCGCTGCGTTTGTTTGAGATCTGCCGCAAGCTCCTGCCTCAGAACCTGCCTGACGCAGCGAGCATCCCTGCGTGGGGTCTACGCTCACTGAATCCTCGTCTGCGCCTTTGCCGCTATAGCGCCGGGCAAAGTTTCTTTCCCCATCAGGACGGGGTTTATGCCTGTCCTGACGGCTCGGAATCAAAACTGACCTTTCTGCTCTATCTCAATGATGCTGCAGAGTTCAGCGGCGGCGACACCCTGTTTTTCAAAGATGCTTCCGCGACGGAAATAAGCGCTCGATTTACGCCCCGTCGCGGCGACCTGATCGTGTTTGACCACAGCCTCTGGCACAGCGGCGACACCGTCCTGAGCGGAGAAAAATACATTCTGCGCAGCGACCTGATCTATCAACCGTCACGCTCGATCAGCGCGATCCCTGCACTATTGAATCCACATACTCTGCATGCCCACAACGGTTATATCTGGAAGATAGCGACGCTTTCAGGCGGACGTTTCGCCACGGCGTCACGGGATAAAACCATCCGCATATGGGGTCCACAGAAGCAATTGCTGCAGACACTGTCCCAACACGCAAACTCCGTCCTGGATTTATGTTCAAACGCCAAAGATGATCTTTTCTCCGTCTCTCGAGATGGGACCATCAGTAAATGGGAACAGCGTGAAACGGGCTATTTTCACGTCAGGAAAATTAACACCTTTTGCCCGACGCCATTGCATGTTTCAGTCTTGGACGAGAACCGAATCGTCACCACGGGTTCAGACGGCGCTATTCGTCTCTGGGATCATGATCTGACGCTCCAGGGGACGCTGACGGGACGTCCGGGCTGGGTATGGGATCTCGCCTCATTGGGACAAGAAAAGGCCGTCAGCGGCGGAGAAGACGGCTCGTTGTGCTTCTGGCGAACAGATACGCGCGAACGCTACTTTCACCTATCCCCCAATGCTGGCCCGATTCGTTGCCTGGCCTTGTACGGCGCGGCTCACAGCGTCTTCGCCGGGACTGGTACAGGTCATATATTACACATCGATTTATTACCGGAACCTTATGTGAAGAACGTCTGGAAGGCTCATAACAGCATCGTAAGAAGCCTGTTTGCCGGAGCAGGAAATCAACTTATAAGCGCGGGAGAAGACTGCCGAATCAAACGCTGGAGCTTGGCGGGAACTGTACTCAGTGAGGACGTCAGCCACGAAAATTTCGTCACCTCGCTATGCCCTTATGGTGAGCAAAGATTCTTATCCGCCTCTTATGACGGACGTGTGATATTTCATTCACTTTGATCAACGACAAAAGCGACTCAGCATGGCTCGCCCACCATAAAATGAAAGCGTTATCTCCGCCCAGCCCCCTTGTGCGACGCGCCTCACAGAAATTTTCGCCTAAGCCATCTACACTAATTTCCCCCTTCTCAAAAACCAAGTCTCCAGCAATTTCCCTAGTCCTTTTTTGTCGCCTATCACCACTTTTGTTATAGCCATATCAACCTATTTTTCTGCCCAGGTCTTTTCGGGTTAAATGGCGATGCTCGCAAGCTATTGAATTAATTAGGTTTTATCAATTTTTTGGCGTCAGCTTTTTTTACGACGCCAGCAAACTGCAAATGCAATTGAACCTCGTCAATAACTTGACGCGCGAAACGACACTACCACAACTTCAGCAAGCGCCTCCGACCTCTAACAGAAGGATCGTACAGCAGTTCCTGCGGTTCATTTCTCCCATTGTTTAGAGGGACTTAACGCTTAATGGGCTACAAATCGATGACTCTATTTCCTACGGAGCCGTCTAAACGGCTATCCGCGCGCAAACTTGCGCGCCTGATTGTCAGCGCGGTCGCCATTTCTCAGGCTATTCCCGCTCTGGCTGCAAGCCCCGTCGACGAAAAACGGGAACAGTTCGTCATATCCGCCCGCGCAGGACATTTAAAGGAAGCAATCAAAGGCCTCTCCAAGCTATACAAGCAAACCCATGATAAAGCGGTTCTGAACGACCTGATTGCGCTGTACTCCTGGAACGGCGAACTGGATAGCGCACTTGCGCTATGTAATCCATGCGCCCCCAAAACGCTAAATAACGACAGTGTGGCGATACTGGCCAAAGCGCAGCGCAATCAGAAAAACTTCGCCGCAGCGGCGGAACACTACCGACTCCTGACCAAACGCAGCCCGAAAAGCCGTGACGCATGGCTGGGACTGGCGCTGACCAGCGCTGAAATGGGTGAGGATATTCATGCTCAGAAAGCCATCGCCAACTACCGTGAGTTGACTCGCCCCAGCATCGAGCGCTTTGAGAACGAGCTTTACGTCATGACGGTATTGCAGGACAAGGTCGGCGAAGTCGGCGTTCTGCAGGATTACTACAACTTCTCCCCCGACAACCGGGACATTGGATTGCGTCTTTATAAAGCCGCTATTGACCTGGGCGCCGCCACCGCAGCGGAGAGAATCGTCAAAGCGCACCCTGACTGGTTCAAAGGCATCGACCATTATTGGCTTGAGTACTACAAGTCCACCTTGAACATCCGCAGCGGCGCCAAGTCATCCCGTCCGGATATTCTGGATAAAGGCATTGCCGACCTGCGGGCGTTATACGAAAAAGTGCCAGCGAACCACGCCCTTCGCGGCAATATCGAGCTGGATATTTTCTATGGGCTGGTCGTCGCCAAACGCTTCAATGAAGCCAGCGACTTGCTGCCAGCCATCGAAGCGCGACAGCCGCTGCCCGCCTATATAGAGGAAGCGCGTGCGGATTTATACGCAGCCACTCGTCGCCCCTTTAAAGCCTTGCCGATATTCAAGAAGCTTTATGCACAAACGCCAACTTTAGAGCTGGGCAAGAAACTGTATTACACGCACATGGACGCCGAACAATATGAGGAAGGCGGCGCCTTGCTGCAAAAACTGCTGGAAGCACAGCCTCCAAAGCGCTGGGATTTCACCGGCAGCTTTAAAGTCAACAATGAAAATTACCAGCAGCTGCGCGAGCAAAGCATTATTCATCAGGCTTGGAGCGGCGACCTGGATGCAGCGGAAAAATCGTTGCAAGACGCGCTGGTGGAGGCGCCCGGCAACCCCTGGCTGTGGATGGATCTTGGCAATGTGCAGCGCTGGCAAGGCCGCTTCAGTGATGCGGAATATAGCTATCGTCGCGCCGAATCCATGCTCTCCGGCAACGCCCAAGGCAGCGCCAAGCGTAGCTTGTGGCTGACGCAACTGGAGAAAGGCGACTGGCGGGGACTCAACGCCAAACGCGAAGAGCTGAACACCGCCTATGCCGATTATGAGCAAAGAGAAGTCAACAAGCGGTGGAATGAAGCCTCAGCGCCTTTCGTGAGCGTCGACGCCAGCCGCGTAAAATCCAGCAGCAGCGAGCCAGGACAGGCGAAGAACGCCAGAGAATGGCGTTATGACGCACGGTTATATTCGCCGCGCTGGGAAGGGCAACGCCTCTTTATTCATGACCAGAAAATGTATGGCGAATGGGAGGAGCGTGACCTCTTCGCACGTTACACCGGCGTCGGCGCTGATCTGAGCTTTTATCCGTTCACCCTGGAAGTGGAAACTGGCTCAGGCGGCAAACTTAACGACAAAGCCTACTTTTGGAGCGCGGCCAGCTGGTCCCTGTTTGACGATTTGTCGATACAGGCGAGCTATCGCTACAACCCATCGGAAACCCCGCTAAGAGGCCTTTACGACGGCAGCTATATGAGTCAATGGGGACTTGGCGCGACGTACAAATTAAACCCCCGCGTTTCCTTGGGTGCTTCCGCCTCTCTCAGCGACTTTACTGACGGCAATGATCGTCAAGCCATCGGCGCCTGGCTGGAAACCCAACTATGGCAAACCCCGCGATACAAATTATCGGGCGTCATCAGCGCTGGCGGCAGCGACAACGATGACGTTGCAACCAGCTACTTCAACCCTGAGTCAGACCGCAATTATGGCGCAGAGCTTCGCCACAGCTACCGCATCAAGGTGTCTGACGATTGGGACCTGGATCAGTTTCTGGAGACCAGCGTGAATCAATATCGCCAGGAAGGTTACGACCCTGCCACCGGCTGGGAAATCAGTTACAGCCAGCAATGGCGTTGGCGGGATCAGGTCAGCGTCAAGCTGGGAGTGAGCCGCGATAAAGCCACTTATGACGGAGAGCCTGAAAACGGCACGTTGATTTTCGCCAATTTTGAAATGAGGTTTATGCAGTGAAAACTATCGCCCGGATATTTTTCTTAAGCCTGACGCTGCTCTCGTCACTGGTTTGGGCGCGTCCGGAAAACAGTTATGTGGTGCTGGGCTACCACGACTTTTACGACGTCAAACTCAATCCGACCAAGCGCATTTTCGCCAATACCTTGAGCCGCGACCGCTTTGTCGAGCACCTCAACTGGATCAAGCAGAACAACTATCACCCAGTGAGTTTCCAGCAGATTATCGACGCAAAGGAAGGCAAGTCCAAACTGCCGGAAAACGCCGTTCTGCTCACCTTTGACGATGGGTATGAGTCGTTCTACACGACCGTTTTCCCCCTGTTGAAGCTCTACAACTATCCAGCCGTCATCGCCCTGGTGGGCAAGTGGCTGGAAGTGGAGCCGGGCAAAGAAGTGCTTTACGGGAAAACCAATCTGGACCGTAAACACTTCCTGAACTGGGCGCAGATTCGGGAAATGGAAGCCTCCGGTCTGGTGGAGTTCGCTTCCCACACTTACAACCTGCATTACGGTATCTACGCCAACCCTTTCGGCAACGAGCAGCCCGCCGCCGTCAGCCCTCAATATGACAAAGTTCGCGACGTCTATGAGAGCACAGAGGACTACGATCATCGTCTGCGCAAGGACTTCAAGGCCAGTAAAAAGCAAATGACCTCACGGGGCCTCAAGTCGCCCCGCATCATGGTATGGCCCTACGGCGCCTATAACAGTCACTCCATCGATATCGCTCAGGAGCAGGGCTACTCCTACACCTTTTCTCTGGACGAAGGCGTTAACCTGGTGACTGACTCCGGTCTGAATGTTTATCGCTATTTGATGGATCAGGAGATCAGCCTCGAGCACTTCGGCCGCATCCTGAGAGGCGAGCCCAAGCCGCCGATGGTGAAGCGTATTCTGCATGTCGACCTGGATTATGTTTACGACCCCGATCCCAGCGTCATTCAGAAGAATATCGATAGCCTGATTGAGCGAGTCAGTCGTTACAGGGTGAATACCGTTTATCTGCAGGCCTTCGCCGACCCGGATGGCGATGGCGTGGCGGATGCGGTTTATTTCCCCAACCGCCACCTCCCGGTGCGCGCGGACATATTCAACCGCGTCGCCTGGCAACTGCGCTCTCGCGCCGGCGCCCGCATCTACGCCTGGATGCCGGTTTTGGCGTTTGATTTGGGCAAAAACTACAGCTACGTCACCGATGTGCGCACACAGAAGCCCGCCCCGGAGCATTACCTGAGACTCTCGCCCTTCAACGAAAAAAATATCGAAACTATCGGCGATATTTATGAAGACCTGAGTTTATTCGGCAAGTTCCACGGCATTCTTTTCCACGATGACGCCTTCCTGGGCGACTTTGAAGACGCCACGCCCGACGCCCTGAAGCAATATGCGGAATGGGGGCTGGGCGACTCTATCGAAGCAATACAGGCGGATAAAGAGCTCGCCAAACGCTGGGCGGAATTGAAGACCCAGTACCTGATCGACGTTACCCATCGCCTCGCCAAGCGCAGCGCCCGTTACTTCGCCAGCGACGGCCAACATCTGCTGCTGGCGCGCAATATGTACGCCCAGCCAATATTGAACCCCGATAGCGAAGCGTGGTTCTCGCAAAACCTGGAGGCCTTCGCCAAAGCTTATGACCATGTCGCCGTCATGGCCATGCCTTATATGGAGCAGCAGAAAAATCCCGACCAGTGGCTGCGCAAGCTGGCGCAAACTGCGCTGCAGCGTATTGATCCGGACAAGCTGGTGTTTGAGCTGCAGGCGAAAGACTGGCGCGATGGCTCCGCTATTCCTGCGACAGTTCTCAAGCGGCAGATGCAAATCATCTCTGCGGAAGGAATCAAGAGCTTTGGTTATTACCCTGATGATTTCATCAAGGGCATTCCCGACATCAACGTCATTCGTCCAGAACTCTCGCTGAACTCCACGCTGGAGGCGGCGAAATGACCCTGGATATTCTGCTGCTGTGTATCTATCTCTACCCCAGCGTCATGGCGCTGGTGTGGATCACAGGAGGGGTGTATTACTTTTTTCACTGGGAGCGCCGCTACCTGAAAAATCACCCCGACCACAAACTCAAACTGCGCCATTATCCGCTGGTGTCGGTGATGGTGCCCTGCTACAACGAGGGCGCCAACATCAAGGAAACTATTGATAGCCTGTTGGAGCAGGACTATCCAAATTACGAAATCATCGCCATCAATGACGGTAGTAAAGACGATACCGGCGCGCGCCTGGATGAAATCGCCAAGGAACATCCCAGATTGCGCGTTATCCACCAGGAGAACCAGGGCAAAGCCGCGGCGCTGAACAATGCGCTGGAACAAGCCAAGGGCGACTGTCTTGTCTGCATCGACGGAGACGCCCTGCTCGACCCCAATGCGCTGGTATGGATGGTGCGCCACTTCCTGAGCGAAAACGGCGTCGGCGCCGTCACAGGCAACCCGAGAGTCCGCACTCGCTCCACGATCATCGGCAAAATCCAGACTGGCGAGTTCTCGTCCATCATCGGTCTGATCAAACGGGCGCAACGCATCTACGGCACCTTGTTCACCATCTCCGGCGTCGTATGCGCGTTCAGAAAAAGCGCGGTGCAAGAAATCGGCGGCTGGAACACCAGCATGGTGACCGAGGACATCGACGTCAGCTGGCGATTGCAAATGGCCGGTTGGAATATTCGCTATGAACCCATGGCGCGCTGCTGGGTGCTGATGCCCGAAACCATTCGCGGTCTGTACAAACAGCGGCTGCGCTGGGCCCAGGGCGGTGCGGAGGTCTGTCTGAAATACGGCTGGCGCTGTCTGTTCCAGGGCAAACTACGGTTCTGGCCT
Organism: Hahella sp. CR1; assembly: GCF_029813005.1. Classification (NCBI taxonomy): domain Bacteria; kingdom Pseudomonadati; phylum Pseudomonadota; class Gammaproteobacteria; order Oceanospirillales; family Hahellaceae; genus Hahella; species Hahella sp. CR1. Next base: position 156,030 of record NZ_JAPELK010000013.1, read on the forward strand.
CTGCTGCTTGAGTACCTCGCCAGCGTTTACTGGAGCTACAGCGTGATTGGCCTGCTTGCCTGGCGCTTGCTCACATTCTCAGAAGTTCCCACCGCGGAACAGGTGCTGACGTTTGAAGTCTGCGCCGTACTGATGATTTTTTTATGTCTGTTGCAGTTCCTGGTCAGCATTCTGATCGACCGTCACTACGACCAGGGACTGCTCAAAAACTTTCTGTGGTGTATTTGGTATCCGCTGTTCTACTGGATACTCAATATCGCCACGGTAACCATTGCAGTGCCCAAGGCCCTGTTTAGAAAGCGCAACCAACATGCAGTTTGGGAAAGTCCGGATAGAGGAGAAATTTTTCGTGGCTGAATCGACACAAAGGACACTTATTTACACACAGGCGTCACGGCGCACCAAAGGTCTCTGGTTAAGAGACGGAGCGATATCGCTTATGACCTGGATGCTGTGGGGATACCTGCTGCTACATCCTGTGTACTACTTCTTTTTCAATGACGGAGAGCTTATGTCGCCACTGCTGCAACTGTCTCTCGTCGATATTTTGGCTTGGGCTGGCGGCATTCTTGCGGTGACGCTCTCACTGTACCATCTATGGTCGCGGGCGCATCATTGCAAATGGTGGTGGCGACGCCGGAACCTGCTCAAGCAGGCCGAAATGGAGATGCTGGGAGAGGGATAACCTTCTTTCCACACGAAGTAAACTGCGACGACTGAGCCGCAGACACAAAAAAGCCGGACACTAAGTCCGGCTTTTTTATGAGTCGCTTCCGTCAGATCAATGGAAGCTCATCAATGAAACAATCAGGCGACGCCCGGTTTACGCGCTTTAGCTGGCTCAGCTTGGCCTGCTTTTGCGCGCGCTTCGGTTGCGGCTTTCTTGTTCCAGTATTCAGCGTTCTCGATGCCCAGTTTTTCTGGATCGAAAGTGTACTCGGTCACGCCTTTCTTCTGTTGCTCTTCGTAGTCACGCAGCGCTCTCAGGGCCGGTTTGGCCATGAAGAAAATCACGACGATGCCCACGATGTTCAACCACGCCATCAAGCCAACGCCGATGTCGCCCATGCCCCAGGCCAGGTCCGCAGTTTTCACCGCACCGTAGAAAGTGGAGGCCATGATGGCGACTTTCAGAACGAAAACCATGCCAGGAATATTCACCGTGCGCTTGATCCACGCCACATTGGTTTCCGCAATGTAGTAGTACGCCAGAATCGTGGTGAATGAGAAGAAGAACAACGCAAACGCGATGAACGGCTTACCAACGCCAGGCAAGGTGCTTTCAATCGCCATCTGGGTGAACACAGGGCCATTAGCCGCAATATCCGTCGCCACGTTTTGAACAAGGAAGGCTTCGCCTACGCCATGAACGTTGTATGCGCCAGTGATCAGGATCATGAAAGCCGTCGCAGAACATACGAACAGCGTATCGATGTAGATAGAGAAAGACTGCACCAGACCTTGTTGCGCAGGGTGCTGTACTTCCGCCGCCGCCGCTGCATGAGGGCCACTGCCCTGGCCGGCTTCGTTAGAATAAACGCCTCGTTTCACGCCCCAGCCAATCGCCGCGCCGAAGCCCGCCATTGGAGAGAATGCGTCGCCAACGATCATACTAATCACAGCAGGCAGTTGATCAATGTTCAGCGCCACGATAACGCAAGCGATGATGATGTAAGCCAACGCCATGAATGGCACTACGATTTCAGTGAACTTGGCGATACGTCTTACGCCGCCGAAGATAATGAAGCCCAGAATAAGAACGACGACAACGCCGGAAACCAGCTTCGCGAAGCTTACTTCACCGAAGAAAGAAGTGTTGATGATCGAACCGGCGCCGAATGCAGTTTCAACCGCGCTACCGATGTTATTGGACTGAACGCCAGGAAGGAACAGACCGCAAGCGATAATAGTCGAGATCGCGAAAATCCAGGCGTACCATTTCTGGCCCATGGCCTTTTCAAAATAGTAAGCAGGACCGCCGCGATATTGGCCTTCATCTTCTTCTTTGTAAATCTGCGCCAGAGTGGATTCGATATAAGCAGTAGCCGCGCCTAAGAAAGCGACCATCCACATCCAGAAGACTGCGCCTGGACCGCCGAAACCGATAGCGGCGGCGACGCCTGCGATGTTGCCGGTGCCGACCCGGCCAGAGAGAGAGACCGCAAGGGCCTGGAAGGAGGAAATCCCTTTGTCAGAGCTGGTGCCCGAGAGGAGCAATCGCCACATTTCACCGAAATGCCTGACCTGGACAAACCTTGTCAACACAGAATAAAACAGACCCGCTCCCAGACACAGGTAGATCAGAGCTGGGCTCCAGATCAGGCCGTTCAGATAGTTAACAATATCTTGCATCAAAAATCTCCACGTAGAGTCTCTGTCGAACCGGACGCCGCATGCTGGCTACAGATTTGGATGAGACTGTTATTTTTGTAATGAAACGCTCGTGCGTATGGGATTTTCCCGGCGTCGTTTTGGTTGACCAACCTAACGCCCTAGGCTTCCCGGCATAAAAACCGGAGCGGATTATACAGCATCTTAGCCCCGTGTCTTTAACATGCGACGAATATCCTAACGGCGCATCGAGCAAAAGTTAGTCAGCACTTCCCGCAATTTCCGTCTTCACTTAGGATGGGATATTGGCATTCAACAAGTTACGGGAGAAAGCCGAAGTGCCGCAGCAGGAAGAAAACGCGAAATTGAGCGCTCGTCAGCAAATTGAGGCGGTATATCGGGCGGAATCCCGACGTATTTTGGCGACTTTAATCCGCTTATTGGGCGATTTTGATCTGGCGGAAGAAGCCATGCATGAAGCCTTCGCCGCCGCAACCGACCAATGGGAGCAGGAAGGCGTTCCCGCCAATCCGCGCGCCTGGCTGGTATCCACAGGACGTTTCAAAGCCATTGATCATCTGCGTCGTCGCGCCCGCTTTGACGCCTCGCTAACCGATATCGCCGAACGGCTTTATGCGGAAGCGACAGACGCGGAAGACAAACAGAACGAAGATATAGAAGATGATCGCCTGCGCCTGATTTTCACCTGTTGCCACCCCAGCCTATCCACTGAGGCGCAAGTAGCGCTGACGTTACGAGAAATATGCGACCTCACCACCGAGGAAATCGCACGCGCCTTTCTTTCTTCACCCAGCACAGTGGCCCAGCGCATTGTGCGCGCCAAATCTAAAATACGGGACGCCCGCATTCCCTATGAAGTGCCCACCGAATCCGAGTTGCCGGAACGTCTGGAGTCCGTGCTGCATGTCATTTATCTGGTATTCAACGAGGGTTACTCCGCCTCCGCCGGCGATAGCCTGACCCGCAGCGACCTGTCTGCAGAAGCTATTCGGTTGGGACGCCTGCTGGTGGAACTGCTGAAGTCTAAAGCGGAGGCGTCAGAAGCGATGGGGTTGCTGGCGTTAATGTTACTCAGCGATTCCCGACGCGCCGCTCGCGCCAATGCGCAAGGCGACCTGATTCTGCTCGACGCGCAAGACCGGTCACGGTGGAATAAAGCGCAGATAGAAGAAGGCGTACAGTGGGTCACTAAAGCCTTAAGCGCCCAGAGCTTTGGACCCTACAGCCTGCAAGCGGCCATCTCCGCCATTCATGCTGAAGCTCCCAGCACGGCGGAGACTGACTGGTCTGAAATCATTGGCCTGTACACGTTACTGTTGCGCATCAACCCATCGCCGGTGGTGGCGCTAAATCGCGCGGTGGCGGTGGCCATGCGCGACGGCCCGCAACGGGGCCTGGAAATTATTGACACTATATTCGCCCAGGGCGAGCTGCATTCCTATCACCTCGCCCACTCCGCCAAGGCGGATATGCATCGCCGTCTGGGACAGATTGAGCAGGCGCGGGACGCCTATCAACAGGCGCTGGCATTAGCAAAGCAGGAACCCGAACGCCGATTTTTAGAAAGGCGTCTGGAGGAACTGGCTGTGTCATTAAAGGATGTTTAAAAATTTTTTTGAATTTTTTTCTGCAGCATGTCGATTTGCCGTTTTCCTAATCGACAAGGAAGTACATCAAGGGGATAGATTTATTGAAACGCCCCTGACAATCAAAGACTGAAATAGAAATGGAGCGTCAACATGCGATTTTTGATCATACGTAAAGCAGACAAAAATACGGAAGCCGGCGTCATGCCTGGTGACGACCTGATCTCCGCCATGGGGAGCTACAATCAGGAGTTAGCGAACGCTGGGGCCATGCTTGATGGGACGGGTTTGAAGCCCAGCGACAAGGGCGCCCGAATCAAGTTTTCCGGCGGCAAGCCTACTGTATTCGACGGCCCTTTTGCGGAAACCAAAGAGCTTATCGCTGGCTACACCATGATTCAGGCGAAGTCGAAAGAAGAAGCAATCGAATGGGCGTGTCGCTGGCCTGCGCTGGACGGCGACGGAGAAGTCGAGCTGGAAATCCGCCAGCTCTATGAGCTGGAGGATTTCGCGCCCAGTGAAGGACTGGAGCAACATAAGGCCCTGCAAGCGCAATTGTCAGCTAAGCCGCCGCAGGTGAATACCTATCTATTCTTCAATGGCCAATGCAAAGAGGCATTCGAATACTACGCACAAGTCCTGGGGGGCAAAATCGAGTATTCGGTGACTTTCGCAGAATGTCCCGATCCGACTCAGAACCCTCCAGGCTGGGAGGATAAAATCATGCACATCTGCATGACAGTCGGAGATAGAAGATTAATGGCCTCCGATACGCCTCCCGGGCACTTTGAAGAACCCAAAGGCTTCTTTGTGCAACTCGATATGGACACGCCTGAAGAAGCCGACCGCCTGTTCAACGCGCTGCTGGAAGGCGGTCAAGTGCGTATGCCGTTGCAGCAAACCTTTTGGGCCCAGCGCTTCGGCATGCTGGTGGACCGGTTCGGCACTCCCTGGATGATTAACTGCAACCAACCAGTCTGACCAGCATGTCACGCAACGAAAAGGAGACCGTTATGAACGCGACAAATCCCGTTGAGAACCAAGTTCGTCAGGCTCTGGGTAGCTGGGTGGAAGCCGCCTGCGCCAAAGATCTGGATCGTATCATGGGTCACTACGCGCCGGACGTGCGCGCCTTTGACGCTATTCTGCAGTTGCAATTCGAAGGCGTGGACGCCTATCGCAAACACTGGGAAACCTGTTTGTCTTACACATCAGGGCCCATGATTTTTGAGGTGGAAGATTTGCGCATTGAAACCGAAGGGGATTTGGCCGTCGGCCACTTTCTCAATCGCTGCGGCTGTGTGAATGAACAAGGGGAAACGCAGAGTTCCTGGATGCGCGGCACCGTCTGCTATCGCCTTCGCGACGGCGACTGGAAGATTGTGCATGAGCATTATTCAGCGCCGTTCAGCGTACCCGATGGCGCAGCGCTGTTTAACCTCAAGCCCAGATAATGCAGGATCTGGGCGGTCCACTTAGCAAACCTCGCCGCCCAGATTCCGTCTCTCACCATATAGGAAGACATCATGAAATTTCTCTGCATGGCTTATTACAACGTACAAAAGTTCGCGGAGTTGAGCGAGGCTGAGATGCAGGCCATCGTCAGTCAATGCTCTGAATATGACCAAAGCCTGCGTCAAAGCGGCGCAGTGCTCGCGCAAGGCTCTCTTGCCTCTCCACCCTCCTCTTTGTGTATTCGCCCCAGTAAGAATGGCCCCATTGTTTCAGATGGCCCGTTTTTGGAGACTAAAGAGCAGATCGGCGGATTCTTTATGATTGAGGCGAGCAGTTTGGAAGAGGCGAAAATACTTGCGTTAAAGCACCCCGCGGCCAATATCGGTGAAGAGATGGGCTGGGGAGTTGAGATTCGCCCAATTGATAACTTCATTGCCCTGTAAATAGCACGGCTGCTGTTAGCGCGTTTTTCGTGGCCGCACCTTATGAACCAGGAGAACTTATTATGAAATATCTATGTCTCGTTTATTACGATGAAAACATTATCAACGCCATGACCAAAAGCGAGTGGGACTCGCTGAACGGAGAGTGCATCGCTTTCGGCGATGAGGTCAGACAAAGCGGACATTTTGTGGGCGGCAACGCACTGCAACCTGTGGAAACCGCCACCACCGTGCGCGTCCGCAATGGCCGCGTCACCACCACCGACGGCCCATTCGCAGAAACCAAAGAGCAGCTGGCTGGCTTTTACATGATGGAAGCCCGCGACCTGAACGAAGCTATCCAACTCGCTGGACGTATTCCTCCTGCTCGACTGGGAAGCATTGAAATTCGTCCCATTCGTGAACTGCAAGCGCCAGAGTCAGCCGGTTAAACCGGCGGCCTCTGGCTGATCTTTGAGGACTCAACTAAGCAGCACTCAATGCGCAGCAATCCTTTTAGCAAATAAGGCCTGATCTAGTTTATCAAGCAAATCGCTTTCTGCATGCTTCTGAAAAGTCGGATACTGTTTGACCTCATTGTGAGCCAACAGCTTAGTATAAAAATGAGAAAACAGAAGTAACGTCAGCTCAGATGCGGTCAGTAGCCATTCTACATAACAAGCCCAACCCTCTTTTCCCGTCATCTCTGCATAGGTCTCGTCGAATAACAGATGCCTGGTAAGTCGCCTTGCCTGATCATTCGGCAAAGGATTGACTCCCATGACTTTCGCCAACTCACGATGCCACCCAACAACTGATGTTATGTCCGGAACGCTTTCCATTTTCCCCATCAGGACTACTTCCTGTTTTCTTTGCGTATCACCAGCTTCAGGCCAGACCACACCTCGTCCACCGCGCAAACTTTCACATCCACTAAGCCCATAGGCAAAGCAATGCGCCGGACTTCATCTTCCGTCATATCCGTCGTCACCTTGGAGGCCTTTTTAGGCCAGGATATCCAGATCATGCCATTCTGCTTGATATGATCAACCAGGTTCCCAAGCTCTGACTCCAACTCATCATGGCTTTTAGTAAAGAAGTGGATCATGTCCAAATCAGGACGGAGCGCATCAACAAGAAGCACATTGTCAGGCAGAGGGCTAACCAGCTCTGGGTAATCAACCGGCGCATTTGACGCATAAAGCACAAAACCTTCTTTAACGCCCAGCTTTTTAGATAATGGGGTGTTTGAATAGCCCGACAAACGTTGCTCCCGACAGGAATGCCCAATTAACATGGTTATTGCTAGCGTCGTATCAACAACTAAACGCCTGAAGACAGGAATGCGCTGATTTTCCTATTAACGCTAAAAACCTCTTTCTTCACTGCTGGATGAATGAGGAAAAAACAAATTAACCAGCTCAAAAGGCCCTTGGTCTCGTAGTAAACCTGATGCGTAACTTTCGTTCCTGACTCGCACGCAGCGAATTGAAGCCTCTGGTGCATGTGCTTTATCGGCATACTTCGATCAGTTGCAGCTTCATTGCCGTTATCCAATTTAGTCGACTTTTCAATCATCCTGACTTCTTTAAGGTAGTCATATAATTCAAAGTCTATTGTGGTGGTCGCCAAAGCATTGTCGCCAACTAAATACCGCATGAGATATCCATCCGGCCTCTCCTTGCTTCCCTTGAACTCCACCGCAACCAATTTTTTAGCCTTCAGCCATTTATCCGCATTTTCAAGCAAAACCAATTCGCGAAAAACGCGCTCAACTCCAGCGTTAATGGTGTACTCAAAACTTCTCATCATAAAGCGTCATCAATTTTATCTTTTTGAAAAGAAAAACTATTTACTATCCAGCCAACCATTGCTGATCTTCACGACAGCATTAGCATGATTAGAGTAAAAAATTAGACGCATTATGGCGAGACATATCAATAACGGCACTGAAGGATAAAGCCCAATGAAAATGAAACTATACCTATAAGCCAGGGGCCGCCCCCTGGCCTGAACGTCAATGGCCTCAGTCGTATTGCGCTTCCCAAGTCACCGTGTAAACCGCTGTAATGCTTTGGCTTTTGGGCGCGCCAGAAGTACCGTTGCCGGAGTTAAACTGAACAAGGTAGTCCTTTGCTTCCTGCACAGGTATCTCCAGGTAAGAAACCCCGTCTTTAAAGCCGTTTTTGGGCGTGAATTTGATGGTTTCCCGATAGCCGTTTCCTGTCACGGTGACATCTCCGTCAACGCTCATACACACCGCCCGTTCCGGGCAGTCGACAAATAACGTGTCGATATTGAAATTCACTTTCAGCAAACCACTGCTTGTCGCACGGAACTTATGATTGATAGCGCCGCCATGCCCCAAGTCGACGGAAGCTCTGCTTTCTTCGTCACGCTGGATTTCGCCATCAATGGAATACCTTAGTACAGCGCCGTTGTCGTAGGGAGAGTAGTCCAGATCGTAGCGCATGGAGGATGTAGCGCCATTGGCGGAGGCGCTTAAATTATAGGATTGATGCAGCGGCGTCGCTTCCCGGTATGTCGTGGACTCCCACTCTGATTTTCCAACCCCGTCTACCTTGGCTCTGGCGGTTGTCTTGTAATATTCGAAGATGGTGTCCGCTGACATGGCGGGCGTGGAGATGATCGAAGCGGCCAAAGCCAGCATTGCGAATTGCGTTTTCATTAATGAAGTTCCTTTTAAGTATTAGCCTGCTGTCGAGAATCAGGTATTCAGCGAGACAGCCATGACTGGCGCTGCCGGACCTGAAACGGTTCCCGACGCAGGTTAACCAAGCGCTCCATGCCTGACTTGTAAAAAAGTACTGTCTATCCCGGCATTGCCATTCCCAATGCCGGGATAGATCCGCCAACGCGCTTAAAACCGCACGCGGTAGAACGTGGCGTACAACACAGGCACCACACAAAGGGTCAGTATCGTGGAGAACAACAGACCCGCCATGATAGCGATAGCCAGCGGCTCCCACATTTCGCCTCCACCCAGATACAACGGCAGCAGCCCCAGCACCGTCGTTGCGGTGGTCAACAAAATCGGCCTGGTGCGTTGCTGCGCAGCGTTGATAATAGCCTGACCATGCTCGACGCCTTCCGCCAGCTCCAGATTAATACGCTCCAACAATACAATCGCGTTGTTGATAACAATCCCAGCCAGAGACACTACGCCCAGGAAGGTCATAAAGCCCATGGCGCTGTTCAAGGCCAACAGCCCCGCCGATACGCCGATCAAACCCAGCGGAATCGTGCTCAGGATAATGATCGCCTTGCGGATGGAGTTGAACTGACCCACCATCAAAATCAGAATGACAAAGCCAGCGATAGGCAGTTTATCGACGATAGACTGGTTCGCTTTGCCAGAACTTTCCGATTCGCCGCCCAGTTCATAGCGAGTGCTGGTCCCCCACTCTTGCTGCTGCTCCTTGAGCCAGGGCGTCAGCTCAGCGAACTTCTCCGCCGCCGTGATGTCCCCTTCCAATTGAGCGCCAACGGCGACGGTCTTCAGGCCATTGCGACGAAAGATTTTCGCGGTGTCCCAAACCACTTCAATATCCGCCACCTGCGACAGAGGAACCGACTTACCGGTGGATTGCACATAGACCGACAAGGAACGAACGCCGCTTATATTGTTGCGATTGGAGCCTTCCGCCCGCACCATCACGGGAATGATATCCTCCCCTTCCCGGTACTCCGTCAATTCCAGCCCGCTAATGCCCGCTTGCAGAGACACCGCGATATCCTGACTGGTAACGCCCGCCCTAAGCGCCCTGGGTTGATCGATATGGATCACCAGCTTCTTGATGCGCTGTCCCCAATCATCGGTGATATTGGTCAGGCCGCCGATTTCACGCATCTTCGCTTTCAAGGCGTCAACGCGACGAAACAGCACATCCGCATCCGATCCGCTTAACCGCACTTCCACCGGATTCGCCACAGAGGGTCCGTTGGCCATGGGTTTAATCGTGGCTTCAAGATCTGGATGGTTATCCAAAGCATAGCGGCTGATGCGGTCAATCAGGCCACCCACCAGCTTGGCGTCGCTGGCGGTGACGATCATCATCGCATAGCTGCTGTTATTGGGTTTTGGGTTATAGGACAGAATGATTCTGGGGCCGGCGTTGCCGACATAACTGACCCATTTGGTGACGCCTTCCTTGCGCGATTCCGTCACCTGCAGTTCGGACTCGATAAAGCCTTCCATGTCCGTGACCATCCGTCTTGTCTCTTCTATCGCCGTACCTTCCGGCAGTTTCAGCTCCACCTGAAAGTAATTCCGATCAGAAGGCGGGAAGAATATCTTCGGCACATAACCGAATCCTTTCATGGCCACGATAAACACCAGCAATGTAACGACAAGCGTCACCGCCCTATTTCTCAGCAAGGTCGTCAATACGCTGCGGTAGGTGCGATAGAACATCGATCCGTAGCTTTCCTCCTGTTGAGTGACTTTGAGGAAGTACACGCACAACATGGGAACCACGGTGAGAGAAATAACCCAGGAGGCGAGAAGAGTAATCGCCACCACCTTAAACAGGGAGGAGGTGAATTCGCCGACATTGGACTCCGCCAGATAGATCGGCAGAAAAGCGGCGATGGTCGTCAACGAGGCGGTCAGCAAGGGGATACGCAGCTCCATCGCGGAGTCTATGGCGGCGTCTGTGGCGCTCTTGCCCTTCTCCATCAGCACCATGATGTTCTCCGCCATCACAATGCCGTTATCCACCAGCATCCCCAGCGCGATAATCAGCGCCGCCAGAGAAATCTGATCCAGTCCGATATCCAGATAAGACATCACCAGAAACGCTAACAGCATGGACAAAGGAATCAGGGTGGAGACCACCAGGCCCGTTCTCAGGCCCAGTGTGAACAACATGACGATGGAGACAACTGCAATCGCCTGCAGCAGGTTGGAGACAAAGTCGCTGACTTTCTGATCCACTTCTGCGGGAGAAAAGCTGACCAGATCAAACTCAATGCCGTAGGGATATTGCTGCAACAGCTCATTCATCATCGCCGAGACCTGCTCGCCCAGCTCAATATTATTGCCGCCTTCCCGCATGGCCACCGCCACCGCCAGCGCAAACTCACCGGATGAGTGCAGCAAGGATTCCGGCGGGTCCACATAACCGCGCACCACCGTGGCGATGTCTTTCAAATACATCAACCGGTTGCTGCCGGGAATATTAATGATGGTCTGCTCTATGTCTTCTACCGACTCAAAGTTGCCGCTTGGTTCAAGCGATATGCGCTCACGCCCCAGATTAAAAGAGCCGCCGGAAATAATAATATTGCGCGTTTCCAACGCCTGCGACAGCTGACTAGGAGACAGCCCCAGCTCAGACAGACGAGAGTTATTGTATTCAACAAAAATACGCTCTTCCTGTTCGCCCCAGATTTCCACTTTGGCGACATCCGGAAACCTCAGCAGCTCCGTTTTCACATCATCGGAGATCTTTTTCAGTTCCGCGTAGTTAAAGCCTTCCGCCGTAATAGTCATGACAATGCCGAACACATCGCCGAACTCATCGTTCACATAGGGACCAACGACGCCATCGGGAAGATCCGTGGAAGTGGACTCGACTTTGCGCCGCAGGTTGTCCCAAATCGGACGCATGTCCTTGTAGCTTTCCTTGATGTTCACCGTAACGATGGACACGCCGGTACGGGATTCGCTTTTCACGAAATCCAACTCTGGTATTTCCTTCACCGCTTCTTCAATCTGTGAGGAAACCAGCTCCTCCACCCGCTCGGGACTAGCCCCCGGGAAATAGGTCACCACCTGCGCCGCCCGCATGACGAACCCCGGGTCATAAGCACGAGGCATTCCCAGGAAGGTCATGGTTCCGGCTACAGCAATCACCAGCAGGAGAACAATCGTGAGCCGGTTATTCTCTATCGCAAGCCGTGTGATATTCACTTGCTCCCCTCCGCGGTCAGGCGCACTTGCAAGCCGGAGTGCATCTTGCTCATGCCGGCGGTCACCACTTCATCGCCCTCTTCCAGGCCGGACAGAATTTGAATGCCGTTGTTCTGAATCGCTCCGGTAGTCACCGCGTGACGATTGACCACGCCTGTCGAGTCGTTTTCATGTCTGACCGTCCACACGTAGCGGCCATCGCCATCTTCCTGCACCACATGAGGCGGAACAAAAATAGCGCCGTCCTGCTCCGTCGCTTGCGGCGGACGGCCTCTAACCGTGACGGACATGCCCGGCAGAATGTTGTATTTAGGGTTCGCCGGCATGCTAAAAGTCACGTTGAACAAACGCGTCGCTTCATCCGCACGAGAGGACACTTCTTTTAGTTTCAGGGGAAAACTCTCGCCAGGAATGCCGGAGAACAATGCCTGCACTTCCGGCTCTGTCCCCTCCTGCGCGGTAATCATCAAGCTTTCAGGAATATCCACTTTCACCAACAGAGAAGAGATGTCCTGCAGCGCATAAATCGGCTGCATGGCGGAGACTTCTTCATAGTTTTCAACATAACGCTTGGCGATCCTGCCGCCGAACGGCGCCTTCAGTTCGGTGTACTCCAGATTTCTCTGCGCAGACTCCAGCGCCGCCTGGGCCGCAATATCCTGCGCCTGCAATTTGCTGAAATCCGACTGGGAAATAACGCCTTTGCCGATCAGGGATTTACCCCGCAGGAAATCATCATGGGCCTGCTGATAATCCGCCTGACGACTCTTGAGCTGAATGAGGAAGTCAGTATCGTCCAGCTTCGCCAGCACCTCCCCTTCCTTCACAATCTGTCCTTCATTCACGTTCAGACTATGCAGTTTCCCTGTCACCCGAAACCCCAACTCCGCCTTCTGCGCCGCATCCACCGTACCGGGAAATTCACGCCAGTTCGCATTCTCCACCGCTCCCACCACAAGGGTCCTGACGGGACGCAAAGGTTTCTCCTCCGTCGTCTGTTGGTCCGTTTCAGAACAACCTTGCAATACGCCAAGAGAAAGCAAAATCGCCATAAAACTGAACTTGCTTAGACTGGTCATCGTGACTCCCTAGCTATTGATCTACTGTTAAATTTAACCCGGCGGACGCAAAGAACCGATGCGCCATGGAATGGCGGAATTATGGCTGGTTAGGGGGAGAGGGGCTAGTTTTTAGTTAAGGTTGGCGTTTGTACGTTGTAGGAGAGATTAACGTCTCTCTTAAAAAAAAGGCTAGTGGATGTACTAGCCTCTTAACATAGCTCTGAAACGAAAAAACTACTTTATTGATGGTAGGAGCGGAGGTCAAAAATAACCGGAAATCCGCCAGCCGCGCCGCCACAAGCCTTGGTGAAATTTCCATCGTCATAGTATGAAACACTAACTTCATTCCCTGACACGTAGTTACTAAGAGCATGGGAATATACCGCTTTGGCGACATCAACGCTCATACGCTCACCATTAGGATCCAGACACACCCACCCTTGTTTACCGCAAGCTGTATCTGCGACTTGTAACAAAGCGCCATATGCCGGACCAGTTGTAATAGAAATAATCTTACTTTTCGCGCAACTCTGCGCTGCATTAGCTCCCATAGATGAAAGCAACAGGCATAATGCAGCAATGACTTTAGTTTTCATAAGTAACACCTAAAATTAAAATAGTTAATAAAATACAATCCCTTATTTACAGATAGTCCTACTATGCCCGACCGTCAAACCAGTCAGGAATAGTAATTGTCCTGTTAGTGAAACTCTCGTTGTCGAGCCAGCTTTGCTTGATGCCAGTAAATCTGCGCTTCTTGAGCTGTATACTGACAAGCAATTGCAGACTAAATTAAGATTTCAACGGCTTCCTATCAAGCTCCGGTGGCTACACTTAACGCCCACCTACCGCCCCCTTCAAGGGGTCCTCACGACGTAATCTGCAACTTGGGCAATTCAGCAACACACTTATTTTTCCTGCAAAACGCCCAAACTCGCACAGCACTTTATCGCCCAGAAAGACCGGTGACAAAACTCTACTATTATCTCCAGAAACCTTCTGGACCTTTTCCATTGTTAGCTCACCCGCCTGAAACAGCTACGACCAGTCAGTCTCAAAGGATTACTTTTTGCATTTGATTATATGCCTGTAAATTTGTGTAAACCTGAATGAGAAGATCTGCGCTCAGAAATCGCCCAAGAAGTAGGGTCGTAAACTCTCCTGATCATATAAATCAGTCGTCTTTTCATATACTGTGCTTATCGTAGGTTTGAAGCCAAATGATTCACTGACAGGACAGGCAGTCCAATCAGAGGATCGTCGCTTACTCCAATCATTAAAAGTCGTTCTTCAATCGCAGTATTAGGGGACTAAGCTAGCTTGTTTGCGTCATCGTATGCGACAACAGAACCAAGAGGATCCTTTAAGATATAGTTTTGTTTGCCGCTGAAGCCCCACGCTCATTGACGAATACTGCAAAACCTCCAATATAACGGCGCTCTTCTTCCATCCCATTCGTCTTGACCACTTTAGTATATAAAGCAGAAAACACTTTCAATGTTAATAAGGGGGGAGTAATTAGAGCATTTTCTGGATAAAGGAGAGGAATCATCAAGAAATACCTCCATGTGTAATGAGCAACAAATCTCACGATCAGTATACATCTGGCGGAAAATTAGCTCAAAAAAACACCCCATTCTCTAGCCGAGAAGAGACAGATAATAAGTTACAACAAATTAATATTTCAACAGAAAAAAAATATTTCTTATAACACAATGAATTTAAATAGCTTTCACCCTCATAATCTATAATGCAAATGTTCACCCGATCTTCAACTTGCCATGGACAAGCCCCCGACGACTAAGCCGCCGAGGGCTGAGGATAGATTACAGAGGACGGCGTTGTAGTCCCTCTTCTTCCGACTCAAGGACGCTGTCTTTGCTGATCGACAGGCTTCTCAGCATTAGAGGCGGATCTTGCGGGGCTACGCCGGTCCAGTCCTCCAACATGGAGTAGGCTCGGCCCTTATCACGCTCGTTCAAAGTGAGGATGTCGGAGCCGTGATTGCCGCCTTTCACCATAAAGGTGCGAGTGCCGCGACGGTTGGAGTCCGGGATAAAGAAGGCCGCCGCAGACCATGGGTCGATTTCACCGTAGATCATGATCACGTTTTTGCTTCTCATCGTCGCAAATTCGGCGATATCCCACATGGCTCTGTGATCGAAGCGCTGGGTCGGCCATTCGCTGACATAAGCGCTGTAGTCGTTTGGATCGTACATCAGCAAGTTACGCATATGGCTGGTGAGCAAACGGGGATACCCCAGCTGGGTGATCGCCTGATAGAAATAGGCTTCATACTGTTCCAGTCCGGAATCCGTAACGAAGGTCAACGGCCCCCAGGCCAGCATGAAATCGAACAGCTCCTGGTCACTGGCGTCTTTAGCGGGGATATCTTTGCAGTATTCCAGATCTCCGTACTGATAGAACTGGAAGTACAACTCGCCGATGGTGAGGTCCAGTACGCGATCCAAACCGCCTTCGAGATTGAACTCCAGGCCGTTTTCAGTTGCGTAGGTCTGGATGTAAGCCTTCATGGTTTCCCTGCGCTTCAACACTTCGCGCTGGTAGCGCTTGAGCGTTTCACGACAGGCGCGTGGGCCGACTTCTTCCTGGAACGTCACATAGCGGGGGTCCAGACGACCAAAGCTCTGCGGCGCTACATTGGCCACGGTGCCGTCTACGTCATTGGGGAAAAAGCGGCGGTGATACATGGCTGTCATACCGCCTTTACTGGCGCCGCGTGAAATCCACTTGCCGCTGTAGAACGGACGAATCGCCTGCACGATACGATGATGATCTGAAGCCGCCTGCTTGATTGTCAGATACTGCCAATCCAAAGGATCTGGTCTGGATTCCGCAAAGTAGCGGTGCTCGATTTTCAGCTGGCTGGCGTTGAGCACTTTGGTGAGGTTGTAGCGGTAGGTGCTGACGGAAATGTTATAGCCGTTTGTGGCTAACACCATTGGCGCTTCCGCAGATTTATGCAGCAACACCATGCGCTGCTTGAAAGTTCCCATGGCGGGGTTAGCGTGATCGATGGGCTGCTCGTAACGGATCAGAATGTAACGGTAGCCTTCCGGTGGGTTGTCCAGCTCTTCCGCTTCCATTCCAGGCACGCCATTGAGGTATTCCAGAATGTCTTGGTCGGGCGCCTGATTGGCGTAGCCGGCGCTGGATAGAAAAAGGGAGATGAGAAACGCGAAAAATAACGAATAAGGTGATTTTCTAAGCATATCCTTTGTCGCCTTGAAAAATGAGTTCCTTTTCCAGGCAGGGAGGCGGCTGTTTTTAAACCTGCTCCGAGGCGGCCTAACGCGCTAAGCGCTCGTCATTCCTGCAAGAGTGGTTAGATTATTATTCTTAAGATTAAGAATCCTCAGCTGATCCGTGCCCGGGATTTATTATTGAGAGTAGGGTCCTTGGTTGTCTGGGTAGCCATGCTCCTTTAGCTGCGCGATAGGAACGCCATTATAGCCATGAAGAACGACGGATTTAAACGAGTAAGTCAGTAAGCGGCCGCATACCGTCGCGGCTGCTTCATGATGAGCAGGTTAGACAAATGCCTCCCGCCCAGTCTGGCGGCGCGTCGGCGTATCGTTCTGCGCCGGGTTGTGCGTTGAAGGGATTTTTAACGATGCGAAGCAGGTTTTGCACCAGCAGGTAATCGCCCTGATGCGCTTCCCGGATGGCTTCTTCAAGCATGTAATTACGCAAAATGTACTCAGGATTAACCTGCTGCATGGCCTGTGTTCTGTCCAGGACAGTGGCGGAGGATGTCTCTATCTGTTTCCTATAGTCGCTCTTCCAGTTTGAAAAAGCGCGGCTATCGCAACTCAGGTCAGACATGAAAGCCAGACTGCTTTCGCTGCCATCGTAGTGACCCAGGGCTCGCATAAAGCGATTCATGTCAGTGTTGTGAGTAGTGAAGAGAGTGAGCAGTTCGTCTATGAGGCGACGTTGCTCGCTATCTTGAGCTCCCAGAGTCGTCGCGCTGAAGCCCAGACGCTGCGCCATTTTTCCGTAAAAGGCGGCGCTGTAGCGCTCGGCGAAACCATCAAGCGCTGACTTTAATTCTTCCAACGGAATCAACGGCAGTAACGCTTGAGCCAAGGCGGAGAGGTTCCACAAAGCAATACCGGGTTGTTGCTTGAACGCGTAACGCCCAGCGGTATCGTTTTTGTTGCTGATAAAGTTGGGATCGTAGCTGTCGAGAAAGGTGAAAGGGCCGTAATCAAAGGTTTCCCCGATGATCGACATGTTGTCCGTATTCATCACCCCATGTACGAAGCCATAGCTTTGCCATTGCGCGACTAAATCAGCCGTGCGGTCGCGGACTTCATTGAACATGGCGAGGTAGGGATTCTCCGCTTCTTGCAGGCCGGGGAAATAGCGCTCGATACAATAATCCGCCAACAATTTGAGGTCGTCATGCTGGCCTAGATAATAAAAATGCTCGAAGTGGCCAAAGCGAATATGGCAAGGGGTGACGCGCAATACCATCGCGCAGCGTTCCATACCATTACGCATGGTATATTCCTCACTGCCCACCAGACATAACGCGCGAGTGCTGGATATGCCGAGGCCGCTCATGGCGGCGCTGACCAGATACTCCCGAATACTGGAGCGCAGCACGGCGCGACCGTCGCCGAAGCGTGAGTATGCAGTCCGCCCGGCGCCTTTCAGATGTAGATCCAGACGCTGATTATCCGTCGTCACGACTTCGCCCAACAGCAGGCCGCGCCCATCTCCCAATTCCGGGTTGTAATGCCCAAACTGATGCCCTGCGTATTTCATCGCAATGGATTCACCAGCCTCAAGAGCGCCTCCGCCACCGCAATAGCGCGCCAGTTCTTCAGGATTAATGTGGCGCCGATCCAGCCCGAGAGTCTCCGCCACGTCTCCGTTGAAGCTGATTAAATGCACGTCTTCCAGCGGCGTCTGCGCGACTTTTTGATAAAAGTGCGAAGGCAGACGAGTGTAGCTGTTATCGAAGGTTAGAGCGTTCAGGGACTTGGCGGCGGACGACATATGCAGACTCAGAATGGGCTTGGGGTGATGGCGCTTACCTTAACATAAGCGCATTTTCCGCGCGCCCTTCCGGGAAAAACAACTAAGTAAATTTAACTTGGTAAAATTAACGGAGGCGCCTTTTTGCCCTAACGGATTATGCTGGCGTTGAAAGTAAACGTAGCGTCAAGCCTCGCAGGGTGCGCAGGCGAACACTGCGCCTGTGTTATACCTCCCTGTACGCCTTTCTCTGCGTACTTTCAAAACATACCGATATCAAAAAATGGATTACATAATATGAAAAAAGGAATCATGGCGACGCTGACTGCGGCGGCATTTTTTTCTGGCGGCGCAACGGCGGATAATGCTCTCTTAACCTCTCACCCCAACCTCATTAATGAGGATATTGAAATCTACGACTTCGCCTATGGCGGCTCGGGTTGCCCATCCGGCTCCGCCAGTGCGGTAATGTCTCCCGATTACTCCAAAATCAGTATGTTCTTTGACCAATATACTGCAGACTCCACCACCGCAGATTCTGGCCGCGTCCGCAAGAGCTGTAACCTGGGCGTCGCCGTTCGCGTCCCCCATGGTCTGACCGTGGCGCTGGTGGCGCTGGACTATCGTGGATACGTAGACAACGCGCCGGGCGCTTATGCATCGCTACAGGCGAGCTACTTCTTTGCGGGCGAGTCCGTCGGCTCACGCCTGAACAAGGAGTGGATGGATCCGGAAAATCCTGTTGTAGAGGACTTCCTGGTCGAAGATAACTTCCGCATTGGCTCGATTTCCTGGTCCCCCTGTGGGGAAGACGCGATTATTCGCGCGAATACCAGCATCAAAGCCTATAAAGCGGCGGATGGCGGCAAAGCGGAAATCCAGCTGGATACTGTCGACGCCTCTTCCAAGATTGAGTATCAATTGCAGTGGGATACCTGCCAGCAGCCTTGAGGGCGCTTGCGGAACATAACGCTGGATAAGCGCGGTTTCTGGTATTAGAAGATCAGGAACGAATTGATCCGCCCGAGGCGAAACTGCAGGAGCAGTCTTTCGCCCCGGGCGGTCTTGCCTTTGGCTCGTCAGTCATGAATGTGACGGCCGTGCGATGGCTAGTACGGGATTTTATGGGGACAGTAACGGACGTTAGGGGAAAAGCTTGTAACCGCTTTTCCTTCTGGCGCGAAATATTTTTCTCAACTCTTCCTTGAGATGATCTGGATTATTGCAGTAAATGGGTTTACAGCTTCCGTTGCGCGCATCCAGTTTGCCGGACACGCACAGAATCTCCAGGCGGCCGAACAGGTCCCGTTGAATGCTGGCCCGGTAAAATCGACGTTGTTTCGGGTGTTCCCATCGAATCATCTTAAATACTCTAAAGTCGGTTATATTCGGCGGATTTGTATCGGCGACATTCGCCGGATGTGCATAATCTTTCCCTTTACGCATCATCGGCGCCGCTCCGATATCCGGCTGATCTGAGCCTGACGTCGCTTGCGGACAAGGCTCATCAACGCAACTGAGGAGCGTTCCCAACAGGGTCCTGTCTATGGACCATGAAAAGGGTTGCGGAGTTTATCTAAACCGGGGCGAAAAAGACACCCTCTCAACGCTTAAACCGCTTAATTTTTATTTGCTTTGGTTACTCCATAAACAGCCTGCCAGTCACTTCAGCAAAGGGACAATAGCTCAATGCCAATAGCCATGCCAATACCGTTTTGGCCGATTGGCGCGACCTCTTAACAAGTCCTGTGGACAGGCCTCTGAGTGGGAAAATACCAGACCTTCCTGCGGACTTTGCTGCATCAGATCAAGCAGGCGTTGGATTCTCTTTTCAGTCGGTGGGTGCGTCCTGAACAGGGAGGGTTGAGACTCTCCTCGCCCCGGAGCGAAGATACGCTCCATCCAGCTTCCATGCCGCTCCTCAATGGCCCGTAAAGCAGAGGCCAACCCGGAAGGGTCTCCGGTCAATTGAGCCGCCGTAGCGTCAGCCAGGTACTCACGGGTGCGCGACAGGCCCAATTGCAGTAGAGAGAGAAGGAAAGGATAAAGGAGCAGAGTCAAAATGATTGTCCAATCGACGGACATCGCCCCCAGCCAGATCAGCGGAAGGTTGATCAGCAGTAAAAACTGGCCAATATGAGTCAGCAGAAACACCAATCGGCTGATACTGTCGGCAATCATCATGACCCGCACATCGCCATTGCGAATATGCGCGATTTCATGCGCCAACACTCCAGCCAGCTCCCGTTGAGAAAGAGAGTGCAGCAGGCCCTGTGAAACCACAATCGCTGCGTCCTCCCTACCGCCTATTGCAAAGGCGTTCAGGACACCGCTGGGCGCAATGTAAAGCTTGGGCGTATTCGATAGTTCCGCCCGTTCGCTCAGAGCCTGAATCAATCGATATAACCCCGGAGCCTGGACGAAAGGCAGATATTGCGCTTTGTAGGCGCGAATCAACATGTCCGGGGCCAGCCTCGGCGTAACCATTAGCGAGACGATGACGACGCCAGCTAAAGCGTAAGCCGCCATCGCCCCAAAGAACCAGCTCGCCAGCACCCAGGCCAGAAAACTCATGCCACTAAGAATCAGCACGGAATGAACGGCATTAATCATCCGATGCCGTTTAATCCGCCAACTATCCACGGAAAGCACTGCAACGCCTCCTATTTATAGCGAACCGTTACTTAACTTGAGAGCCTTACCTATATATCAGGCCGACGAAGCGGAATGAAAAGTCCCACGATTGAAAAACAGACGACGAAGACAGAATAAGGCGCAATGCAAATGGGGACTGGAAAAGCGCTCTTGAAATCGGGTAAAGTACGCCCCATATTACGATCATCGGGGACGACTTGGTTTCGACGCCGGTTACAAACCCTGAGGTGCATGTCGAGTGGACAGTAACACTCGTACTCCAATTACTGTAAAAAATAGTCGCAAACGACGAAACTTACGCTCTAGCAGCCTAAGGGCTCTAGCACTCATGCCAAGGTGCTTGTACCGCGGTTTTTATGAGTGTCACCCATAACAAGCTAGCCTGTGCAGCTGCTCCAGTTGTACACGCGAAACTTCAGGAGATCGCCTTTTACACCCTGCCCTTCGGGTCGTAACGGGTTAACTGAATAGAGGGTCCTAAGCATGTAGAGCCAATGGCAGAGGACTGGCGGACGCGGGTTCAATTCCCGCCGTCTCCACCAAATTTGAAAGGCCAACCTTCTCGG
This sequence comes from Hahella sp. CR1, assembly GCF_029813005.1. Taxonomy (NCBI): domain Bacteria; kingdom Pseudomonadati; phylum Pseudomonadota; class Gammaproteobacteria; order Oceanospirillales; family Hahellaceae; genus Hahella; species Hahella sp. CR1. The sequence continues at coordinate 177,069 of NZ_JAPELK010000013.1, forward strand.
GTTGGCCTTTTTTATTGCCTGCTCCTACGTACTGTCGCGGGTTTCTTCGGGTTCTCGCGGACTTGGCGAGTCACCCCAGAACCGGGTATTTGCCCCTGTTTCGCTCTCTCCTGGCCATTTCTCTCTCCTCCCTCGCTCTCCGCCAACCTTGAAGTCCGCGACTTTCCTAAACCACTTTTCCTTTGTAAACAGCTAGTTACATGGCGGACTAATCGAGCGGTTTGATTGCAGCATTGGATGTGCCGAAATTTCCGTCCAATGCCTGTTATCGGGGGAGAGCCATGTTTAAGCCCAAACCAGCCCTGCCTCTCATGCCAGAATATCCCATAATGTAATGGGAATTTGAGCAAACCGCGTGAAGGAAAACAGAGATGACAGACTTCCCGAAACAATACGCCCTATGGGATGAATTCCTCTCGGTTTGGCCAGCATCGCGCTTGACCACCATGTCGCTGGATGAATATAGCCAGGCCGGGTCAAAGGAAAGTTTTACCTACTGGATTGAATCGGGGCTGGATGAACTAGGCAGTATCTGGGGGGGGCTCGTCATTCAAGTTTGGAGTGTACTCCCGAAGAAATACCGATGCCAAAGCCTCAGGCACCAGTCGCTCTTATTCGGATAGCCACGCTTGGTATTCATCGCTGGGTACAACAGCTGAAGAAGCGTTTGAGCAGGTGCGCAGCTCTGTTGTGCAAGTAGCGGACTGGGCCGCTGCTGGTGATCTGGATGCTATTGAATCTTTCGAGTACTTGGGGGAGGCGTTTAAATGGAAAATTGCCTTCCATTATCAAAATCGCGAGACGTCAACGATAGTCGCCATATTCAAACGCGCACCGTTGGCATTATTTGTGAGTGAAAAAGCCGGCCAGGGCATGGCAAAACTGCAACAAGCAACGATGGCTAAGCGGCCTTCTGACCTTGGTGTGCTAGAGTTTGGGTGGCAAGTATGGGAAGCATGGAGCCTGAAGAATCTGAATATTTGGAAATTATCACATGGCAGTCCCCCCAATTTTAGCGAAGATGAGCGAAAGCAGTATTTAAATGATCGGTTGGCGGTGATGCACCGCGATACCGCAAAGAATCAAGGTAAGAATTTTTCAGAAATCCCCGTCGGCACCTTATTTTTTTTGTGCCATGGCAGTAGCCCGCAACGCATTGGTCAGTTCACGTCAGAGGCCATGCCCTGCTCTAAGGGGGATGGCTGGTTGCAGCGTAATTATCGCGTGCTTAAAGGAGCAGCCCGAACCGATTCCTATACAGCAAATTCCAAAGCTTGGTCCCCCAGAGGCAATTCCACCTTTTGGAAAGTCGGTACAGACGATTTGCCAGAGTTCGAAACTACGTTGCTTAAACCGTTTTTCGGCACTGACTTGGCGGAACTGGCTGGTTTGGCAGGTGAATCGATAGAAAACACTGTGGTTAATAGCCAGTTGACTCAACCAACAGGCGAGTCGATAGCTGAGAGCACATCCATGCGATCTTGCTTTAATCGTATCTACTATGGCCCTCCCGGTACCGGTAAAACCTACACTCTTATGCAATTGCTGAAGCGCGATTACGCGCCCCAGAATTTTCGTTTTGTGACGTTTCACCAGTCCTATGGCTATGAAGAATTTGTTGAGGGTTTACGCCCTGTTCTCTCCAATAGGAATAAGAACCGAGACGCTGAACCTGCCAAGTGTTACGACAGTGGGGAAGTACAATATGAAATTCGACCCGGCGCATTCAAAGAGCTTTGTAGCAATGCGCGAAAAGCACCGAACCATCGTTTCGCGATGGTGATTGATGAGATTAACCGGGGCAATATCAGCAAAATTTTTGGAGAACTGATTACCTTGATTGAACCGGACAAACGCGATCCGCTTGATGGTAGCATTCCCCCCATTGAGCTGATCTTGGCCTATTCCGGCGAGAAGTTCTCAGTGCCTGCTAATGTTGACATTATCGGCACAATGAATACAGCCGACCGGTCACTCGCACTGTTGGACACGGCTTTGCGCCGGCGTTTTGATTTTGTACCTCTGCTGCCCGACACTCGCACAAAGAAATTGACTGATGAACCGCACAGCGCCCCGCTAGCAGGGCTCATTGTTACCACAGTGAATGGAGCAATCGATGTGCGCCGCATGCTGGAGCGTATGAACCAACGCATCGAAACCCTCTATGATCGCGACCATTGTATTGGACATGCTTACCTAACCGCTTTATTTGATGAAGATGACGGCGATGCGCGTTTTGAGAAACTAAGCAATATTTTCAGAAATCGCATCGTGCCACTTCTGGAAGAGTATTTCTTCGAGGATTGGCGAAAAATCCGTTTGGTGCTAGGTGACAACCAAAAATCTGAGACCGCCCAGTTCGTTACGGAAAGTGAGAGCCATGAACAGGACTTGAGTAATCTGTTTGGTAACAACCACGATCTTGACAGCTACTCCACTAAACGCTGCTATCAAATACAAAGATCCGCATTTGCCAACCCCAATGCCTATCTTGGCATTTATCACCAAGTGGGGTAAGGGCAGGCTCATGGCAGGTACTACGATCTACGAATTTGATGCACTTTTGGCTACACCCCGCAGCGGGCCTATTGTCGCGGGCGTACAAGTTGTGCCGCCACAGGTATATGCTTGGCTAGAAACCCAAGCATTACGCGTGGCTGAAAAACACAAAGCGCCGTGGCTAAGGTTGACCCAAAGGCAAGGCCAACGAGCCGTCCAAGTGACTAGCTTTGTCGGCGTGATAAGATCCCCAGATGGCTACCAAATTGAGGTGTTGCCCAAAGTCGCCAAAGTCATTAATGACGGCGATGTACAAGCGCGAAAACTGTTACTGGAGATGCTGCGTTGCCTGGGACGCTTTCGCCACATTCAAACGGATAGCGCCAACTTGATGGCAGCGCACATGCCATTGCTTGAAGTATTTATTGCGGAGTTTTTGCGCTCAGTCGAGCAGCTCATTAAACGCGGCATATATAGCGATTACACTACCCAACAAGACAACCTGTTTGCCTTGCGTGGAAAACTGCAAATCGCCACACATATGCGCCGCAATCTGTGCCGGCGAGATCGTTTCTTTACGGAGTTTGATGAGTTCACGCCCGACCGGCTGGAAAATCGTCTATTACATTCCGCATTGCTGCAGGTTCTAAGCTGGACCTGCTCACAGCGCAACCAACAATTAGCTCGGGAATTGAGTTTTGTGTTTGCTGGGATTCCCATATCACCAAACCCTTCAGCAGATATCCAGCAAGTGCGTTTAGATCGAAGTATGGCACATTATTTAGCGGCGCTGGCATGGGCGCGTTTGATTTTGGAGGACAAATCACCGCTCACGGGCGCGGGTGGGCATGACGCGCCCTCACTGCTTTTCCCCATGGAGGCTGTATTTGAGGCGTTCGTAGCCAATCATCTCAGCCGGCAGCTCGCACAAGGGTTCACGCTGCAAGAACAAGCTCGAAGCCTCTCTTTGGTTCGGCATATTGATCAGGATTGGTTCCGTCTTAAGCCTGATTTATTGGTGCAGTCTTCAAAAGTGAATCGGTTGGTGTTGGATACCAAGTGGAAGCTAATTGGCGCGAAGCAGGCGACGGGGTCCGATAAGTATGGATTAGCGCAGAGCGACTTTTATCAGCTCTACGTCTATGGTCAGAGTTACTTGGATGGCAAAGGAGATGTGATACTCATTTACCCCAAAACAGAGTCCCTGGATAATGTGCTACCAGCATTCTATTTTCCGAAGTCAAAAGGCTTACGGCTATGGGTTTTACCGTTTTGTTTGAAGGATAAGCGTTTGCTATTACCCGAGTGCGGAAGTCTTGATGCGATTTTCTTTAATACACCACAACCGTACGCAGGTTTTCAAGACCTTCTAACGGTGCGAGACAATCATTAAGAGTTCTGAGACGAAATAGGCGTCAACCTATTCCAAAACTAGGCACTGATTCAGCGTACTGCCACAGGCTTAGGCTTCTACGGGTTCTCGCAGACTTGGCGAGTCATCTCAAAGCCGGATATTTGCCCCGGTTTCGCTCTCTCCCTGCTGTTTTTCTCTCCTCACTCTCTGCCAACCTTGAAGTCCGCGACTTTCTAAAACCACTTTTACTTTGTAAACAGTTGGTTACATAGCGGACTAATCGAGCGGTTTGATGGCGGCATTGGTGAGGAAGCGGATAGCTGCATTATCAAGGGGCACCAGCACTACTACCATCGAGAATGTCTGCAACTGGCGAAAGCCTCCATAGAGCATGTGATACAGCAATAGCCACGCGAGGCAAATTTCTCTAACAACTTTGCAATCTGCTGTAAGACGGTGAACTTCTAAGTCCATTGATAGCCGGCTCTAACCAAAGCCCCCGCAATAAATACCCGATTTAGCAACAAGCTATTTTCCCGAGGCTTGTAACGTCAATCGCCACTTCACTAATATTGTTTCATTCCGACTCAAATCATAACCCCCTCCCTCATCGTCGCCTCGCTCGCAGCATTTCGCCCCCCTTAAGCACATTCTGTAGTCTCTTGATAGGGGCTGAAATGCTGCTATGGTTGTATAGGGTGATGATGGAGAGGAGCCCTCTCTTGATTCGGAGCGGAGTGAGTTTTTCGCCCAGACTGGGTATATATTCCAAAGTACCTCAGCAGTTCAGCTTCACCTAAAAATCTGAGCCATTTGTCTTAACGAAATCGTTGATATTTAAGCAAATGAGAACATTTAGATCATTAATTGAGCTGCCTCACAATAAAAATAGTTTTCGCACAGCCAACTGTTCCCATAGCAGACATTAGAGTTACTGCTATATTTGCACTCAAGTTATGTGATAAAAGAAACCTAAGGTCATAAGCAAAAGGAAAGAGCATGACAACAACAATTTCAGTTTTTAATAACAAAGGCGGAGTAGGAAAAACTTCTATTATCTGGAACTTATCAGTATCCCTTGCAGATAAAGGCAATAACGTACTGCTAATCGATTTTGATCCTCAGTGTAATTTATCCATCGCATGCTTAGGAGATAGAGAGTTTTCAGAACTCTTGGAATCCTCCGATGAGCATCCTTTTGGAGAAACGATCAAAGCCTTTGCTTTGCCGTATATTCAACAGAACCGCATGGGTGATGTCTACACATTTTCTCCTAAAACAGAACCACAAGGCGGCACACTCCACATTGCACCTGGAGACTTTTGGTTAAATACATTTTCAGATATTTTAAATGTGGGTACAGACGTGATTAGCGGATCAGGTTTGTATAGATTTATCCTCCCAGAGTTGATCGCCCAACAGGCCGAAGCAATAAATCATATTACATATGACTATGTTTTGATTGATCTTCCACCTTCATTTAATACCCTAGTTCGGTCTGCACTGTACTGCTCGGACTACTTTTTAGTCCCATGCACCCCTGACTTATTTTCCGCATATTGCGTAGGACTAATTGGCGAAATGCTTCCGTCATTTATTAGAGACTGGGAACAAGGTAAAGAGAGATATCTAGAAGTTAATCCACGAGATAACACCATCAGCCATAAAGGTATGCCTAAATTTGGGGGATGGGTATTTAACGGTTTTGATACTAGAAAGCGGGATGGTGTTAAACGGGAAGTTGGTGCTGATGCTGAGCACCACAGATCAATTAGAAGGTCAATCGAAGAAGAAATGATGCCTCAACTTAGAAAGATTAAAGCGTATAATGCCGTACCAGACTTTGTTAAAGTTGAGCCAGTCGCAGGAATTGAAGACCTAAATGTTATGGCGCCAGATAGTATTATTCAGAATGTCCCTATTCGCTACTTATCTGATTTTCGGCCTACAAACGCTCTAAGAGGGAGAGGTCAGTGGGCACATAATCAAATTGATTTGATGAATGAAATGGCTGATGAGTACGATAAGTTGGCTCAGTACATTATTGATAATTTCTGAGCTACTAGTAGGTTATTGGGAGAAAAATACACACTGTGCTCCGGTTGGTCATCTAATTGCGTTAGATGGTTGAGGCGAGAAACCATCTATAAATAAATGCAATCTGTTTCCTTCCATAATGCAAATAGTATGGAGAGTGCTATTTCGTCACAAACTGAAAGTCCGACTTATGGAGCTAGTTTGGGCATTTATTCTCACTTAAATATACCCAGCTATCTGGAAAGACCTAAATATTTTCCTGTTAACTTTAGTGCTTAAAAACTGTGCGAATAAAAATTCCAATATCCGTACTATCAATATCTGACTTTGTCATCTGCTTAGCAATACGCCAGTTTTCACTCTTCTTCCAACTATTTTGATTGCTAAGTTTTTCAAACTCGCCTAACGCGGAATAGGCATATCCAGGAAATGCTTTACTAATAGCCGACTGTGTAAAATAATTTTCTGTAGCTCTACGCTTTGTTAGATGGCAAGGGATATTAAGTCTGCCACACATGGAGTGAAACTCTTTCCGTTTCTTCGCTGGGGAGCCTGTTTTAGACTCCTGTTCACTATCAACAATAGCAACCAAGTTATCTTTGGCTAATCTTTTTATTTCTTCAAACTCGTGCTCCACCCCTGGTCTTACGAGAGAGTCACCTCCTAAAGGGATTATAACAACTTTGTGATCAAGGCCATACAACCGTAAAAATTGTTGGAACACTTTCACTTCGGTGGTTCCTTCGACTAAAAGGACTTTATCAAAGTTAAGATCACGATACGCTGAGTAGTTTAAAGATGCTAATAGTTCTGGAAGATAGTTTATGGAGTTTAGATGCTGTAGTGTAGCCCCTCTAGGTGTATTGTGAACTGACAGTATATCTCTATCTGAAACTGCACGTGCTAGTCCCATAGAATGGGTCGAAAGGAACATTCCATACTCTGCATATGATGTTAAGCTAGTAACAAAATCCACTTGCATAGTCGCATGGAGCCCACGCTCAGGTTCATCAATTAGAATAAAGCTTGGACTGCTTATCGCAGCGGTTCCTAAAGTCAAAATAAACTGTGATATTCCATCCCCCATTTCAGATAGCTTTGCTGGCGCATCATTAATGATTATATCCATATCCATGTCATTGTTTGATGGATTAATTTCCAATTGCTCATATTGGAATATATGTCTGATGTCTTTCTGAAGAGCAGATATTTTTTTCTTTCTTTCCGTATCTACGCCAAGTTTATAGTCTCTCCACCTACTTACAAATGTTTTTCCAACATATAAATCAAAGTGTTTGCCCCCAACATCTGCTGACGCAAATCGGTTGGCGCCAAAGTAAATCATCCTATTTAATATGCCAAAAGCATTGATTATATATTCGGCGGAATGTAATGGATTCTGGTTTTTATCGCACAATGCTTTTTGAATGGGTGAGTACAACATTTTAGTTGAGTCTATTGGCGAATTACTTTCGGATGAGTATAATTTCACATTAAAATTATTTATACGCTCTCTGGCGAGAGTGAGATGAATTTTGCTTACAAAATCATTTCCAAAAAATTGAAACAGTTCGGAATCTATTATCGAAATTTCAATTTGTATATCTTTTTCATTAATATCAGTAAATACTTTGGTCGGCTCATGTAGTGAGTATGAGATATTTGCAGAATTAGTATTAATGACCTCCTGTAGCCCATCTCCTGCTAGCCTCGCCCACAAACTTCGGAACTCATAAAAGAAACGAAATATTGTCGACTTTCCAGAATTATTTAGACCAACTATAGAGGTAATTCCTCTGCTGAGATTCAGCTGAAGAGGCATTTCCTCAGTGTAGCAACGATAGTTTTTGACGACTATTCTCATGTGTCCTTCCTAGAGTTAAGTGCAAACAGAAATCAAAAAAAACTTCTCTATGATCAATGTCGATCATGAGCTATCAAAATAGTCACAGTTTTAGTCACACACCAATTCACTACGCTTGCTCAGATAACTATTTACTTTAGAGTAAATACCTGTTGACTTGGGTTCAACAAACCAATGTACGCCAATCATAGCTCTAGTTAATGCCACATATGCCAAACGCATCCCTTCTTCTAGTTGAGCAATATCATAAGTTTGCTCGCTGATTCTAGACATCTTATAAGCTAAGTTCCTAAGTGGATATTTATTATTACTGTCGCACCCACCAATAAGTATAGTATATTCAGATTCAAGACCTTTGCTCGTATGAAATGAGTGCACCATTATCTGCTCCTCAAAATTTCCGCCCTCTATTTTTTCTTCAAGCAAGCTTTTCAAGTCGTCAGCAACAGCTCTTTTCCTTGCAAGCAACAACACAAATGGATGATTTCTCTTTCTTCTTTCTTTCGATGGGATTTCAAGATACAAATCGTTATATTTTTGAAGAAGTCTAAAAACCTCATCCAAATCAATGCCTTCATTTAGCTCTATTTCTGGATAAGCTCTATGCTTAGTGCATTTACCGCGTTTAAAGGAGCGATTACTGACGCCATCCAAGGCGGATTCTGCTGCACAAACTATATCTTGGTAGGAGCGAAAGTTTTCCTCCATTACTATGCTTTCTATGTTATTAGATGTAAAAGCTTTACTTTTATTTAAAATATATTCTGGTGAACTTCCTCTCCAGCCATAAATGGATTGGTAGTCATCTCCAACTCTGATCAAGGATGGGAGCTGTCCTTTCAAACGATGGAGAACGGCCTCAAGCCAATTCACTTCTTGGGGAGAAATGTCCTGAAACTCATCAATAAGTATATGCTTCAAGCTAAGGAGTGCATTCCCTGTACTTTCTAGAATATCGAAATTAGCAGAACCTGCATCAGAAAAGGCAGCAAAAATGCAGTTAAACCTAGTTATACCGCGCCTCGCAAGAAAAGTATCAAAGTAAGGAAAAAAGATGCTGATAGCTTTGATAAAAAGCTGATCGTGAATTGTTAGATTTTCTTCATGCAGATTTTCTGAAAGTGAAGCTATTTTCACTCCAAGACTTTCTATGAAAACAGCCGTATCATAGAAAGCGCTAAGTATGTCTTTAGGTTTGAATTCTCCTTGCAACTGAACTTCAAAAATAGGAGGGTGAGAGCTTTCCTTACGACACCACTTCAATAGATTTTCTTTATCTGTATTATTCCTAACTATGATCACATTTTTTGGCTTAAAGTGACTAATTATGTCCACCTTATTATTGCATGCTAAAGGCAAGCTTATCGAATATTTATCTTTCGTCTTTAGCTTTTCCATCCTTAAGCTTTCTAGTGTTTCAAAATCAGGAGAAACAACAATATAAACCCCTGCTTCATTTAGATAATAGTTTGCATGAAGTCTGATTTCTTTGTTTCTATATGACATGTATATTGGGTATGGTTGCCCAGGCTTTTCGAAGGGAAGATCGATGCAGTTGTAACAGCGCTCACACAGTTCTAAATCCCTGTTTACTATTATTTCAATCAACTCTAGCGAGCGCTTTATAAGGTCTAGATTAGTGGTTCTTGCCATCACAGAAAAGGCTTCTAGATAAAGCTCGTCGACTAATGCTTTAAATTCATTATTCTCTTTGTATAAAAGGCTATACGCGGCGTGCAATGAGTCACGCTGCGGTTTTGTAAGATTAGACAGCATTGCAGATATATTATCTACATCTTCCATTTTTGGAGGTGGCTCAATATCACCTGACTCTGTTTCTTTCAAAAACTCAAAGATATCAATTCCTTGTGAGCATATGCCACCATTTCTTGCTAGCTCATATACCTTTGAATGAAAGGTTCTTACGTTCTTCTTTGCATCCTCATATGTGTAATCAATGCCATTGTCATTAAAGACCTTTATTAATTTTTTCCGGAAGTCCTCACAGGATGCACGAGTAAAGGAAAATACCGTAATCTCTTCCAAAGGGATTTTTAGATACTTATGCATAACCAGTAAGCGTTGCACCAGAGTAGTCGACTTCCCTGAACCTGCACCGGCTAGCACTAGAGTATTTCTTGACTTTGAAAAGATTAGCTCCTTTTGAGCCTCGGTAGGTAATTGAACGCCTTCTTTTGAATAAAGGTCTTTGTTAACTTTATCAATAAGTAGATCATCAATATGAAACTCTGTTTCTGGAAGTAGTTTTCCACTTTTACTTAGGCTTGGGGGGCTGCTTACAATTTCAATCTTGCTTTGGAACTGTTGGCGCGCTTCTTCGTACCCTCGTTGAAAACTATTTTCATTTGCCTCAGACAACAACCTTAACAAGGTTTTCTTACGAACAAATGCAAAATAAATCAAGACGTTTTTAAGCCACTGAAAAACTCTTTCCATTTTTTGGATATTCCTGTTTTATAACCATGGCATGAATCTTAACCCCTCCATGGCGGCATATTTATTGATAGCAGTTTAGAACACTGCAAAATATAATTTATAATTGTGCATTCACCGCATGATAAAAGGAGATTCTGCACTTGCTAGCTTCGTTGACTATTTGAGTCTAAGTGTATTAATGATACCGGCGAACCAATTTATGATCGAGTTCGAAGATCGCTTAACGGAGTATCTTTAAGAACCAGGCAGATACACAGAATTATTTACAGGGTCCCCAAAATTCTCACGCCAGGCTCCGTAATATCCAAAACTAATTAATCAGTTATCCTACGTGTTAATGAAGCGGAAAGGGAATCACATGACGTAGTTCGTTATCCCCCTGCGCACCAACTCTACATCTGGCCAGTTCAGATCAGCGTCTACGGGACTATTAAGCCATTCCTCATCCAAGCTTTCAGATTGATTCAACCAGCCTAGCTCCATTAAGTCTATGCCAAGTATTTGCTCTATAGCCCAACCGGCTATGCGAGCATGCTCCAAATTTTCCATTTGTTGAAGCACCCAGGGCAATAGGTCTCTGCGCTTGGCTGCCCCCACGGCAATTAGGCATGAGCGTATTGGCTCTGGCTTTGATTGCAGCACTCGCATTAAATGATCTGCAGAGTCTGCATCTAGATTCCGGAAAACGATTTTTAGTAGCCTTTCCCTGTATGGGCCTGGCTCATAGACAAACTGACCAAGGGGAAGTGATGCAGCTGGTACGCCTAGCTTGACCAAACGCTCCAGAACGACTGCTTTTTCGCTCATTTCCATTTGGTCTAGCATAGTGATCAATGTTGATGTCGCGTCTGCACTGCAGTATTCACAAAGTCCGCGAATAGCAACTTCATTATTCTGTTTTTGAGCGGCTTTAATTAGCTCATTCCAGGAAAGGCTTGGTTGTATATCCATAGCCATGAGTGCGCAGTATCCAAGTGCTGCATGGGCAGGTTTACCCGAGGTCACCATGCGAGAGCATAACTGCTTAACCTCTGGCGAGGGAGACCATATCAAAGCATCTAACAACGCATGCCAGAAGACGTACGACTCTATGCCGGCATCGACAATTTGTTTAAAGCGGTTAAAGTCAAAAGGTTCCAGAGAGAGCATGCATCCCACGAAATACTCACCTCCATGGGAGCTGTCCAGTAGGCCCTCAAGCTCTTCCCAAGCGTATTCGCGCAGCAACCTAACGCCTTTAATATTAGGTTTCAGCCGCTGTTTAAGCTGAGCAATGTAGTACTCGTCTGGCGTTGATTCTTGCCGTTGCGCCCACCAACTATCCCAGAGCGCTGCTGCGTCCTCGATAAAGAATTGGAGCACTTCTGGGTTATAGGAGAGCTGCTCAGACATCTTAAAGCACCGTGTTCTTTTTGTTATGAAACACCGGATCGGCGAGTCTGCAGACGTTTTTTCCTTCAAACTTCACATCAAAAGAATACATCATGAACTCCGCTGTATTCTTAATGGTTCCGGACTTAATGCCACCACCAGCAGTGCCAGGTTCGTCTCCTGTGGACGTACAATACTGCGCCGTTTTGATCGTCGCCATTTGCCCGTCGGTTTTGATGGTTTTTGTTCCTTTTACCAGATCCGAAGACATCGCAAGATTCGGATATGGTATCGGCACTGGACCTCCTGGAGTGGGAGTCTTGCACACATCTGGAAACGCAATGCTCTTACCCCCGCTGCCTTTGTGGGATATTCCACGGGTATTGGCGAAAACGGTGACTGCCATAAAACTCTCCTGTTTTCCTGAATATTGTCGGAACGCTTATGTGGCGACGTTGCCAAGCTTA
>NZ_JAPELK010000014.1:0-123386 GCF_029813005.1 Hahella sp. CR1
GTGTTAAATTTAGATCCGAATTATTTGTAAATGAATTAGAAAAAAGAAAGAATAAATTTGAGAAAATTGGTTGCCCAATTGACGCGGATATTATTTATGCCAAACAATTACTCGGCGACCACACTTAACAAGGTACTACTGGCAGACAATTTCTCCGCTGCGCTACAAAATCGCAGCAGAGTACGACGTTAAGTGTCTTAGAAAATGAGCAACCGAACTTGGGCTTGCATTGAGTGCAAGCAAAAATACAGAAGAGATCAGAATTCAGAGAAAGCAGTCAAGTGCGCAATATGCGGCAATGTCTGCGAACAAGTTCATTGGAAAATTAGGGTTCCATCTCCAAAGAAAGATAGAGAATGGAAAAATTTTTGGTCTGTGTATCTAAAAGAAAAAGAACAACTTGATAAGTTCTACAATAATCAGCTAGTTGAAGAGGTGATATTAGATATACACAATATGCGGTTAGTACCAAGGCTCAAAAAATGACACTTAACAAGTTTAGGCATGCTCGCCTTTCGGCTGGACCTTCGCTGCTACGCAGCTCGGCCCATGCTAAAGGCGTTATGCATAATCGAGAGTTTATCTATGGATGCTAAGGCAATAATAGAGGGTATTGAATCTGGGGATATCCTTCCAAAAGACCTAATTTTAAATATTGATATCGATGCATACTTAGATAAACGTGATAGCGATGGAGCATTTGAAAGAAAACTATTGGCGGCCTTTGATGATGTTGCTGATATAGATAACGATCAGATAGATGGTTATCAAGAGTTGCACTTGAAGATATTCAATTTTATCGATTCTTTAGTGGGGGTGTCAGAGTTGTCTTGTTATGTTGCTGAAGACTTTGAAGTAATATTAAAAGGCATTTATAAAGGGCTTAGTAATGAGTTTCTTGAAGATATGTTAAAACAATACTTAAGTGGAAAGCTACCAAATGCATAACAAGTTGTTCAACGTGCCGCCTGGCGGCGCACGTTACCAAGGTGTTATGTAGCAAAAGCTATATGACCGATAAATACAAAAAATATATTAAGGGTATCGATTTCTCGCGAATGCCAGATGTGGCGAGACCAACCATGATTGCACTTGGTCAATCCCAATACGGTGAAGAGCCAGATCAAAATTGTCCACGTTGTGGGTCAAAAATCATTGTTGAGTCAAAAACCTTGAATAATGAAGCCAGGCCGTGTGCGTGGTTTATTTCATGTAACTGCGGGGCTTGTAATGGTTCTTTTCGTGGCTTGTGATCTAAAGTCACATAACAAGGTGGTGTTGTCGCCTGCGGCTGGGATCTCCATTCCGCTGGCGCTCCACTACGGCCCCAAACCACGGCGTTATACCTTTACAGCCGGCTAGCAAAATAATATATGAGAGAAGATATCTATCTAGTTGATGATCGCCTGAATTTGGTTGCAGAGGATGAAATAGATGCTGCGGAGGATCGGCTTGGAATAAATCTTCCTCAGGGATATAGGAATTTCCTGCTTCAATTTGGAAAAGGGACGCTGTGTGGACTTATTGATATACCCTCTCCTGATAAAATTACTCAGGTTTCGCTGAATTGTCTCTGGGCCAGAGGGCGAAATATTCTGGATGAAGCCGAAATAATTGCGTCTTTCGAGATTGCATCAACAATCGATGCTGATTCGATTATATATTGCCCGGATAGCGAGCGAGATATATATGTTTTACCTCGACACGATGACACCATATACTGGATAGATAAATGCTTTAGTGATCCCACTATCTGGTATTCAGATGTTGGGGTGGTTCGCGAGAAAGAGCCTTTCAAGTATTTCGAATCCTTGGTGGATCGCTCTTGTATAGAAGTCATATTTCAAGATGACCACTTTGCTTCTCAAAAAGTTGTATCTTCAATCAAAGCGACGTTTGAAGAAAGCGGTAGTGTATTGCATCATGCATACAAAGAATGTCAGTTGATATTTGTGAGAGAACTTTCTGCGATTATTGAGGTTGGTCAAGCTGGTAATTATATCCGTTTTGATTTTAACCCAATGAATGAAAATAGAATTTTATCACTGATTTCAAGTTTGGAATCTGAGGGTGTGTTCAGTGGCTATAAATTGATTTTTCACATGTAGTCAGCGGTATAACAAGTTGCAGCAAGGGCTCCAGTGCAAAGCGTTATGGGTGATTCAATGAGGAATATACCACTTCTATCACTGACTTTATTTTGCTGCTCTTCTTTTGCAGAAGTTGATTCCGTTATAGTTTTTGATGCTGAGTTCAATAAAATAAACGAGTTAACTAAGCAAAAATATATATAGGCCTTTCACACATTTGGCAAACCAAATCTGGGTCTGAAAAAAAGATAAAAATGAATTGGTCAAAGGGTTTCAAAATAGATATATCAGTGGCTTCATTTTTTTAGTTCGCGCTTAGTAAACTGCTTGTCGCAATGCTCCATAAGCCACTCTTAGGCGTATCAGTGATCTGATTTTCGGTATAGAGAACTGCTGCGATTTCCCTGAGGCTTAGCTCCGATTGTGATCCGGACATGAAAGGCTACTCCCTTTTGCGCTCCGACAGCGGGCCCAAGCCGGGACAAATCCTGGTCTATGGCGGCGTTATCAACCGCCGGGATTTGTCCAACGTTCCGCATGAAGTGCGCCTGTCATCGACGCCGCGGCAGCGTGGTAAAGCGGGCGTGTATGTTTCCGCCACGGTCATTAACCCGGAACACTTTGACATGACGGATGAGGCGTTTGCGGAGCTGGAAGACACGTATACCGCCGGCATTATGAACGCCTTGGGGGAAGGCCAGATCCTGGTTTGTGGCGAAGGCGGAGATATCGAGATCGGCGACTACATTGTCACCTCAAGCCGTCCTGGCGTTGGCATGCGCCAGGATGATGACGTGCTGCGCAGCTACGCCATCGCAGAGGCCCGCGAGGCGGTTAACTGGATAGAGGAGGGAAGCGACGAGAGTGATCTCGTGTAAGTATCTTTGTGGTTGAGGAGGGCGCTCCTCCCCACCTCTGCGCAGTTTGAGTAAATGCCGAGTTTGTGAAATTGGGGTTAGGCTCTCAGCTTCAATGGAAACTGGTTCTGGAAAGTGCTTTGATTCAATAAGTTGGGATCTGGCTTGTTGTGATAACGAGCCCCCCAAGAAAGTGTATATACGCACGCACGGTTTTTAGAAAATGAGATGGTTTTACTTTTCGGGGTCTTTACACTGGAATCAGTGAACTGGAGGGGGTATCTTCGAAGTCTTGAAATTGAAAAACGCACATGCGCGATATACAAATGTTAAGCCTCCAGGAGCGATATGAACGTACCGTCTATTTATAGGTGCATAACTGAAAACCCAGAAGTAGTAGACATTTTGGGCTGGCCATTCGATTTCGAAATCTGTGAGCCATTTTTGCTATCTAATAACTGGCCAATATTACTGTCAAAAGAACTTGTAGTTTTAGCAGAGGACGGTACTGGCGGTGCTTATACCATCCTTGAAAATATTGAACCCGAAAAATCGCCAGTGGTCTTTTTAAGCTCTGAAGGTCAAGCGGGAATGGTAGCAGCTAATTTAGCAGAATTTATTGCTGTCATGGTTGCATTGCCATACTGGCGTGATTTATTAAAATTTTCTGCCAGCGGAAAGCTTAGTGAAATGTACAAAGCTGTTCCATTTCTAAAAAGGGAAGAGCTAGAGGATGAGCCAGATATCTTTAGTAAAAAAGATGTCATTTACCAAGCTCTTATTTTACCGCATCTCGCCGATCCAGTTCAGACGCTTTTTGATTCGGTAATGTCAGGTATAAACATTGAAATAAACGCAACTGATGGTACTCCTTATGAAGGTTTATTCAATACTTTTAGTGTCAGTGATAATAAATCGTGGAAACGTTGATTTTGGCATGGCTTAACAAGTCAAAGCACTCGGACTTGGTAAAGCTGTCACCTTTTTTGTCCCAAAAAACACCAAGCCGGTGTTTGAGGCGTTAAATTTCTACAGGTATCGAGATGAAGTGTTATAAACACCAAGACATAGATGCAATCGGATTGTGCAAAAGCTGCCACAAGGGAGTATGTCCCGAGTGTTCGGTGCTAGTAGGCGGGGCTGTGGCGTGTGCAGAATCTTACCAAGAGGATGTTGCCGCCCTCAATTACATGGTTGAGCGTGGCAAGAAAGTTTATAAGAATCTGGGTAAGCAATGGGGTCCTTCCGTAATCATAAATGGTGTTGGTGGTGTATTCTTCCTGGTCTTTGGCCTATACAATTTTGGCCGAACTTCATCTTGGCTTCTAATCGGCCTTGGTGCAATTATGATTGTTGGCGGTATTATGAGTGCAGTTCAAGGAAAGCGCATAGGCGAGCAAAAAAAGTAACAAGTCAATGAGTATCACCCCTTCGGAGCTGGACCTACACTCCGCGGCTTCGTCGCTGTGTTCCGGCCTTTTATTGAGGTGTTATGTCAATAAGGTGGCTATTACATATATATGAATAAGAAAAATTTCCATTTAATTACAGAAGAGCGAACTCAAAGTTGTTTTTCTGCGCGAAGTTTTATATTGGAGCATCAAGAAAATCTATTTTTCTTAGTAGACTACTTCAGAGTACGTTTAAATACTGGAGCCAGCTTTTATGGAAATGCCGATACTGAGCCTGTTAAGAGCCAGTCGCATATCTATGGCTGTTCCAGTTGTGAGCGCTGGTTAAACAACGAAGTACCAAGAAAGTACACTGCAAGGCCATTCGCGATGGCACATTATTGTTGTAGCGGGATGTATGTGGCTGTAGAGGAAAATGAACAATGCATGAATAGTATCGTTAAATTTGATGAGTTTGCTACTTCTGATGGTGGCCAATGGCGTATTGGAAACTTGTTTATTTCATATTGCCCATGGTGCGGAATTAGATTGCCTTA
The DNA here is from genome assembly GCF_029813005.1 of Hahella sp. CR1. Lineage (NCBI taxonomy): Bacteria > Pseudomonadati > Pseudomonadota > Gammaproteobacteria > Oceanospirillales > Hahellaceae > Hahella > Hahella sp. CR1. The sequence goes on from NZ_JAPELK010000014.1 coordinate 4,896, forward strand.
TAAGTCATTTAGGGATTGTTAATATTTTAAATGCGCAATTTGAAAATGAGAAGTTATCGATTGTATGTAATTTAGACTTAACAATAAGCTCAAAAGGACAAATGTGAATAGAGAGTCTTTCAGAAAATCTATAGTTGATGACCTTTTGTATTATAAAGATTACTGGGCTGAATATTCGGATACTGTTGATCCTCTGAGGGTTATAAACTGGATCTCCTCGGAGAATGAAGATGGCTACTATGAATATTTCCTGTGTGTAATTGACGAGGTTGCAGCAAGAAAAGGGCGAGAAATAGAGAAAGTGTTAACCAATGCAGGTGCTGAGTCTCTTTACCCTTTGGCAAAAATAAAAGTAAATTCGGCTTCCCAAAAAATGGAAGTTAAAGGTATATGAAAGCGACTGTATCAAAACCTAACAAGCGGCATCAGTCTGACAGCCAATACTACGCCATTTTTGCGTTACTCGCTGTCGCTCAAACATTAACACAAAACTGGCTCCGTACTATCTGCAGCTTTGCCGGGCCTTAAGTGTCTTTATGAATATTTCACACATATTAAGTGTTGAGGAATTGAGAGACGGTGGCTCGCTAATTGTAAGCTTTCAATCTGATGATTCATGTGTGTATTGGTTAATGTTTCCTAAGGCTGGCTATGAGGGAGAGAAGGTTGTTTTTGGCTCTCCAGCTTTAATAAACAGAACTACAAGTATTGAAATTAAATTAGATTGGAGTAGTGCAAATGCTTGGCTCCATAGATTGGAAACCTATATTGTCAACGGTGAACATCGAAATTTAATTGATAAAATGCAGGGTGTAATAGATGCCCACACTTAACAAGTCGCTCAAGTACACTCCGGCCTCCGCGGGACGGCTTACGCTACTCTTCAGCCACCCCTTGGTAAGGCGTTAGGACTAGCATGAGCACAGATATAAAAGTGTTGCTTGAGCACTTAATATCAGACGAATGGGTTTTGGTTGATGTTGACCCTATTTATTCTTCTGATAGAAACTCGAAAAGGCGAGAGGCTTTATACGAGCTTAAGCATGCTGAGTTGCCTAGCAATGTCAGCAAAGGGGCTAAGTATTGGTTTGAAGGTGATGACGCTCTAGATTTTGTTGCTGCCTTAAGTATCTTGGACGCTTGTGCTCTTTGGCATAGAACGGAGTTAAATTCGAATCAGCTTGAAATGAATTTACAGGGCCAACTGACAACATATTTTGGCTTATGGGAACCTGATTTTGAAAGATGGAGGGTGATTGTTGCAATTTAGTCAAACCAGTCCTAACAAAGCGCTGCTAGGGAAAAACCTACGCTGTGCTTCGGTTTTCCCCAGAGCACGGCGTTATAGCTATAGACCATGCAAATAAATGTAGAGTCAGTTACATCAGAAAAGGAGCTTCATGCAGTTCTGGCAAGGAGCTTGGGGTTTCCTGAGTTTTACGGGAAAAATTGGGATGCATTCTGGGATTCTATCACTGGGCTTGTGGCAATGCCGAATGAACTGGAATTTATCGGCTCGGCGCATCTCCGCACCGTGCTCCCCGAGGCGTACCAAAAACTTAGAAGTTGCCTAGCGGAGCTTAAACAGCAATTCCCAGAACGTGACATGGAACTAAAAGGCTATAACCATGCCAGGCTCAGTGACGGCTTTTCCATTGCGGCTTCGCCTACATTCTAAAGTCGCGCGTGCTGGCGGCGTTGTGTATTTCATGAAAATTGACGACTATCAAATAGCTCTGACTCAAGGAAAAACACTAAAAGGAAACATTTTAGTGGATGAACAATATTCTTTTGAGGTTTATGGTCCTTTTGGACAAGGATACAATATTCGTATACTAAATTTTCTGAAAAAGATAACTTTAAATTATCACTGGCGTAATGGCCCAGGAGCTACAGTTCGGACACCTGGTGGTACATATGAAATGTCCGATTCTAGTATATTTAAGGCTGGTAAAAAGATTTTACAGATAGATCAAAATGGAAACTTTGAACCTATAAGTGATTCATACGCAATGGCTTTATTCGTACTAAACCATTATTTTTGGAATAAAACCGGCCCGTTTAAGCGTATAAATACATAACAAGAAAATTAACGCTCGGACTAATAACACTTGGCTTGGCTTGGTTCGCTGCACCCAATAGTATAGCCAAGCATTATGCATTCGAGTGAGCCATGAATCCAGATGAAATAGTTGAAAATCTTAGGTGTTTGGGATGGCGTGAATATACTCGAACGATTCGCTTTGCAATCAAGGAAAATATAGATATTGCAGAGGAGAATTTGATATACGCGATTATTGAAATACCTGAACACTATAAGATCTCGTCATTGGCTCGTTACTCTAATGCTGTAAGGCCTATTAAAAGGTGTTCTTACGAGAGTATAAAGCAAGCAATTATTCAAGAGGAATGTGTGGAGTCTTACAAGGAACATTTACTTCAAGAGTTGGCGAATGCTAAGGCAGTTGAATAAAAAAATAGTAAATCAGCATATCAATAAATGGTCCATTCCAAATTTGCCGCAAATGGCGGCGTTAGGTGATCAATGAAGTTCAAATGCCGCGGATGTGGAGCAACGCTCACAAGAGAATTGAACAGCGATCCCGTCGAGCATTGTGAAGAGGACGGAAAGGATCTCATTCCTGAAGGTTTTACGTTTCAGGATAACGAATGGTCAAATGGACAGTGGGTTATTAATTCGAAAGACAATTTGTCTATGGTAATAATCGATAACCCCAAGAGGCTAAATGGGTGCTGTGATTTAGATGGCTGTGACGGTCCAAATTTGGTCTGTGCATCATGCAAAGCTGAGGTTGCCACAGCTAAATATGACTGTTGGATGCCTCGCCACATAACAATATTGAAGGAGGGCTCCGATGCAGTCACCTAACAAATCAATCAACTTCGCGCCTGCGGCGCCGGACGCTCGCCGGTTATTTTGGCGTTAGAAGTCACAAGTTGAATTCAGTATCGACCAGAGATATCATAGGGAAGGCCTATGCCTATGCCTATGCCTATGCCTATGCCTATGCCTATGCCTATGCCTATGCCTATGCCTAGCCTTGGTGCGGAAAGGTGATACTGAATCAAAATTCGGATTTCAGCTTTGCCCGCGCTGTAGTGGGCGCGGCACAATTGGTATTGAACTAATTGTAGGCTGTGCTCACACAACCTATCTTGAAACTTGTAACGAATGCGGCGGAGAAGCATTCGTACCAGTACCAGCCCTCTAACAACTGGTTCGAATCGTTCGCTTCGCTCATGGGGACGGGCCAAAGCCCCCCTTAATAAAACGTTAGGAAACCTCTGAAAAACGTTGGCGAGACCGCCAGTGCAAGGAAAAAGTCGGCGAAAAGCGCAGTTTATCGTGAATAAATGAGCATTTTGAGCCGACTTTTAACGCCGCAATGGCAATGCAGGTAGTTTTTCAGAGGTTCCTCAGCCAAAAGCTTTATCAACCAAAGTAGAGAAAGTGGAAGTTAGTAATGTTTAAGAAAGTATGTGGATTAGTATTTGTTTATTTAATATTTACGGGGTGTACTACTGTAAAGCATATTCCACTTTCCGAGAGTCAGTCTCAGGAATTAAAGGGAAAGACTGTAGTTACATCAAATTACAAGATGCCTGACTTTGCGGCAATTACTGCAGGAAAAGCTGTATTCGGAGTTGTGGGTGCAGCTGCAACGATTTCTGCTGGAAATGCGATTGTAGCGGAAAATGAAATTCCTGATCCTGCATTAGCGATAAAAGCAGGACTAATTGAAAAAATGAAAATATCTAGAGGGGTTGTTGTTCAAGAAGATTCTGGAGTTGAGTCATCTAGCGATTCTCTATCGGATTTAGTTGCTGAACATTCATCATCAGATTACATCTTAGATGTAAAAACATTTAATTGGATGTTTATCTATTATCCTACAGATTGGGCGCATTATAAGATCACGTATAGTGCGAGGATGCGATTAATTGATACTTACAATAAAAAAATTATTTCTGAAACAATGTGCAGTTCCGTTCAGGGTGACGATAATAATCCTCCCACTAAAGATGACCTACTGAATAATAAAGCTGAGTTGCTGAAGGATTATTTAAGTAAAGCCTCAGCTACATGTGTAGACCTTTTGTCATCACAAGTCTTAATGCTTTAGAAATTGCGAAATAGGCTAATATAATGATGCGGCGGATAGCTATAATTTGTCACCAATTTTGAAAAACAACGCAAAATATGTCGCCAACTTATAGCTACCGCTGATCATGGCGTTAAGTTTCGCCACTACACGTCGTTTTGAGTATTATGAAAGAAGATTTTCCACCTAAAGAGAGCTTGCTTTACAAAACGTCTTTTGAATCCGCTGAGCAGGAGCGTGAAGCAATGTGTAAGGAGCTAAATGCAGAAGCCTCATAAAGAGGTGTTCAATGACCAGAAAGCGACGCTCCTTTTCACCCGAGTTCAAGCAGGAAGCCGCGAGGCTTGTACTTGACCAAGGGTATACCTTTTCTCAGGCCAGCACCTCCTCGATGTGGGAGAGAATGCCCTTCAGCGCTGGGTGAAACAGCTGTCAGAAGAACGTGATGGCTCCACTCCCAAGGGCAAGGCCCTCACTCCAGAGCAGCGGCGAATTCAGGAACTTGAAGCCCGTTGCAAACGTTTGGAGCAGGAAAAGGGCATTTTAAAAAAGGCTGCTGCGCTCTTGATGTTGGACGAAATCAGTCGTACGCGCTAATAGACCACTTGAGTGAGCAAGGCCAGTGGAAATGATCTGTAAAGTGTTGGCGACAGTCACTCCAGTTATTGCGAACATCGTTAGCGCCGTGGTTATATCAACGTTGAACGTCTGCAGTTACGAGCCAGGGTGCAGCGAATATTCACTCAAAGTCGACGCTCTGCGGGGAGTCGGACAATTGCGCGTGCGCTCAATGATGAAGGCGTGATGATAGGGCGTTTTAAGGCCCGTAGCCTGATGCATGAATCAGGGTTCGTCTGTAAGCAGCCAGGATCTCTAATAATGAGGTAGCTCCTGTTGTAGCTGAAGAAAAACTTAAAACAATGTCCGGGATTGGTTGACCACTAATTGTTCTGCATTCGGTTAGTTTACCTTTTTGCTTTCCATTGGCGTCCATTCTTATTAAAAAGCCCCGCTTATGCGGGGTTTCTCATATCCCGAATTTGTAAACTTTGCACTCATACAGTCGGGTGATTACTTGCCCGCTTATCCGGGTGGCTATTGACCCGCTTTTTTCTTTTTCTGATAAATGGGGCTCGTGTCTATCAGAGGCGTATGCCGTGTTTCTGTGGCTTGTCCTGGCGTATCAGGAGAGATGATCTCTCCTGGGCTGGCGCGCAACTTGCTGCACTGGAAAGGGAAGAGTTGTTGCAAAGGAGTATTGCTTATGGAAATGGAGCATGAGGACGATGTCTTGATAGTGGGCCGGAAAATTCTGGAGTACCTGCAAAGTCACCCCTCTGCGGCGGACTCGTTGCAAGGTGTGGTGCGCTGGTGGCTGGCGGGGGAGGAGGCATGCTCTTGGGACAGTGTGCAACGGGCGCTTGAGGGATTGCTGCGTCAGGGCGTTATTGGGCGGCGCATTCTGAGTGACGGCGGCGTAATCTACTATTCCCTTGAAAAGTCTTGAGATGAACGCATGTAAGAAAGTAAGACGAGTCTTAGCTCATGGTGTAGTTAAAATAGGAGTAGCCAATGAAACCCGATGAATTCATGAAGAAGTATGGTTTTGTAGAAGAGGACGAAAAAGAGCACAGTTTGCAGGAAAACGCCAAAGAACGGGCCAGGCATATACATCGACCTAATGCCGGAACGCCCTTTGATTGGGAGGATTGGGAGCGTTATCGCAAAGAGCATGACGTAGAGGAGGGCGAGGCTGACTAGTTGATTACACTGTCAGCCCTCCAGTATCAACTGTGGCCAGGTTTAACTTGGTCATGGCTTGGTTCCCCGACATGTAGCTCATACTTTATGTCCTGAGCCATATCACCATCATCTCCAACAGGCGTGATGGGTAAATTAATTCAATTAGCCCGAGGCAGTTCCAAAAAGAAGCGGCACCCCCCCTTCGGCAGGTTCTGGAAGCCGATGCGTCCCTGATGTTGCTCCATGATGGCTTTGCAGATATAGAGGCCGAGTCCTGAGCCGCCGGTGCTGCGGTTGGCGGCGGTGTCGCCTTGAGCGAAGCGGGTGAACAGGCGCTTGGCGAGTTCCGGTGTGATGCCGGGCCCTTGGTCGATGACGTCGATGTATAACCGCTCTGGGGTATCTTTGAGCGCGACTTTGATCTCCCCACCATGAGGGGAGAATTTGAGGGCGTTGGAAAGAAGATTCTGCAGCACTTGCAATAAGCGATCATGGTCTGCGTTTATCAAGTCCGTATCCTGGCGTTGAAAATGTAGCGTCACATTCTGGAGTGAGGCGGCTGGAGAGATAGTGTCCACGGCCTCCTGAATAAGTTCAGCCGGGTTTAAAGGCGCTATGTCCAGGGTGAGCCGGCCCGACTCGATACGCTCAATGTCCAGCACCTCATTTACCAGCTTAACCAGTCGAATCGTGTTGTTGCAGGCCATCTGCAGCATATGGGCTTTTTGCTCCGGGTTGTGATCAAAGCGTCCGCTCTGCAACAGCCCCAATGACCCCTGAATTGCGGTTAAAGGCGTGCGTAATTCGTGGCTGACCACGGCGACCCATTCCCGGCGTATATGGTCAAGCCGGTCTTTTTCCATCTCGGCGCGACGCCGCGCTTCCTCATAGATGTATGCGATGATGGCGACAAAGCTCATCGATGCGACGCTGGCGGATAACCGACCTGCCAGCGAATCTTCCCAGCCTTTGCCCTGAATCAGCCCGGTGTTGTGGGCTCCAAGTATTGCGAGCAGGCCGATGGCTGCAAGCAGGACAATCCCCGGCGCACGATATTTATCGCCGACAAAGCTCGCGATCAGGGGTAGCGCGGGCAACCAGGTCAGCACGCGAGAGGTGAGGCCGCCATCGCTCCAGGCGGTGGCGAGAATGATGAAGAGCGTGGACAGCAAGAGCAGGTCCGCCGCCAAGCCAGGTCGTCCTGTCAGCCAGAGTGCAATCAAGCCGGATAACAACGATGGCGTGGCGAAGGCGACGACCAGCGTGGAGGCGGTCCAGCCGTCAGTGGCGTAGCGCACCAGCGCCATCGTGGCGGCGCTGATGAAGCCATAGAACAGCAGGCCGACGAGCACCCTCTGGCGGCTTAGTTGCGCCTCGGATAGAGACGCGCCGCCAGGAATAAGTCGGTCGAGCAGACTGACGTGCAGCTCTTTGAGTCTTCTCATCGGGCGTCGCGTTTTTGGCTGGGCTTTCCGGTGTTCCATCCATCGCCGGCAATACGATCGCTGAAGAGTAGGGCGGGTTGAAACCAGAGAAAGGCCAGCCCTTGTAGGCGCTGAAGTCAGTCTACTGTTTAGCTATCAGTTTAGACGAGAAATCAAGGCGGTTTAGACTAAAAATCAACGTTATAGAGCGGAGTAAAAGTTGGCGTCGTCGCCGGGAGTGGAGTTGCGAGCGGTCTCAAATGCTTTGGACATGGAGTCGGCGATGGCGGCCGCGCGGGTCTTCATCAATTCCGCTCTCGGCCCTGCGTGATGGCGATCTATTTCCTGTCGCCACAGGGTGAGCCAGCGTGCGAAATGTTCTGGACGCAAAGGGGATTTTGCGTCCAGCGCCGCATGGTCTTCGTAGACTCTGCCTTGGAAACCTGCGCGCACTCCAAACAACAGGGAGTTCCAGAAGGCGACAATGCGCGGCAGGTGGGCAGGAAGGTCGATGGCCGCAACCTCTGTGAAGAAGAAACCTACTTGCTCATCATTTAACAACAGGGCGTAAAAGCGCTCGATGATATCCTGAATATCATCGACGCTGGCGATGTCCTGAGCAGGTTGAACGGTCACAGGTAGACTCCCATGGGCTGCGCAGGCTTATGCGTTTGCAATCGCTTTACGCGCAGCGCCGGGAGCTCCCCAGGCGAATGCGGCGTTCAGCAATGCGCACATAAGCATGACGGCGACGATAGGAACCAGTGTGCCGTCGGAAAGCGCGGATGACAAGGCGCTGATGGCGCCGGAAATAGTGAACTGCAGCGCGCCCATCAACGCAGACGCCGTGCCGCTGTTGCTTTTAAAAAACTGGATGAAGCAGGCGGAGCCGTTTGGCATGGCGGCGCCAAGCGATCCCACAGAAAGCATGAGCGCGGGAGCGAACAGATACAGTGATGGATAAAAGAAAACGATGGCTATCAGCAGGATCACCCCGAAAGTCTGCAACCATACAGCCAGTCGTAACAGTTGAGCGGACTCCACCCAGGTCAGCAGCGCGCGGTTGGCCATGCTCATCAGGGCCATGACCGCGATATTGCCGGCGAAGAGCAGGGAAAATGCGAATTCGGATAAGCCGAACCATTCCTGATAAATAAAGGACGCGTGAGTCAGAAACGTCAGCATGACGCTGAAGCCCAGGGACTGAATGAAGATGAAGCGCAAGGCGGCGGTATTTTTCAGAATCTCCAGATAATCCGCGAGGACGTTGCGTTTAGGCGGCGGAGAGTGCGGTGGCGCATCAGCGAATAAAGAAAACCATAAGGTGACGATCACCACGCCGGTATACAGCGCCAGAAACAGGAATATCCAACGCCAGTCAGCAAAAGCGAGAATAGTGCTGCCCAGCGTCGGAGCAATGGCTGGCGCCGCGATCATGATCAATCCGATCAGAGAAAACAGTTTAGCGGTTTCCTGCCCTTCCGTGCGGTCGCGAATGATGGCGGGCACGCTCACCGCGCACCAGCCGCCGCCAAAGGCCTGGGTAAAGCGCCAGATAAGCAGGGAGGCTAAGCTCTCGCTTTGCGACAGCATGAGACAGGAGAACAGGAAGACGGCCAGGCCGGTGAGCATGATCCGGCTGCGGCCTAGACGGTCCGATAACGGGCCGCCGATTAACTGTCCAATGGCCAGTCCCAAAATATACACGCTGATGCTGAGAGAAACGTCGTGAATATCTGCGCCGATTGCTTTGGCGATATCGGGAAAGGCAGGTAGATAGGTATCAATGGCGAAAGGGCCAAGGGCGACCGCCATCGCCAGAATAAAAGCGATACGTGAGTGGCTGCTGGAAGATGTCATGAGAGTCGGCTGCGCTGCGGAGCTTTGTACGAAAAAACAACAAAGCTTGGTTATAACGAAGAAAGCAGGCTAGGATGCCTAATCCTGACCGCCCGGACAAGTGGTAAATTTCGAATTCCTTATGTAATTAATTCGAATTGAAAAATTAACGAATCTTCTCACCGCCATTCCGCATATTCCCTTCGGCTGATTTCATTAGTTTGGAATTGCAGTTAGATTGAACTTACCTGAAAACACAATAAAAATTGATTTTATGTTGCACGATAGATCATTTTTACTGAAAGCGAAAGACGCTCTTACTGAAGCGGATCTGCTCAATACGGAAAGCCCGTTTTACGCCAGCGTATTACTGCGTGAGGCGGGGCGCACCATGCTCATGCCGGACCGCATTGGCGCCGCCTGCTGGATTGGAAAAAGCTATTCATTGCGGGATATCCCATCTTCGCAATCGAGATATTACGCCAGATGGTTCAAGGACTTGCTGGATAGATTGCGTCAGGAACGGGTGTTTCTGGTGTATAACGATGAAGCGCCGCCACAGATGCCGATCTTCCAGCGCAGCGCCAGCGGAGAAGGCTTGCAGGCGGCGCCGGATTGCGCTGAACTGGCGGCTCGTTTGCTCAGCGAATTGCATACTGGTACGGCTCAGAATGCGCCAGGCGAACCTGTCTCTCACGCTAACCCAACACGGCGGAAAAAGCAGGCGGCCTTGATGTTTGAGTAATGTTTGCACACGCGAGCAAAAAATGGTCTTATTGCGCGCCTTTTTGTTGTCGTGGTGTTTTACATGAAAAAGTTGTTCGCGCTGGTGGTGGTCGCCGGTCTTATTTATCAGTTCAAGCCGGAGTGGATTCCATTCACTCAGCCCGAAGGCGCCTTTTACGTTGATGGTTCTCCCAGAACGTTGCTGTTTACTTTTAGCGATTGCGGGCAACCCTGCGCCAAAGTCAAAGACGAATTAAAACGCAGAGGCGCCGCCTATGAAGAAGTGGTGGTGGACGCCAGTGCGGAAAATCGCCAGCTGTGGGACGGTTTCTCACCCTATAACTCATTCCCATTATTGATTGCCGGCAATGAGCGGGTGTATGGCGACATGGGCATTGAGGTGGCGACTGCGCTGGCGTTGAACTACGGCGAGGATTCGCTCACATCAGAAGAACGTGAGCTGACATCCTCGCATTTCAATGCGGACGGCTCCCCAAGAGTTGTGATGTATGGCGCGGACTGGTGTCCTCATTGTAAAAAGCTGCGCGGCGAATTTCGGGATGACGGCATGGCGTTTTCTGAGATTGACGTGGAGAAAGCGTATAACAGAGACCAACTCATCCGCACGCTGGGCATCAACGGTTATCCCGTGACTTACGTGGGATATCGTCGTGTGGTGGGGAATGACATCAAAGCTATTAAGAAAGCACTCGCCAGTTATTAGTTCTCGTTAAATATCCAAGTATTCCAAAGGCCGCCATTGCGGCCTTTTTCACTTCAGGTTCTCCTGCAGAATATTACAGAACAGCGCGCCCTGTTCGATGGCGTCGTCCAGCGCCACATGGGTATGGGGCAGGGGATCAAACCAATGTTGGGGCATCTTACGTTTGGCGGTCTCCCTGAAGGGCGTTTTCAGCACCGCCATCGCGTAGCTTTTGATGTCCAGCGCAGAGTGAGAAAACGGACTCTCGCCGGTGAATTTCATCAGGTACCAGTAGACGAACATAAAGTCGTAGGAAGCGGGATAACCGACGAAAACCGGTTTGCCGGGCAATTGCTTGAGCCACTGCAGATACTGCTGCATCGCCTGTTGCGGCGGCTGCAGGTCCTGGCGACAGGCATCCCAGGCGGCCTGATTTTGCTCCCACCAGGCCTGCGTATCCGGGTGGGCGGACGCTTCAGGAAGAATTTCCAGGTTAGCGGAGAAGGTCCCGACCAATTCCTTTTCCGCCGTATAAGCCGCTGATGCGAAGCTCAGCATGGAGTGCGGTCCGGGAATCGGTCCGTCCGCTTCCACATCCGTACTGACATAAATTTCTGGTTTCGCCATGAGTCACCTGTGCTAATTAAGTAAGAAATGTGTCGAAAGACTTAATCATTGGCCGCTAAATAGGGCGCAATGCCAGTGAATACCGGGCGGTAGAACACCGCCTCCGCCTGCGACAATTCCGCCAAGGGGTACTTCTTGCCTTTCCGAAAGCGGGGGTTGTTAGAGTCCGTCACTTTGCCATGGCTCAGTAGCGCCTTGATCAATACCTCTATATATAGGCTGCGTATGGGAATTTCATCGTGGATGAAAACCTCCATGATTGCTTCCAGCAGATATCGCTGCGCTGCACGCAGTCCTTGATACTTTAATATGTCGTGTATGGATGGGATGCCGTCAGTGAGGATGTCGCCGCGAGAGACCTGGGTTCCCTCAAGAACTGGGGAATAGAGGTGGCTTGGTTCTAGTGTGTGTCGTTTTCCATGCATGTCAGTAATGTTTGGGCGACATAGACCCTGACCATAGGGTGAGTTAGGGAGAATCTTTTCGAAAGAAAGGCGTCCGCTTACAGGCGATATTATTTGTTTTTGGGAGCGAAAATATTCGGGGGGACGTCCAGTCAAGAAATACTGCAATTTATCAGGACCGTGATGAAGGTATCTGTCTAGGCTCTGTTTATCCCTTATTCCTATTATATCTCCTTTGTATATGGTCGCTTTGTCAGTTATAGAGACAGAGTCGTTAGGCAAGAGTGGAATCTTGGAGAGTGGTTCACCGGATTCGGAGTGAATAATTATCGCAGGAGACTGGGAGCGGTCCTCTTTTTGACGCTTGCCTATAATATTGAAAGATTTCAGCTCGGTAAGTTCGTCACAGACTACTTCGAATGTTGCTCCTTCAATGAACTGATGAAATACTGCCACGCCATCTTCGAGAGCGATAATTGGCTGGCTGTAAGGATGCGCTTTGAAAAGCGCGTCTCCTGGGGCGACGCGCTCCCCGTCATTTACTAGCAGTATATCGCCATATCCCACACTAACGCTGGACCACAGATTTCCTGCGTCATCCAGGATATTCATTGCGCCTTTATATGAGCAGGCCACAGGCTTGTTTTCCGCTTTATTGATAATCGTGTCAAGCTCTACAAATTGGACTCGCCCAGCGGTCTCCGCCCGAGTGGTAATATATGGTTCGTTGCGGTTTGTACGATACGTTCCACCAAATAAATAGATAACAGCAAACTTGATTGTTTTGGATAAATGCGCGAATGCAAGGTTTGTCAGCCCGGCGATATTTGTGTTGAGCGGCGACCAGCTTTGATGCGTTGGAGACTCTCCACAACAGACTTGGCAGACGCCTGCTTCTGATTGGCAAGTTAGCGGGGAGCGCACAACAATGCCGGGAACCTGATGGGCGAATATCTGGTCAAGATGACGTGATCTGATGACTTTATTGGCGCCCAGGATAACCTGACCAGTTGTTGGCGATATGACAGGTTGAGACGTTACTCTCCCTATAAAAGCCGCATTATTTGCAATCTCTAAATCAAACAGAGGGATGGGGAAGCCATCTTTGGCGTTGCAGTCTTCGATATGCGTGACTAGTGATGGGTTGATTTGAGTCAGGTTGTGAAACTGCTTTGCAGCATCGTGTTCTTTTCGCATATCCGCTGTCATTATCAGGCGATAGTTCCCTGCTTCAAGTAAAGTCTCAATTTGACTGAGTCCACTTGCTTTATTGCGTAGAAAGTTTATTTCGAGGTATGCGGATTGGTGAGTCATGACGCAACCGCCTATCACAGGGAGGTGGTTTGAGGTGCGTTCCTTTCCGAGTGCGCCTACTTCACTGTGCCACTGCGTTGGTGAAGTGAGGCTGAATCGTTTTAAATGAAGCGTATCCGCTTGCTTGGTTATCACGGAGAGCGTTCTGAACAGCATATCGACATGCTTGTTATAGCGCTCGCCTTGGGTGAATAGTCCTGCTTCATACTGGTCGTAGTTCTTCCGCAACTCAGAGTCGCTCTCCTTCCGAAGTTGCGGTAGATCCGGCAGTGTCTCCAGTTCTTTGAATGATGGAGAGATTGTGAGATGGGGGCGGTATGTATGCGCCAATGTGGTCAATATCTCCGCAAGCATGGGAAGGTCAAAGCTCGACTCCAGGGCCACACGGGTGAACAGCGTGTCGAGAAACAGTTTGTTGAAACAGCGGTTCAGTTCCTCTAATGAGAACCAGCGTGAGAGACTCCGGTTCGCCAAGATACGACCCACCGTTGAGAGCGTGCGGTTGCGACCGAGTCTCACTTGTTGCTGTAGTGACGCCAGACCTCGATCATATCGATGCACCGCTTCGTCAGGGTGTAATAGGTCCAGGGTTGGTTTGGCGTCATCTCTGCAGGTCAGCTCGTATAAGGTGATGATATCCGCATTGTTCAGCCTGTTGTGTCCAGAGAACTTGAATTCCGTGTCAGGATCATATTCAAACTGTTGAACTGCACTGACTGTATGCGCGCCGGTTTGCAGATAGACCCTGACTCTGGCGCCGTATTCGATATGTTTTTCGGGATAATCATGCGCCGATAACTGTACTGTCGGATCACCGGTGAGACAGGGGATAAGGCTCAAGGTTTGCGGAGGCGAACCCGGAAAATGTATCGCAACCCGATTCTGCGACATGAGCGTCGTTAGGGTCTCGGGCAGGGTCGATGAGGAGAGGGTACGGATATCGCCCTGTGCAAGGCGGGGCGTCAGAAGCGGCGCGAATACTTTGATAGCGACAGGCAGGGGCAGCCCCACATGTCCCTGGCGCATAAGCGGCGAATGAACGCTGACTGCGCCTGTTTCGTTTGGGTAATTCAATCCTTCGACTATCAGGGCCCGTAAGTCTGGCGCTAAATCTTTTATTGCATGCATATCAAATACCCGCTGTTGACAGATGGCCAATGAGCCGTATAATGGCGCTTATATACCTTCCATAAGTTACATATCTTCTTGTTTTCCATAACAAAAAACCGTCAACGTTAATACTCTTTCATCCTTCTTGCAAACACTTTCCTATATGATGGCGTCTCCGTCGATGGAGTGGCGTTTATCCTTTGCTGATGCGGGTTGGCGACAGCAATTTCAGGCTTGCGTTCTATACTAGTGGCAGGACTGAAACCAAGTTTGCGAACTTTTGCAATCTGCGTTGAGGACAAAGGGATGAACGGACAAGAAAGAGTGTTGTTGGACGCCAGGCCGGGGCAGGCGGTTTATAACCGCATTACCTTGCCCTTTTACGATTCCATGGTGCTTGGCTTTTCCAATCATTTCGCTTGGCGTTGTCCATCGGCGAATCTGCTCGAACTGTATAACCGGAACCTGTCGGCGTCTCATCTGGAGATGGGCGTGGGCACCGGCTACTTTCTCGATCATTGTACTCCTGCCGTTCGGCTCGAAAAGCTGACGTTATTGGATCTGAATCCAACTTGCCTGCGTTATACCGCCGGTCGCCTCTGGCGCTATCAGCCAAGGTCGTTGAGGCACAATGCGTTAGAGCCATTCCCTTTAGACTCACATCAGTTCGGCTCTGTGGGATTGAATTACTTACTGCACTGCATGCCCGGCTCGCCGGAGCAGAAGGGCGTTGTATTTGATCACGTGAAAGCCGTGTTGGCGGAGGTAGGCGTCTGCTTCGGTTCGACGATCATTAATAACGGTGGGGAATCCCGGTTGGGCGGACTGTTGAAGATGCTCTACAACCGCAAAGGAATTTTCAGCAACCTGAAGGATACCGCCGACGCCTGGATCGAGCAGTTGGAGGCTAGGTTCAGGCGGGTGCAAACGCAAGAGATCGGCGCTGTTCTGTTGTTTTCCGCTAGAGACTGATCTTGTTGCGGTCACTATTTGACTGACGACAAAGAGCTAAGCAAACATGGCAATTACTTCAAAAAGAACCGGTGTCATCGCGACTGTGGCCATTATCTGGCTGATCGCGACGTCCTATTTTGTATACCTCAGTCTCACCTCTGAAGCGGACTCCGACCGCAGACGAGATATGAGAGAGTTTCAGCATGGCGTGGACTTCGTACGTCGGGCTGACGGTAAATATGTGCTGGTCTGGTCCAGCTCAGGATCGCCTTTGGACCCCAAGGAGGCGGATGGCGATGAGTGGATTCATGACGTTTATTACTCCTTCATTGACCCAAAAGATCCCCAGCTTGATCCGGTCACGCTGATCTCCGCGCCCCTGGCGCAGGAGCCCGCCAGTTCCGCCATCAATGACGATGGCCATATCATGGTCACCATGGAGGACGCCTGGAATGTAGAGAATGTTCTGGCGCAGACTTTCGGACTGTATGACAGCGACATGAGTCCGATCAAAGCCTACCAGCAGGTCGTCTATGATGGCGGGCACTCCGGCCATGTGACGGCGGCCGGTAAGCGTTTCATCGTGTTCTATTCTGAAGAATGGGTGGATGGCGGCGGCGTCGACGACCTTGGCTCCGGCGACGACGTGCTGATGGCGGTCTACGACACCCATGGCGAATTGCTGCATGAACGTGATGTCGCCGTCGGCGACCGCACCCGGGACTGGTGGCCGCTGGCGGCGGGCTCCGATCGCAGGGCGTTGCTGGTGTGGCAACGCTTTGTGGACGATAAGCCCTACGCCCGTCTGATGTATCGCATGTATGACCCAGTGGGCGACAAATGGGTGAAAGGGGAGACCGAGCTGGTCAAAACCCAAGAATACTATACCTACGATGTGCAATACATTGGCGCGATTGATCGTTTTCTGGTGACAGGCGCCTACAGCAACGGCGGTGGATTCGCCTATTTGATCGCCCCCGACGGCTCCATCACCGCCAGAAACACCAGTCTGCCGCCTCTGGTGAGGGAAGCCCAGCCGGCCATTCGAACCGTTAACGGCAAACTGCTGGCGGTGTATCCAGCGGCGCCAGACAGGCTGATGGTGCTGTCTCTCACCAAGACGTCGATCTCTCTTGAGAAGCGGATACCGGTGGACTATCGCTGGTCCTACATCGGAACCGATGGCATTTTCCTTGATGACGGCACCGTGTATTTCGTGTCCCTGTCTGCGAACGGTCCCAAACAGCTGAAAGTCAGCGTCAACCTCGATTAAACTTCTCTCCCGGGCCGACGGACTGAGCACCGTCGGCCATCCCTGTCTATAGTAAAAGTGGCTGTGAATCATAAACGAACAAAGATTCTCTAAGGGAAGACGCCCAAGGGAAAGGATCAAGGCTATGGCTACAACACGCATGGACAAGGAGAACACGCAGGCGGAGCGGCAAACACGGCAGGAACAAAGATTGACGAAACGGCGCGCGGGAATGCTCGCTGTGGCGACTTTGTCGGGATTGACCGGCTCTTGCGCATTGAAACAACAAGGAAACTGGATACAGGAGGGAGAGACTGTGCCCGGCGGCAAGGGCAATGTGGTGGATCTGGATCAGGGTTGGACCGACGACACCCAGGCGGCGTTTTATTTCTCCTCACAAGGCTCGCGCATCATTCCCTACAAATGGTTTCTGGTGCTGGAGCGCAAGGACAGTCAGGCGCTGTTTCGCGCAGATGACCATATGGAGCGTATGCGCTATCTGCCGTCCACACAGGTGGGCACCTAGAACCCGGATGGACTCCCGGTCGGCTTCGTCAAGGACACCGGGGAAAACGGCGAGCAATGGATGGGCTTTAGCTGCGCCGCCTGTCATACGGGGCAAGTCAGCTACCGGGGGCAGGAGATTCGTATCGACGGCGGCCCGACCCTGGGCGACGTGCAGACTTTCAACGCCGCGCTGGTGGATGCGTTGAGCAGCACCTATCAGGACAACGCCAAGTTCGACCGTTTCGCCATCAATGTATTGGGCGAGCCGGATATGGAGGCGAAATTCAAGTTGCGCCAAGCGCTGTTTGCGCAAACGGAAGAGCTGGCCACCCGCAATCTGATCAATCACTCCGCGCCTCATCAGCCGGATTATGGCTATGGGCGAGTGGACGCTATTGGGCAGATCTTTAATCAGATCATGGTCTATTTCAACGATATGCCCAACAACGGACATCCCGCCAACGCCCCGGTGAGTTATCCGTTTCTGTGGGGAACCCAGCAGTCGAATGTGGTGCAGTGGACGGGCTTCGCGCCCAATGGTCCGTTTGATTTCGGCGCGCTGATTCGCAACGCGGGTGAGGTGCTTGGCGTGTATGGCCAACTCAATATCCCCGACGATAAATCGGTGTATCGTTACAAGTCCTCGTTTGATATCAAGGGGCTGGGTGATCTGGAGGCCTGGGTGGCGGATTTGCGTTCGCCGGCGTGGCCGACGGAGTACCTTCCCGCCGTCAATCCGGAGGTCGCCGCCCAGGGTAAGATGCACTACGACAAATACTGCCTGAGCTGCCATCAAGTGATTCCTCGCAGTCGTGAAGCGGCGGTCTATAACGCGGTGCTGACGCCCATCAACCAGGTGGGCACTGACCCGCTGGAATGGACCAACATGATGAAGTGCTACGAAGCCGGTAAGTATGAAGGCCGCAAGAGCATGGGCATTATCGGCGACCCCATTCCCGCCACGACGTCCGGGCTTGAGCCTTTGGTGAACGCCGCGGTGGGCGGTTTGCTGGAGCACACGGCTGACTCCATTGACGCGGCCTCCGTGGACTATTCAACCGAGCTGCATTCCGAGAAGGCGCGCCAGGAGAAACTCAAGGATGTGATGGCGCAGTTCAAAATCAAGCAATCGCCATCCGTCGCCTGCGGCGATAATCTCCCGATCAGTGAGGGGACATATAAGGCGCGGCCATTGAACGGCATATGGGCGACGGCTCCCTATCTGCATAACGGCTCTGTGCCGAATCTGTATGAGCTGCTGTTGCCGGCGTCGCAGCGCTCCAAGAAGTTTTATCTGGGCTCGCGGGAGCTGGACGTGGTTAAAGTTGGATACGTCTCCATGCCGCATATGACGCTGTCCGATGGCACGCTGATCAAGACGTTCGAATACGATACCAGCCTGAAGGGCAACGCCAACAGCGGGCATGAGTATGGCGCCAAAGACATGAAGGAGTCTGAGCGCATGGAGTTGCTGGAGTACTTGAAAACGTTGTGAGGCGATCTCCGCCGAGATAACCGGAGCGCCGTCGGGCGTTCCGGTCTGATCGAGACTTGATCCGACAGGGAGATGGTCAGCGCCCCGCTTGCTCCACCAACGCGCGGATTTCCGGGTCTCTGATTTCAAAGGTGTCGAAGACGCCTAGTTGCCGCAGGCCCGGAATCAGTCCCAGTAAATCATTTTTCGCCGCAGTCCGCTCGGCATCGGAAAGGCGCTCGTCCTTCATATCACGGGCGCTCAACATAAACGCGGCGATTGAACCCTTGCGCAGAGTGACGCCTTGGTGGGCGAACATATTTTCGTTTTCGGCAAGCACTTGTTCTGGTTTCATATCAGCAATCTCCTTTGGGGGTTAACGGCGCTGAGGTGTGAGCGCCGGATTGATTTCTATGTTATTTCCTCCTAAATTGACCGGCTAACGCCAATCAGAAAATAAATTGCTCAATCCGGCCAAATGTATGTCTCCCTTTCCTGCTAATGCCGGTTCGCCGGTTTTACCTCAAGATATTTTGGTGCGCCGCTTAAGATCGGAAGGGATGGAAGAAAGGGAAGGGCATTCTCATGAATATGGGCAATTGTTCTGCGTATTGCAGGGGCTGACGGTGGCGGATACGGATGCCGGGCGCTGGCTAATGCCCTCCAGTCGTCTGGGCTGGATACCCCCGGGCGTATGGCACGGCGCGCAATATTTCGGCGCCATAGCCGGCTGGAGCCTTTACCTGCATCCAGACATTTGCGCCCCCTTGCCTGACAAGCCTTGCGTCTATGAAGCGAACGCTTTGATGACGCCTATCATCGCGCGAATCGCTGAATGGCCCGGCGGCGAGCCTCTGGATGCTCCCCGTCGCCGCTTGTTGCATGTCCTGCTGGATGAAATCCAAGCGGCGCGACAACCCGCGCTGCATCTGCCTATGCCCAGTGACAAGCGCCTCCTGCGTCTGAGCCATAAGCTGCTCGGGGCCCCGGAAAACAACGATTCCTTGCTGGCGCTGGCCAGTGACATCGGCATGAGCGAACGCACGCTGACCCGCAAATTTCGCGAAGAAACCGGTCTGTCCCTGGGACAATGGCGACAACTGGCCAGACTGGCCCGCGCCCTCGAATTACTGGCCCAGGGCGTCCCCGTCACCCAAACCGCCCTGGACCTGGGATACGACAGCGTCAGCGCCTTTATTGCGCTGTTTCGGCGTTATATTGGCGAGACGCCGGGGCGGTATTTGAAATAGTCAGGCTCAATGACAATTTAGTCTCTGTATTAAGCATTTCCTCATTTCTTACACACTTCTTCCGTAGTTCCTGCGGATTCGCCTTTTAGTATGTTTTTCACGGATCAGGAAGAGCAACGTGAACAACAGAGGTAGGTGGCTGTATGAAAAACTATTTGAAAACAAAGAGCTTAAGTGAGTCGCATGGAGCGTTTGGTAAAGCGGGCGGGGCCGGTCTGGTTGCGCTTTGTTTGAGCGCGGGACTGGCGTTGTCCGGGTGTGGCGGGTCTGCGGCGGTGTCTGATGGCGCAGCGGAGGACTCTTCTGGAACGGTGGTTGACGATAGTTCATCCAGCGATTCTTCGAGCAGTTCTGGAGACGCCTTCAGCGTTGATATCACCAATGCCATATTCACTGAAATCAGCGGCGACTGCGCCGACTATGACAACTCGCTTGAAGCCTCTGTCACGGATATCCAGCGTGGGCTTGGTTTTGATGCGGCGGTGACTATCAGCAGCGACTCGGACAGTTGCACACTGGTCTCCAACTCGATTCCCAACCACGACTTTAACGACGCCACCGCGCATTTCGCCAACAACGTGGCGGAAGTCAGTCAGAGTTTCAATATTCCCAGAAATCCCTCCTCCGCGTCTTCCACCACCTCGCTCAGCCAACGTCTGGTGAATGGGGTGATGTTGAACGGAGTAATATTGGATCTGTTGTCCGCAGGTTGCTATAACCCCTCCAGCCCCATGGCGGATGCGGACGGCAACACCGCCATTGGCTGTCCAGACACGTCGGACTGGCTGTTAGATCCTCTGGGCACAGATAGCAAATTCGGCGCGGACGCCCATAACGCCCACACCCAGCCGGGCGGGCTGTACCATTATCATGGCAACCCCAACGCCATGTTTGACAGCAACCCCGGACCAAATGGATCGCCGGTGATTGGTTTCGCGGCGGATGGATTTCCCATCTACGGCAGCTATTTTCTGGACCCTGACACAGGAACGGTGCGCAAAGCCGTATCCGGCTACACCCTAAAGACCGGTTCCCGGGGGACCAAGAGCACGAGTAACCCGGGCGGCTCCTACGATGGAACCTATATTGACGATTGGGAGTTCACCAACACCGGCGACCTTGACGCCTGTAACGGCATGACGGTTGACGGTCAGTACGGCTACTACGTGACGGATGCTTATCCCTGGGTGCTGAATTGTTTCCGAGGCGCGCCTGACAGCTCGTTCTACAAATAAAGGGAGGTTGGCGATGAGCGCTTTCAGATTCGCATTCGCAGCGTTGTTTGCTCTTCTGACCGCCCCGGCGTGGGCGCACCAGGCTGGCGTCACCGATACCGCCGTGCAGATCGGCGCCAGCAAAGTGAAAGTTGTGTATACCGCGCCCGAGGCGGAGCTCGCCGCCGACTCCGTCATCGCTTCCAGGAGCGAAGCGATGACGGCCCTGGTTGGCGCAGGCTTTCAGTTGCGCAACGACGATCGCGCCTGTGCTCTGATAGACGCCCGCTCACAGAACCTTGAGCAAATCGCCTCGCGTCAATTCGCCATGCTTTACGACTGCGGTAGTGATATCGGCGTCTTAACGGTCGGCTATCTTCTGTTGCAAAACAATGCCGGGCACAAGAATTTCGTGCGGATAGTCCTGGCGGACCGCACCGCCACGGTGGTGTTTGACAGTGCGCGCAGAACTCAGGAGATTCCCGTCGCGCAGTCTTTGCGGGCTTGGAACAAAGCGCTGACGGACGATTTTATGGGGGACCTGGGCGGTTCCAGCGGCATGAGCCAGTATTCCGACTATTTTATGCTGGGGCTGGAGCACATCGTCTTCGGCTTTGATCATATCCTGTTTTTGCTGGGCCTGCTGTTACTGCCTTTGGGATGGAAACAGCTGGCTGCGTTGATTACCTCCTTTACCGTCGCCCATTCGATCACGTTGGCGGCCTCCGTGTTGAACTGGGTCAGTCCGCCGATGATGTGGGTGGAGGCGGGCATTGCATTAAGCATTGTCTACGTGGCCCTGGAGAATCTGTGGGAGCTGCGTGGTGAACCAACCGCGAAAACCCTGGCTACCCGTTGGAAGCGGCGTTTACTGGTGACGTTCTCTTTTGGATTGATTCACGGCTTCGGCTTTTCGTTCATCCTGCGGGAAATCGGGCTCGGCGACCAATTGGCCGGGGCGCTGATGTCGTTCAATCTGGGCGTGGAGGCGGGGCAGATTGCTATCGTAACGGCGGCGTACGCCCTGATCTATTACGCAATGAAAGATTGGAATCTGTTGCGTATGGCGCGGGTCGGCTCGTTGTTTGTGGCGGCGATGGGCGGTTATTGGCTGGTGGAGCGCTTAGCCGCCTAACGCGGAAAAACTCGGCGTTGATCCTGTTTTAGCAGACGGCTGATCGCGGAAAAAATATTTGCATTGGGCTGTATTGAGCGCCCTGAGAGGCGCGGATAAAATCGCCGGATTTCCAACTATCGTCGGTGAGACAGCATATGTGGCGTTCGGTTTCTTCAAGCGAGCAGGGACAACAGCAGGAACGGCGTCCAGCCTCTGGCGGCGTCAAGGAATCCAGCTTTTGGTTGAGTCAGATATTCATGTTGGCGGCGACAGTGCTGGGGGTATTTCTCGCCGCCCAGGAAGGTCTCAATCAAGCGATTGCATTTGATGACCTGACATCCCGTCAGAACAACTATTATTTACGCAGTTCTCTGGCCAGCGAGTTGCAGAGCAATATCGCCCAGGCCAGGGAGTATGCGGAATTTGTGCAACGGTCCAGCGACAACACGATCAAACAGTATCCGCTGCAATTGGATCTGTTTGTGTGGGAAAGCATGCGCTATTCCCCCGCCACCCTGGAGACGCCGTCTGAGTTTATCTCGGAGATTCAACGCTTCTATCGCGAGGCCAATGATATTCGTCAGAAGATCGAGCGTAGGGTTTACGGGTCTGAGTTCGGTGGACAGGAGCTGCTGAAAGTGACGGAGCGCATGGAGAAAGACGTCATGCCAAAATTGCGCGCCAACATCGAAGGCTTGAAAAAGTCATTGGCGGACAAGGGCGTAGTGTTGGATTGAAATCGTTGTGTGGGCGACGACGTCGCCCAAAATGTTCAATTATTCCACAGACTTGCTTGCATTCTAGCGGGATGGGCTTGATCAGATTTTCTACGAGTGTTAGAACTTGATCCTGCCCACTAACGGAAAGACTTATCGCCACGCCATAAGCAAGGGATAAACTATGGTTAGCCTCGAATATCTGATGACTTCCCTGATTGTTGTGTTACTCCCCGGAACCGGTGTGTTGTACACCGTATCCGCCGGTCTGATGGGCGGTCGGCGCGCAGCCCTGTTCGCCGCAGTGGGATGCACCGCGGGCATTATTCCGCATTTGCTGGCCTGCGCTTTGGGATTGGCGGCGATTCTACACGCCAGCAGTCTGGCCTTTCAGGTCGTCAAATATGTCGGCGTGGCTTATTTAATGTATCTCGCCTGGATGATGTGGAGGGAGTCCGGCGTTATTGCTTTTGACGCTTCGCCGGATGAGAAAAAAGCTACAAGCTTTGCGATCAAAGCCTGCCTGATCAATATCCTTAACCCCAAACTGTCCATCTTTTTTCTGGCGTTTCTACCCCAGTTCGTTCCCCATGACGCCGCCTCGCCAATCTCTCATATGTTGCTGTTAAGCGCTATTTTCATGGGGATGACGCTGGTGGTCTTCACGCTTTACGGCCTGTTCGCCAACGCTGTGCGCGACTACATCGCAGGCTCTCCCAAACTGATGCAATGGACCCAGAAAACCTTCGCCGGCGCTTTCGTCGCATTAGGCGTCAAGCTCGCGACAGTGGAGCGTTAAGAGCCTCAACTCACAGGAAGTCGTCAAAAGGAGTGAGCGTGAAAAGCTTATTTAACAAACTGGCCGGATTATTCTCCAACAGGGCGTCTGAGAGTGGCCAGGGCTCTGCGCCGATCACGCAGAATGAAACCCCGCAAGAGCAGTTCTGGCAAAAAGTCTACGATGAGCGGTCGGAATACTATGAGACCCATTTTGGCGCTCTGCCGTCGGAAATTCTAAAGATTGGCCATATGTTTGGCGTTTGGCCTGGCGGCGGGCTGTATATGATCCCCGCCAACAAGCTGGGGGAAGGCATGTGGGTGTACACCACCTTTGGCTTCACCAATCCCGATATGCCCTCAGGCGTTGCGGCGAATAATGTGGAAGTGGAGAAGGATGAACAAGGTCGCGTGATCAATAGTGCGGCGACGCTGACCCGAAAAGACGTAGCGGCGCAGACGGATGGCGTCCCCGGCTACGGATATGAGATGCTGATGATCGCCCGGGAAAAGGCGGAATGGCCGCTTTGGTTTCTGCAGTGGACCGCTAATGCGGAGATTCTCAACGATGCGGGCATACTGGAGCGGGTCAGCAAGCATGACGGCCTGACGGTGGAGGAGATTCAGGCTGGCGAATCCGAGTTCATCAATGTTTTGATCGCAAAAGCCCAGCCTCCGCTGCCGTCGTCAGGCAAGCTCTCCAATGGCAATATGGAAATCCTGATCGCCACCGTCATCACCGACGAGGAGATGCGCTGGTCCATGGAGCATGGTCGGCCAGCGCTGCTACAAAGATTGATGAAGGCCGGCGTGGGGCAGGTGAGCGATCGCCATCGGGCGAGTGTGGTGTGAGCGCCTTTTTACTCCGCATGTAATTCCGGCTGTTCAATCAGGCGCTCATAGAAAAGCGTGTTGGAATGGTGGGAAGCAAGATAGAATTTATTTCTCTCCAGCATCTTTATTGACGCGGCGTTGTCTCTGGCGACGCCGCAGCTTATTTTTGCGATGCCTGTGTTTTGCCTCGCCCAACCAATAATTCCTTCCATGAGTTCCGTGCCAAGTCCTCGCGACCAATATGCCTCGCCTAAAATGTAGCCCAGGCGCAATTCGGTGAGCCCCGAAGGGAGAGAGATCGGATAGAGAAATACGAACCCGACGACGTCGGTAGACATGATTTCCTTCACGACAAACACCGGCGACTCCGCTAACCGGTGGTCCAGCCATGCGATGGCGTCCTGCCGATTGACTATGGGGCGCCAGTCATCAGGAGCAAAGCGCGTTGCGTTCGGTGTGAGAATCCTCACTATGTCGCGATAAAGGTCATCGCCATCGCCCGTGGAGGTCACGCAGCGAAGGTTGTACACGTAAAGTCTTCGTGTTTTGAATCCACATCGGTACATCGCGGTATAGGGCTCTCTCGGCTGGCGTTAATGGGCGATTCAGGTGGATATCTATCCTAGAGAGCGGGAGCAGGACGCAGTAGAGCGGATATAGGCATTAAATCGGCGGATTTTGGGATTTGCTGCGTTGGCGGACATCACCGACCCCTCCTTTTCTGACTACACTAAGTCAGTAGACTGACCAACGCCGCCGCCAGTGCCAGTGATAATAATAGTGATAGTGGACGAAAGAGCGCTTCTGCGATGTTATCCAAACGACGCCAAAGACAAAGCTTATCGACCCCGTTTAAAGCGCTGTTATCTCTCTTTGCGCTGGTTTGCATGGTGTTTGCGTCCGAAGGCGTTCCGGCCAAAACAGCGCAGGAGTGGGTGGAGACGGAGTTCACCCCCTCAACTCTCAGTCGGGAACAGCAACTTCAGGAAATGCAGTGGTTTCATAAAGCCTCTGAGCCGTTTCGTGGCATGACGATTTATGTGGTGTCGGAGCCTATCGATACCCATTGGTATGAAGCCGATACGCTCGCCAAAGCCTTCGAAGACATTACCGGCATCCGCGTCGTGCATGAAATCACGGGCGAAGATGATGTGGTGCGTAAGCTGCTGGCGCAGATTGAGACGCAACACAACATTTACGATGGATTTATCAGCGATTCAGACCTGATTGGCGGACATTTTCGCAGCGGCGCCGTGGTGGCGTTGTCGGATTATATGCAGGGGGAAGGCAAAGACGTCACCTTACCGACCTTGGATATAGAGGACTTCTTTGGCCTGTCTTTCACCACTGGGCCTGATGGAAAAGTCTATCAGCTGCCTGACCAGCAATTCCCCAGCGTGTACTGGTATCGTCATGACTGGTTCAGTCGTAAGGACTTGCAGGACCGCTTTCGCAAACTCTATGGTTATGAGCTGGGCGTGCCGATGAACTGGTCCGCCTACGAGGACATTGCGGAATTTTTCACCGTGCATGTGCGGGAACTGGACGGCCATCGGGTTTGGGGCCACATGGATTACGGCAAAACCGATCCCTCCCTGGGGTGGCGTATCTCCGACGCCTGGCTGGCGATGGCGGGGATGGGCGACAAAGGACTGCCCAATGGCCTGCCGGTGGACGATTGGGGCATTCGAGTGGAGGGCTGTCGGCCGGTTGGCGCCAGTGTTCAGCGCGGCGGCGCTCTGGATAGCCCGGCGGCTATTTACGGCATCCGCAAATTTCTCGACTGGTTTCGACTGGCCCCGCCAGAGGCCCTCAATGTGACGGATAAAGTGATGGGCGAGTGGGTCGGCTCCGGCCTGATTGCCCAGCAAGCGTTCTGGTATACCGCCTATCTGGCGCAAATCACCCAGCCGGGGCTGCCAGTTGTCAACGCCGACGGCACGCCAAAATGGCGCATTGCGCCGTCGCCGTTGGGAGCATACTGGCGAGAGGGGATGAAGTCCGGTTATCAGGACGCCGGCTCCTGGACCTTTCTGAAAAATACGCCGGAGAAGCGCCGCAAAGCCGCCTGGCTGTATGCGCAGTTCACGGTATCCAGGACGGTGTCCCTGAAAAAGACAATAGTGGGGCTCACGCCGATTCGACTATCCGATATCAACTCCCGGGCGATGACGGATCGTGCGCCTTATCTGGGAGGATTGGTGGAGTTCTATCGCTCCAACGCCCGTTACTATTGGACCCCGACGGGGACCAACGTGCCCAATTATCCTAAACTTTCTCCCCTGTGGTGGAAGTATATGACTCAGGCGTTCAAAGGAACCCAGCCGGTAGAGGAGGTCATGCATGATCTGGCGCAGGCCATGGATGAAGAACTGGCGGCGATCGGCCGGGAAGAACCCGGTCCCTGCGCGCCCCGCCTTAACTCCCAATCCTCCAGAGAATTCTGGCTCAACCAGCCCGGCTCGCCAAAACCCGAGCTTAACGAGCGCCCGCCGGGGAAAACCTTGAGTTATGAAGAGGCGTTAAAGGCGTGGCATTGAGAACCTTCAGGTTAGAAATTATTCAGAATGGAAAGAAGGCGCTTAAAACCGGCCCCAAAGGCAGCGTCAGCAACAACAGGGCATAGATCAATAGCGCGGTGATAAACGCGGCGAAGTTCAGCAGCTTTTGTTTTAGAGGGGCTTTCTGCATCAGGCTTTCCTCGCGCAGAGGAAACACGCTCTTATCCAGGTTGAAGACAGCGTATAAGCCCAGGATGGAGATGGCGACTAATATCGACACCGATAGCCATTGCTGAAACAGGCCGACTATGACTGCGGTGGTGATGCAGGCTTCGAACAGCATGAGTCCGGCGGAGTGGAAAAAGCGATATCTAGCGAAGCCCTTATGGCAGTTATTGCAGTACAGTGGCGCGCCGATCACGCCGGAATGTTTATCCCATATTTCCAGACTGTTTTCTCCACAGCCAGGGCAGTCGGCATACTTAGGCATCTGGTTTGACTTCTTGGTTGGCGAAATGACTGAAGCGTCGCATCATTCAGGATTTGCCCTGGGAATGCAAAAATTCAGATGCGCGCTAATCATGGCAAGTCGTTCATCTTGAAGCCCTGTTCTTTACGCGGCTAGAATCCTTCCCCTGAATTCACTCATCAAAGGTCTATGGATATGCAGCAGTCCTCGCCCGCCGCGACCCACGACGGTCGTCGCACACAGGAAACACACGCCAAGAAAGAGGGAAACGGGATCAAGGAATCCAGTTTCTGGATCAGCCAGATATTCATGATCCTGGCGACGGTGCTCGGCGTCTATCTGGCGGCGCAGGAAGGGCTAAATCAGGCGATTATTTTTGACGACCTGACTTCCCAACAAAACAATTACTACTTGCGCAACTCGCTGGCCAGCGAGCTGCAGAGCAATATCATGCAAGCGGAGAAGTATGCTGAATTTGTGAAGTCTCCTCCCAGCCGCAGCGCGATCAAAATGTTTCCGCTGCAGCTCGATTTATTCGTTTGGGAAAGCATGCGTTACTCTCCCTCGGCGTTGGAGACGCCCAGTCAGTTTATCCTCGAAATCCAGCGCTATTACCGGGAGTTGGAAGACATTCGCGGCAAAATTGAGAGCAGCGCCTATGCGCCTCATTACGGCGCAGAGGAAATGAAAAAGCGTACGGAGCGGATGAAAAACGAGGTGCTGCCAAAGTTGCTCGCTAATGTG
Organism: Hahella sp. CR1; assembly: GCF_029813005.1. Classification (NCBI taxonomy): domain Bacteria; kingdom Pseudomonadati; phylum Pseudomonadota; class Gammaproteobacteria; order Oceanospirillales; family Hahellaceae; genus Hahella; species Hahella sp. CR1. The sequence goes on from NZ_JAPELK010000014.1 coordinate 32,719, forward strand.
GATACGTTGAGACGTTATTTAAAAGAACACAATGCGCCCGTTGACTAATCCTTCGCGGCGCAACAATGGCGTTATTTGTGCCGGGTCTCTGACATCACCCAGAGAGAGATACCGTTGCTGACGCTTTTGCAAAAAGCCAGCACCGGCTTCTCGCAATGTTCCATGATATCGATAAAAGAGCTGATTTGAGTTTGCTCGTCCACATTTTTATGCGAAGGAACGCTGTGGTAAGACAGTCCGAGGGCGTCAGCCCCGCGGCGTAGAGATTCTGATTCCGCCTCCTGGTCGGGTTCGTTATTGACGATTGAGCGCACGCCCAGTTGGGCGGCGGCCTCCAGCTCGTCGCTTGACAGGCTGGAGGTGACGTAAAAATCAATTGCTAATCTGGTAATCGACACTGTTTACCGCCTTCTAATCGTAATAGACGCCAATCCCTGATGTAGGACTCTTTGTGAAGCCCTGCGCAAAGCAGTTGGTTTGGCCAGTGCTTGCGCGGGCTCCTTAGTTGTTGTTCTTCACCTTAATTCTCTGCGCCTTGACGGACTGCACGCCGGTCAAGTCGCCTACTATTTCCACAAACGCGCCCACCTTGAGTCCGTTCTGCGAACCGGAGGCGTCACTTATGTCCACGGAGATGCCAAGAATGGTCAGCACTTCGCCGGAGATGGCCGTTACAGGGCCTTCCACTGTTACCGCATCATCCGCGCGCAGGCGTTCAATGCGGGTGGCGGTCAAGGGCGTGGTTCCACTCGCCGCCCGGATGGACAGTCTGTCGCCGCTGCGAATGTCGTCCAGCCCGAAGTAAGGCTGGTGGGCTTCGCTGCGGTCATCGAAGGCGGTCAGTTCATTGACGCTGAATGCGACGCCAAAGATGACGACCTGTTTGTCTGTTTCGCTGACTGAATCCACGGCAGCTTCGACATGAATGTCATTGGTCTTCTTGAAGGTAATCGTTTGCGCCTGCAATACGCCGTCTGCGTCAATCGGCCCTTCTGCTTCAATACGTACGCCGTCAGCCAAATCCTGTTTCTGACCTTTTTTGAATTTGGCGCTGGCGGCGTTGACGGGCTGACCGCTCAGAGAGAAGCTTTGTTGCGACGCAAAGTCAGTGATGATGCCCTCATACTCCAGTCTGACGCCGCTTGCGGACATATCGCCGAGGGCTTTCAGTTTGACTTTCGCGGCGATGACGCCGGTATCTTCAAAGAAGCGCCCGTTGACTCTCACGTATTGGCCAACTTCAGGTTGTCCGCTGGTGAAGCCCTGCAGATCCGCCATGCTGTAATCCACGCTCAAATCGCCGATGACGAAAGTGCGGTCAGGCGTGTCCACGCTTTGGATAACGGCGTTCACCGCTACCTGTTCGCCATCGCTGTAGGCGTCCGCAACTTTCTCGATGCGAGTGGCCACAACGCCTGTTGCGTCGGTTAACCCGCTGATCGCCACCACTTGGCCGATAGCAAGATCGCTGAAATTGAGATTTTCAAATACTGCGCTATCAGGAATCAGCGCGGTTTGTCCCAGTACGGTGATCTCGGCGTTATAGTCATCAATGTAATTCACCTCGGTTATCGGGCCGAATAAGGTTTGCTCAAAACTGACGCGACGAGCGTCGCCAGTGGTTGCGTCAGCATCCAGCGCGCCCTCGATAAGCACCACCATGCCCACTTTTAGTGCGCTTTCGGAATAGCCGCTAATGCTGTCGATAACGATGTCCGCTGAATCGGTCTCATACTCCACGCCATTGACGAATACGCTGCCGAAGCCGCTGATTTCGCCGCGGGCGGCCACTGGCGCGCCAGTGCCTTCAATACCGCCGTCAGAGGATGCGCCGCCGGAGCAGGCTGAGAGCAGGCTGGTGGTCAATACCAGCGCCGTCAGGGCGTACAGGAATCTGCTCATGGCTGCTCCTCGCGGGTTAAGGACTGCTCGAAATAGTATACGCCTATTCCCGCGCGGAATTTTCCGCTGCCCTGGAGCTTGGCATTGACGCCTCTGTCGTACCCGGATAACCACCGGTTTATGCGCTGCAAAATTTCTTCCACCTCTTCTTTACTGCGTCCGCGAATCGCTTCCAGACATTCCATGGGGATATCGTTGTACGCCACGGTGCGCTGGACGCGGGCTTCAGTGCGATCCGCCTCCAGGTTGTGGTCTATGGTGCGAAGCAGATCCGCGACCGCCGTACTCATAATCCTTAGCTTCTCTTTTAAATCAGTTTGCGGCACGTAGCCGTCCACCTTTAGAGCAACCCGTTTGCCCGCTGCCTCTCCCTGATCGCTGACCTCCACGGAGTCCAGTCTGATCAGCTCGTCCAGGACCGCGCGAACCGGCACGTCGCCGCCATAGAGACGCACCAGCTCGCTGAAGCTGTTGTCTCCCTCATCCAGAGGAAGGGAGAGCGGCGCGCCATGTTCGTCCTGAAAGCGAATGTCTCTGATCCAGCCGTTGACGACCCTGGAACTTCTGTTGGCGCTTTGCGCCTCGCCAGTCTCAATGGGGTTGGGCAGTTTCTCCAGTCTGGCGATTTCTTTGCGGTTAATGCCGGTCAATACGGACACTCTGGAGAGGCTCTGCTTACGGTTAGGGAGAGGAAACTCCTCCGTAGCGGCATCTATATAGGCGCGCTTCGCGATCTCCGCGAACTCGTTGTACGACATGCCGCGCCGCAACAGCAGCGCAGCCAAGGGTCGCAATAATTTGTAAATGGCGGCGTACAGCGCCTGACTTAATGCCTGGTTCATGATTTGGGATATTATCGCCAAACTGTTTGTAAAAATGTGAACTGGTTCACAAAACGATTCTGATGTTTGGGCTTATTATCCCAAAAGAACACAACCAACCCATAGGAGTAGATGTCATGAATCGTTGGATTGCCATAGCGTTCACGTTGCTAATCGCCTCATGCGGCGGCGGAGGCGGCGGCTCCGGCAGTGACGACACTTCCGCTGCGGACGCCAAAGTGGGCTTGATCCTCACGGACGCGCCCAGCGGCGATTATACTAGAGCCATGATTACTTTCACGAAAGTTGAGCTGGTAGGCGATCAGGGCAAAGTGACCCTGTTCAGCGGCGAAGAGACTTTCGACTTATTGAGTCTTCCCGACTTTTACGAATTTCTGGACACCACTGACGTTCCCGCCGGCAAATACAGCTCTTTGCGCATCACTACGTCAGACGTAAATTTGTATGAAGACGATGGTGCGGGTGGTGAAACTGAAGTACCTTCCAAGTTGCCTTCCAAAGTCATCAAAGTGGTTAACCAGGGCGGATTCACCGTCACACCGGGTTCCGTACTGTTCATTGAAATCGATTTTGATATGAACAAAGCCCTCAAGTTCACAACCACGGGGCAGGGCAAAGTTATCATTCGCCCAGTCGTGTTCGCCAACATTCGCTCCGAGATCCCCAATAACAAATTCGTACGGGTTCACGGCGACATTGAAAGCGTGGGCGACAACGCCTTTAGTTTGTGCCGCACTCAGTTCATCACAGATACCAGCGCTACCCCGGCGACCAGTTCCGAGGACTGCATGCGCGTGCGGATGGATGAGGATACCGGCATCTTCGCCAGCAATGGGCTTCCCGCTGAGGCGTCGTCATTGGTTGAAGGCGATGAAGTGACGGTCATTGGCCGTCTGGTTCGGACCGTCGCCACGTCGCCCGACATTGACGATGCGAATTTGCCGGAAGAAGGCTACTGCATTGTCTGGTATCTGGATCGCAGCGTGGAAGAGCAGCCTGCCGCGCAGTTGTGCTCAACAATCACCGCCGTGCCTGAGGGAGCGGTTCTGGTTAACAGCCAAGGCGTCGTGGATGCTCATATCTTCGCTATCAATGCGTTGACCATCGAAGAAGGTCTGTTGACCGCATTCAGACGCTACTCCGGTGAAGCGGCGTCCACTGTAGATGTGGATACCAGTCGCTTTGACGTCGCTCTGGATGAAGGGCAGGGCATCGCCACAGATAGCCCCATCGCCGTGCAGTTGTTCCCGAAAACCCGCGTATTTAACGATGCGGGAACCGAGTTGACGCAGGCGGATATCCAAGTGGGCCTGAACGCTCTGATTGATGCGGTGCTGGTGCTGCCGAGCGGAGAGGATAATTACCTGCGCTCGCCTTTCCTGGTGCTGAGTGAGAATGACGAAGAGGCGGGCGTCAGTGGTGAGCTGCTGTCCGTGGACGGCGACAATCTCCGCCTGACAGTCAGCGGCGACGCTGGCGATCAATGTGTTGACGCCGCCGGCGCCAATATCTATCTGGTCGTCACCTCTGGCGATGAGACCACTAAGATGTCCGCCGCGTTCAGTGATCTGGCGGCGGGAGACACGTTGGATATCTTTGGAGAGGAAGATATTGCAGACGGTTGCTTCAATGCAGAGACAATCTTTATCTATTAAAGATAAACAATTGATCACGGGGCGCTGACGATACTGGCGCCCCCTATACAACCGCGCCGGCGAGCAGGCATTTTCTGTTCGCTGGCGCAGTCGTTTATAGCAGCTCCCAGTCCCCCCGCACCAGACGGAAACACTGTCCTTGTTCCGGTAGATAGACATCTTCGCGTTGATATATCAGGTCGCCCAAACGGTCCTTTTCCTGTTCCAGAACCTGATATAGGCATATCAGGCTACCGGCTTTGAAAGTGAGACCATGATAGGCCTCCCAACTGCCGTGAAAATCATGTCGGTCTTTTTTAATCGAACGGCATTCGAGAAATATCAAATCCGCCTCGCCAGCCAGACGTAAGGGCGCTTCCAACAGCACGCCTTCTCCGTTGAAGAACAGAGCTCCGTTAGGCCCGGACAGCAACAGGGCGCGATTGGGCGCGGCATGCTGAGTCATGGCGGTGGACAGATTCCAGGGACCAACGGCGAGTCCTTTATCGGACTGCTTCCAGCGCAGTAGAAAGCAGAGCCGTTGCTCAGGCCAGATGGCGTAATTCAGCAGATTTTGCAACAGGGGGCGATGACCGTGAGGCGTAATCAGCACCAAGGGCTTGGTGCGTCCCTTGGCGTGCATCCAATTTACCAGGGTAATAAGGCCGGCTGCGTGGTCCGGGCCGCAATGGCTCAGCAGAATGGCGTCGATATCCTCGATGGCGGTCTCTCGCCGCCACAAGGCCTGAGGTACGCCGGGGCCACAGCCGATCAGCATCTGAAAACGCTCTTCCGTGACGAGCAGGGATGAGTTTACCCGGGCGCGGTCGTAAGCTTCACCGCTCCCCAACACTTCAATGTGCATAGCTTTCCTCATAAATCCTGGGGCCTGGACGGACTGTCTATGTTCCGTACATTCCAACGAGCGATGACGGCGTCGATTATCCTGGGCTGCGCCGACGCGTCAATGCGGCCGCTCATTGTAACCAAATACAACGGCGTCAGGGCAACTCCCTTTACGTTGCAAATTGGATCAGGCGTTGTAAGTTAATTTATTGAATTTAAAAAGATACAGAACGGCGGCGCGAGGCCGCCGTGGGGGGAGATCAGGTTTGCGGCGCGGAATCTCCCGGAGCGCCGGCGAACTTGTTGATCAAAGGATTGGCGTACATTTCCAGAATGTAGCGTTGCAGCAGGTTAGGGTAGCCGCCGACCCGATCGGAGAACTCCGAGGCTTTTTGCCCCATTTCATCCCGATCCAGGTTGTCCCAGGCCTGTCTGGCCTGTCCCGCCAGCTCCTGCAGACGATGCAGCGACTCCTCCTGTAAATGAGCGAAAGACTCGCTCAGCGTTTTCAGCTGCTCAAACGCCAGAATATTGGAGGGGAACAGCTTGTAGTTGCGGGTAATCTGCCGATCGATCGCGGCGGCCACTTCTTCCGCATCCTCAAAATCCTGTTGCAACGGCTCGCCGAAGGCAATGTGCACACGACCTTTGGGGCAGGAGATGCCGCGGATGATGCTGGCGATGTCCTCGCCTTCGCCCTTCACATATTCGGACTGCTCCCGCGCCTGCAGTTCTTTCGCTTTGAGCAGATCGCAGGGATCGTATTCATAGGAAATGGACACCGGCACGATATTCATGCGTTTGATGGTGTCGCCGAAGGCCATGCCTTGCTTGCGGCCATAAATATTCAGCATCTTGATGATGGCCGGATCGGTTTTGTCCAGGCCATTCTTCGCTCTGCCTTCCCGCTGTGCGATCCAGATGGAGCGATTTTGCGCCAAGGTGTCGTCAATATAGGCGGAAAGCTGGGTTAACGCCTGCAGTTTGGCCTTGTGACCCTCTACCGAGCGCTTGACCGTAAAGCTCCGGTTGAGACGCATGATGTCGGACACCAGCGGGTTCGACAACAGGTTGTCGCCGATGGCGATTTCCACGAGTTCGCGACCGGATTGATACAGCGCGAAGTTGACCAACGCTGGGTCCATGGCGATGTCGCGATGATTGCTGATGAACAGAAAGGCGCGGTCCTTGGGAAGCTTGTCCAGCCCTTCATAGGTGAAGCCGGAGGTGGTTTTCCTGACGGTGTTGGTCATGAAACCCGCCACCATGTCCTGAACATCGTGTATGGTGTTGATTCTGCGCAGATTGTGCTGCAGATTGCGTCTTACCAGGAACGAGGTGAGACTGCGGCAGTATTTGGATAACCTGGGAAACTTATAATGTTCTATGGCCCTGACGAGTTGCTCGTCATGGCGCAGCCGCGAGATCACCTGAGGAACTTCATCATCCCTATAGGGACGAATATCATCAAATGTACTCATGAATTATATTTATGCTCATGCTTGTTGGACGCGCAAGTGTCTCATTAATGTTACAGCCGGTCCATTACAAAATGTACGTGAATTGCTGTGATAATGAGCGCTAAGCGCTTGTTTCTTTAAAATATTCCGCCCACTTTTCATCCGCTTCGTCACCGAACAGAATCCGGCAGGCCTCCAGCAAACCTTGGGCGTTTTTAATTTTATCACGCCGCACCACCAAAGATATTTTCGATCTTCGGCGTAGAAAGTCATCCAGTTTGGTCACCATTTCACGTCGCGCCGCCTGTTCTATCTCGCAACGCAGGTACTCTGCATTCTCGATCAGCAATTCCGCCTGTCTGGGATCTGCGCGAATAGTCTCCAGCAGGTCGAAGGCGTGCGCAGCGTAACGTCGCCACAGTCTAGTCGACAATTTTTCCGAAGACGACGGCGGCGTCAGGCTGTCGAGGCCCATGAGTCGGGCCTGGTGCATGAACTCCTCTTTCACCCGGTTGGGAGGCTCCCCGTACCAGATTTTATCGGGGTAGGGCGGATACATCCCAAGCGCGGCGGCGGCCTGACAGATCTCATCGCCCACATTCAGGCAGTCCGTGAGCTTACCGCCGAAGATACTGATGTGGCGGGTCTCGGCATCGACCTCAATCACGTGTTTGCGCGACAACTGCAGCCAGTCCGTCTTGGCGCTATTGTCGCCTTGCACCGCCAACGGCCGAACGCCGCATCGTTCGGCCACCACGTCGCTTTCCGTCAGCGGTTGCGGCAGGCGCAAACGCGCATTGATGTTGTCCAGCACGAACTTGCGGTCTTCCGGCGTCACGGTCGCATAGGGGGATTCCATGCGCGTATCCGTTGTGCCGATGCAGGTTTTCGGCCCCATGGGAATGACAAAAAACAGGCGGCCGTCGTCAGCGAAAAAAGTCAGCACCCGCTTGTTATTCGTTATGCGATCGACAATCAGATGGATGCCTTTGGAGAAGGCGTGCCGGCACTTGGTTGTTTGTCCGGTCAGCCGGTTGTGCTCATCCACGAAGGGGCCGCAGGCGTTGACCAACAACCCCGCACGGATCTGGAACTCTTCCCCGGAGATATTATCCCGGGCATCGATGGTCCAGATGCGGTCCGCCCAGCGTGCGCTGACGGATTCCACGTAATTGGCTGCGATGCAGCCGTAATCCATGGCGCGGCGGATGAAGTTAAAGACGAAACGGGCGTCGTTGTCATGCAGAAAGGCGTCGGAATATTCGAAGCCGCCTGTGCTTCCCTCCGTATTCACGATAGGCTCTTCACGACCGATCCGCTCTGGCGTCAGGTAATGGGGGAAGCGCGTGAAGCCATTGCCCATAAACCAATACAACACACCGCCCAGGTAGAGAAACCAGGGCGGATAGCGAAATCCTTTTTTGATCGTGGTGAAGAAGCGGATTTCCTGCACGGTAGAGGGATAGCTGCGCATCAGCTTGTTGCGCGACATACAGAGTTTGCGCACCAGGCCGAACTCGTAGGTTTCCATGTACTTGATGCCGCCCCAGGCCAGGTTGGAGGACTCCTGGCTGGTGAAGCCGGCGAAGTCGCCCCGATCTATGAGGGCTACTTTCAGTCCTCGCGCGGACATGGCGGCGGCGGAGACGGCGCCATTAACGCCGCCGCCGATCACCAGGGCGTCGAAACTGAAGCGGCGGAGCTTGCTGAGATTATTGTCTCTGAGCTGCATGAAAACCGGGTTCCTCTGAACAGGAAGTACGACGGTTGTGGTTGTCTTTTATCCAGTATTGCAGGCAAGAACGGATTTCGCGAATTCCGCTAGCCCTGCGCAAGTCTGGAAACCAGGAAGTCTACCGCGGCTTTGACTTTGGGAACGGCGTATTTGGGGCGTTGATAGAGCAGGTAGATGCCGAGTTGGGTGGCGCGACTGACATGCAGAGGGTAATCCAGCTCCAGGATGTGAAACCCGGCTGGAAGAGCGCCTGACCTCAACACCCAATTCGGCATCATCGCCAATCCTTTGCCTTCACTGGCCCACTGTCGCAGCAGACGAGGGGAACTGGTGATCAGGGCGGGCCGGATATCCACCTGTCGCCAGCGACCGTTGATGTTGGCCTGCCAGTAAAGCACTTGATCGGAAGTGCGGAAGAAGATCCCCCGGTGCTGGCTTAAATCTTCTATCCGTAGCGGCATTCCGTAACGTTGCAAATAGGCGTCGGAGGCGGCCAGTGAGAAGTTATTGTCGTCAATATACTTGGCCACCACCCGTTCATCTGGAATCTGTCCGGCGCGCACGGCGATGTCCACCGTATCCCGCATGATATCGACCACCTTATCCGTCAGGTCGATATCAATGATGATCTCGGGATAAAGCGCCTCAAACTCGGGCAGAATCGGCACGATCCGACTTTCACCGTAAGAGGGGCTGCAGCTGATGCGCAATACGCCCGAGGGCTTGCTGCGGTAGTTGACGATGAGTTCATCCGCATTATCGAGGCCGCGCAATATCTGGCTACAGTGCTGGAGATAGATCTCGCCGATTTCCGTCAGCCTCACGACCCGGGTAGTGCGGTGTAGCAGGCGTGCGCCCAGTTCTTCTTCCAATGCCTGAATCTGGCGGGTGACGCTGGATACGGGGATGTCAAAGTGTCGTGCGGTATCGCTGAAACTACCGGTTTTTCCCACGTGATCAAAAAAACGCAACGCTCTGAGTTTATCCATGTGTTCTATATTTTTGCTGAAATGACAAAAGTTATTTGAAATTTAGCATGTTTATCTTTCTCAAGGGCAAAAATAAACTGGTTTCAGAATTTCAAGATTGATAAACCTTCTACACATAAGGAGCGCGCCATGAGCTACAAAGCAGTCAAATTAGTGAAAAGACCTGAAACAGACATCACGCCGGCTTGTTTCGAGCTGGTGGAACTGGATGCTCCTGCGCTGGAGCCAGGGCAATTCCTGATCAAACAGACCCATATGTCGCTGGACCCGGCGATGCGTGGATGGATGAGCGCGGCGACCGACAGCTATATTCCTCCGGTCGGCCTGGGTGAAGTCATGCGCTCCAGTGGCGTCGGAGAAGTCGTGGAATCCAGGAATGACAAGTTTCCCGTTGGCGCCAAAGTGGCGGGTATGTTCGGATGGCGGGAATATCTGGTCAGCGGCGGCGAAGGCGTCTCCATCATGCCGCAGGAACTGCCGGCGGAAGCGATACTCTCTGTGCTGGCCTTGCCTGGCGTGACCGCCTACCACGGGTTGATGGAAGTGGCGAAGCCCAAGGCCGGTGAAACATTGCTGGTTTCGGGCGCAGCAGGTTCGGTGGGCTCTCTGGTGGGCCAAATCGCCAAGGCTGAAGGGCTGCGGGTAATTGGCGTCGCTGGCTCGGAGGAAAAGCGCCGCTGGCTGGTGGACGAGCTGGGCTTTGATGCAGCCATCAATTACAAGACGGAGGATCTGGCGGAGGCAGTGAAAGAAGCGGCGCCGAACGGGATCGACATTTATTTTGAAAATACTGGCGGCCCTATTCAGCATGTCGCCATGGCCAATATGAACGCGTTTGGACGTATCGTGGTGTGTGGAGTGATCGCCGACTATAACGCTGCGACCCCGGCGCCGGGGCCGAGCTGGACGCAGATCGTGAAGAAGCGCCTCAGTATCCAGGGTTTCACGATGCCGGATCATATGCATCGCTTCGGCGAGTTGTCGCAAAAAGTCGGCGCATATCTCCTGGCGGGAAAAATAAAATACCGCACTCATGAGTTGAATGGTCTGGAAAGCGCAATAGAAGGGATCAATCTGCTGTTTACCGGCGCCAATGAAGGCAAGCTGTTAGTGCGTCTGTAATCGCCATTCTCGTCGTTATATTTCTCCGTGCGCCGCCGCAGAGGTTGCGGCGCTGCGGAGAGATGTAAATTTTATGTAAACACTTCCCGCGCTTTTTTTACAAACTCATGTCTGATGTCTTTGTGTCTGCAACCGTATTCTGACTCCAACGCAAAAACATTGCATTGAAGGAGCCAGAACATGAACATCGCAACTCGTCCTACACAGACATCATCAACACATTCCGCTGGCGAGCCCGGCCATACTCCATTCCGCAAAGCGTTGCTGGCGACAGCGATGTTGGCGTGTTGCGGGTTTTCCGGGCTGGTATGGAGCGCTGGAACACAGGCGGAAAATGTCGAGCCCGTGACGCAAGCAGCGACTCAGCCATCTGTCATCGCCTCGCGCATACAGTTAGCTATTTTGCTGGATACGAGCAGCAGTATGGACGGCCTGATCAATCAGACTCGCAATCAGCTGTGGAAGATGGTGGACGAATTCTCCAAGGCCAAGAAAAACGGCGTCACGCCAATACTGGAAGTGGCGGTGTATGAATACGGCAATGATGGGCTTTCTTCCCAAAACGGCTACATTCGCCAAGTGACTGGACTTACCAGAGAGCTGGATCGGGTGTCCGAGGCGCTGTTTTCCTTGACGACCAATGGCGGCGATGAGTTCTGTGGCTACGCTATCAACTCCGCGGTAAAAGAGCTGCAATGGAGCCAATCGTCCAATGATATCCGCGCCATCTTTATCGCCGGTAACGAGCCTTTCACGCAAGGCCCGGTATCCTTCCGGGAGGCGATTGCTCTGGCCAAACAGAAAGATATAACCGTCAACACTATTTTCGCCGGAGCCTATAACGAAGGTGGAGAAAGTGGCTGGCGCCAGGGCGCGCAACTGGCTGGCGGCAATTACATGAGCATCGATCAGGACCAGCAGGTCGCGCAAATTGAAGCGCCTCAAGATAAAGAAATCGCCGCCTTGAACGCCAGGCTCAACGAGACCTATGTGCCCTATGGCGCGGGAGGCGCGGCGGCGTCCAAGCGTCAATACGAGCAGGATGCGAACAGTCAGAATGTCTCACTTGGTTTGCTGGCGCAAAGAGCCAAGTCCAAAGCTTCCGTTGCTTACGATAACTCAAGTTGGGATTTAGTGGACGCCTACGAAGCCGGGGACGTGGCGCTGGAGGAAGTAGAGGCGGAAGCATTGCCGGAGCCGATGGTTGGGATGAGCAAAAAGGAAAAAGTAGAGTATATAGAAACGAAGAAAACAGAGCGCAAGGCGTTGCAGGACAAAATTAAAGCCTTGAGCGACGAGAGAGAAGTTTATGTCGCGGAGGAGAATCGTAAGGCGGCCAAGTCGGACGCGAATACAGTCGATGAAGCGCTAATCTCCGCCATCCGTAAGCAAGGCGAACAAAAAGCTTTCGAATTCAAATAGGCCATCTTCAACAGCATCCTGCATACAAAAAAGGCGGCCTAAACAGGCCGCCTTTTGCGTTCAAGATGATAAGACTTACAGCTCGTAACGCAGACCTGTGTTGATCTGGTAGGCGCTGCTATTGTCATAGCTGACGTTTTGCTGGTAATCGATAAACGCTGAAACGCCATTCTTCATAACAGCGACTGCGCCCAGGTTGAAGATGTAGTACAGGCTGTCTTCGCCATCCGGGCTCAACTCAAACTTGGTCGCGTCAGAGTCGCCGATAAAATGGAACTTGACCGGGCCAAAGTTAGTGCTTGACTCGCTTACCGCGGAAGCCTGGAAGCTAGGCTGCAGCACGCCCCAGTTGTAGCTGACGGGATAGGTGGCTTCAAAGCCGGCGCTGGTTGTCATCTGGTCGAGGTTTTGCTCGCCGACATGTACGGACCAGCCTTCGCCGCCAGTTTCGTCAAAGCTGTCGATTTCCGTGTTTGAGTAGTTCAAACGCAGGAAAGGCTGTACGGACAGCGCGCCGCTGTTAAACATAACGCTTGCTTGCAGCGCGAGATTCAACTGCTTGCTGTCGGTTTCGCCTTTAGCTGTGGCGGAGAACTCAGAACCGGATTCGGTATAGTTAATGCGACGCTTGGTGTTGTAGTCGCCAGCGCCATAGCCTACCTGCATATCCAGACCGAAATTGCCGATGTAGTAAGAACCATAACCCGTCAGGTTGTAGGCGTCCGCATCCACACCGCCGCCGCTTTCAGAGAAAGACAGGTCGTTCTGTCCCCATCCCAGCGCAGCGCCGACTAACAGGTTTTGGCTGACGCGGTAATCGGAGCCCAGGGTAAAGCCGTCGTTATCATATTCGTATGCAGATTCACGATCGGTCCTGTCATGCTCCACTGACTCGCGGTGCAAGCTCAGGAACACGCCGAAAGGAGAAGTCTGAGCGTCGCCAGCGGCTCCGCCAGTCATGACCTGCTCACCCCAGGTGCGGCCGTTCACGGTCACTTGAATATTTTCGTTATCCTGACGCAAAGAAGACATGCGCTTGAAGATACGATTAGTGTGCGCTTGCGAGGTCTCAGACGCGACGCGTAACAGGGAAAGGGTTTCTTCTGGCGCCAGTTGGTTGATGATGGCGTCTACTTTACTGGAATCTTCTTCCGCCAAGGTATATAGCGCCGAACAGCGTTGTGCGAGTTTGCCTTCTTCTCCCTCTGATTCGACAGAGGCCGTGCTACAGATTGCATCAAGCACGCTTGAAACGCGTCGGTCGTTTTCACCTTCGGTATGCTCAGTTAAACTCGATGGCCCAATAACTTTTATAGTAACTAAAGCTGTGCTTTCGATTCTTTCTAGTGGATGTGTCGCGGGCTCATCGACACATCTTGAGAGCATGGTCTCATCCTCGTCTTCTACAACTGTAGGTGGATCGCAATCATCGCCAGAACCGCCGTAGTCTCCATCATCCATAGTGTAGTGAAACGTGTCTGTACCCACAAAACCAGGATCTGGAGTGTATCTGAGCGTAGACCCCTCATCTCTAGTAATCGTGCCATGTGCTGAACGATTATCAAAGGAGACTAATCTAAGGGGGGCGTCGAGATCAGTTGTATCGTTTGCTAAAACATGAATGACTACGCTTTCATTCATGTTAGTCGTAGCAGAGTCGTCGTTAGCCACAGGCGTAGCATTCGCCAAGGGCGCCATCGCAGCGCCCGCAAGAAAATACAGGGGCAATTTGTTCCGTTGCATGTTTAACCTTAGCTGAATAATGTAGTTAGAATTTTGGGTCGCACATTGTACGTAAAATGGGCGCATAATTGAAACTGGGGGAACCACTATAAAACATGAGCAAGTTGGTATTTTGCTGGGAATTAGGCGGCGAACTAGGTCATTTGGCGACACTTTCTGAATTGGCGCGTGAATTTGTCAGTCATAATCACCAGGTGACTGTGATATTGAAAGACCTTTCCAAAGCGCCGCATTTTTTTGCGGATATTCCCGTGACGGTGCTGCAGGCTCCGGTGTGGCCGGCTAAAGGGAAAAAAGAGCAACCCAGTAGTTGCATCGCTGATATTCTATTGAAGAGAGGCTATGAATCCGTGGAGGGTCTAGCCACTTTGGTCAGCGCCTGGCAGACGTTATTTCGACTAATACAAGCTGACGCCCTTTTTTTTGATTTTGCTCCAACCGCCATGTTGGCGTCGCGTTCGTTATCCCTGCCCAAATTTACGATAGGCGCCGGATTCAGTGAACTTTCTCCTGGTCAGCCAAACCCCAATATTCGGCCTGAAACCGCCGACTACAGTCAGGTATACGAGGCTGAATCAAACGTGGTGGCCAATATGAATCCCCTGGTGCAGGCGATGGGGTTGTCGCCATTATCATATTTGTCGGACCTGTTTCAGGTAGACTCTGCGTTTATCGCCAGTTATCCAGAGCTCGATTTTCAGGCGGCGCATCGGCAGCATGCTGTGTATTGCGGTCCGGTTGCGGGAGATTTTCCGGGAGAAGTCGCGGTGTGGCCGCATAACGCCGGGAAGAAAGTGATCGCTTATCTGAAGCCTTTTTTTCAGCATCTGGAAAACGTATTGGACGGCATAAAACGTCTTGGTGAAACCGCTCTGGTTGTCTGTCCGGGGATCTCTGAGGATCTTATCTCGCGATATCAGGGTGACGCTTTGCGAATCTATTCGTATCCTGTCGCTTTGGATCAGGCGCTGAGCGAAGCGGACCTGTCGATATGCCATGGCGGCATGGGAATGCTGGCGAAAAGCGTTAAGGCAGGTGTTCCCATAGCTTGCCTGCCCACTCAGCAGGAACAATTCCTCAACAGTCGGACAGCCAGTGAAAGTGGTGTTGGTGAGATGGTTAACGGTGAAAATGTTGACGCATTGGTCGGCAGCCTGCAGAGATTGCTGACTTCGGACGCTCTTCAGTCCCGGGCTCGCGAGTGCTCAAACAAATACAAAAGTCAGCAGCGCGGCGCCGAGCTGATTCGCCAACGGGTCGAGGCGGTGTTGGCGCAAAGGGGGCGAAAGTCTTGAGAACAGTCGTTATTCAATCGTTTCGCACCCATGATGTTCCGCCCTGGGTGGAAAAATGTCGACGCAGCGTAGTTCAGTGGGCGCAGCTTCAAGGTTACGAGTATCTCTTTTACGACGATCGTTTCTTTGATTGTCTGCCTGATTGGTATCGAGCGCGCACCGGCGGCCAAATTCACCTGATGGCGGATCTGGCGCGCTTGGAGCGTGCGGCGGAGCTGCTGGCGGCGGATTATGAGCGTGTGATCTGGGTGGACATTGACGTATACATCGGAGCCCCTGAACGTTTGGCGGTTGCAGACTCGGAGAGTTTCGCATTTTGCCGTGAAGTGTGGATCAGCGAGAGCGAAGGCGCGCTGCATCGATATCATCGGGTGAATAATGCGATCGCCGTTTTTTGCCGCGATAACCCGTTTCTGGATTTTTACCGATACTCCTGCAAACAGATGGTGCGCCACGACGAAACGTTGCGTCACGTGACTATTGGCACCTCCTGGTTAACGCATTTGCATGAACGGGTGCGCTTTCCCTTGCTGAACCATGTGGCGTTACTCAGCCCCTGGGTTTTGCAGGACTTGAGTCGGGGGGAGGGTAAGTTTCTGGAGTTGTATCGTCAGGAATTCGCTGCGCCGGTTTATGCGGTGAATTTGTGCCTGACCTTTAGGAACAAGAATCTGACAGGACGAACGGTGACGGATGGAGATTTTGAGCGCGCCATTTTGCATTTTGCGCGTTTGGGGGCGGAATAGCGCCTCTAGGCGCTATTCCTTTTCAAAGGTATGCCAGGTATTTGCAGCATCAACCGCCGTTCGGGTTGAAAGGCTGGCCGTTAACGGTTAATCCGCCTTTGGCGAAGCCGACTTTGGCGCTGTACTGAGAAGAGGCTTCATCGTAGTTCAGCAGTCCCATTTGGACATACATTTGCGCCATGTTGGAGAACTGCATGAGCAGCATCTCTTTCATTTGCGCTTTGTCTTCGTCGGTCAGCTCCATTGTCTTGCTTTGCGCAGCGACCATGACATCCGCATAGCTGCTTACCAGGGCTTCATCGAGTTTGCCCTCGGCGTTTAACAGCACGTTCGCCATCAGGACTTGCGGCTGTTCTTTCAGAACGTCGGCGGATAGCTGGTCAACGCCATCCATACGCAGATCTGCGTTGGCGTTGAAGCTGTTTTCGCCCAGCTTAAGTTCCCATTTGTCGATCTTAATATCCGCTTTTTTCGCCAGGGTAATCAGGTCGCCCACAATAATGTCTTTCTGGTTTTCCAGTTCGGTCAGGAACTGGTCAGGATCGGTGGAAGCGGTGGCCTGGGTGTTGATTTGCTTGATGACGCCCACTAAGCGGTTAGTGGCTTCTGTTTCAAAGTTATTGAATGATAGATTCAGAGCCATGGAGCCCACATCCATTCCGTCATACAACATATCGTTCACATTGATGAACGCGGCGCTGCTAAGCAGATTTTCTGCGATGGTGTCTTTGCCTTTCAGCGTAATAGTGCTGACGCTGAAGTTCTGGCCATCTTCACTGCCGATTTTGATGTCGCTGATAACCTGCTCGGAAGAACCCGCCCACAGGTGTTCCAGAATTTGGTTCGCTTCCATTTTCAAGGTGTAAGAGCCAACTTTCACGTCGCCGACTTTCTCACCATTGTGAGCGGCTACATTGAGGCCCTGCCAATTAATGTTCGCCACCACGTGATCGCGAGCAGGACTGACGCCGATAACGCCCTGCATTGGCGTGACGTTAATCTTTATCGACTTTCCCTCTTCTTCTTTGTCCACGTTGATAGGCTTGGAAGAGAAAGTAATAGTGTTGGAGCCATCGATTTTGAAGGCGGACTCAATCGTGAAGGGGCCTTCTTCGCCAAACTGCTGGGTGTAGAAATCCGCCAATTCTTTTTCAGAAGTGAAGACTTCCGCCAAGCCGCAGTCCGCCTGATTTTGTAAAGGCATGACGCGGGTGGTTGCGGTCAGCAGTCCGCCTTTCAGCAAGGTCATGTAGTCGTGTTTGATTTCTGTCACCAAATCCAGACAAACAGGCTGGTCGCCGCCAGTACCCATCATGCTCTGGAATTCGGGGGAAAGTTGCAGACGGTTAATCGCCTTGGAACTCAGAAAACCTTTTTCGTATTTTTGAACGGTCAGTTCAACAGGCAGGCCATTAAAGGCCAGATATGAAGAAACGTCCTGTACGCCAGCGTCGAAATTCTGTTCGGCTTTATGTGCGATGACAAAGGGAGCCGCGGCCACTGCAACGGCGATGGGCGCCGCTAACCATATTTTTTTCATATCGAATTTACTTATGTGAAGGTGTGTGACTGAGTCATTCGGCATAGACTCAAGCTTACAAAAGGCGGAAATTCTAGCCTTTTTGGCGGGGATGTCTATATGGGGGACTATCTATATCCCCCAGACGGGTGTTATGCGGCGTCAGTCGAACCAGTTATGGGAGCCGCCGGAATTGTGGTATTTGGGAAAATCGGAAAAGGAACTGCGCAGGGTATCGATAGAATCCACCCGGATAAAATCCTCTTCCTGAAAGAACGACGTTTTGGTCACCGGCTCGCTGACAACCTTAACGACCCGGTAAGTGAATTCATTGATTTTGCTGACCACCTGCGCGGTTTTGACGATGGCTTTCCCGGTTAGCTTCAATGCTTTTTCCAGGCGCGGATCAAGACCGCTATCTCCGTCTTTTTCATCTTCCTTTTTGGACTTGTCGACTTGCTTGGGCGCTTTTTCCTGCATCCGCAACGTTACTTTGAACGGGAGACCGGTGACTTCATCCGGGATTCTCAACTCAGTGTATCGCAGCCAGTCTCTGGGAATGCCCAGGTGGTCACAATGAATCGTCGTGTATAGCTCTGGCGAGATGGAGTCCGGTTGTGTGATGTCCAACTGCTGGCATTGGTATTCGTCATAAGTCACTGGGTCCGGTTGCGCAACAATGAGGGTGTCCTTCTCTTTTTGTGCGCCATTGAAGTAGGTTCCGAAACCGAAGCGATCATAATCCATGACGCTCCATCGCCCCTGACTTTCCATGTATTCCAGATATTCTTTGATGCTGACCTGAGTAAAGTACTTTTCTGACCCGTTGCGACGAAACATCAATACGGCATCTTTCAAAGGGTAAATAGTGACGCCTGAATAATCATTTTTAGAATGAACCACCACTCTTTGAATGGCGTCATGGTCAACGGTGTAGACGATATCGTCCCGCGTGACGTACTTCAGGAAATCATCTTCCTGGATCGCGTAAATGTGTCCAGTGAATGCTGACTGGACCGCATTGGCCGCTGGTGTGGATTCCTCCGCTTGAATAGCGACGCTGACCATTGACAGCGCGGCGCTAAACAGCGAACCAAGGAAAAACGATGAGGAGCGGAGGTGTCTGGGCATAACGTGGGATCATTGTAAAGTGTGAGGGAAAAGCGCCTCGGAGTTATACCCAATCCCTGGGGTCCACACAATAGTAGTTGCGTAGCTCGCGAAACAGCTCAGGGTGTTTCTCCGCCATTTCCTTGGGCTTTTCGTAGAAAGTTTCCGTGGCGACGGCGAAAAACTCGGCGGGGTTGGTGGCGCCATAATAGTCCATAACCGACTTCTCTCCCTTGAAGGCGCTGTCACGCAATATATTGAATTCATCCGACAATACGCGCGCCCAACTTCGGTAACTGGTGGGCGTTCGCAGCAATGGCGCGCCGTTGGTGGAGCCGGACTCGCCGTCCAGTTGATGGGCGAACTCATGCAACACGACATTGTGGCCATCCGTAAAATCGCGGGCGCCGGCGATCACATCATCCCAGGACAAAATGACCTTGCCATTGTTCCAGGACTCTCCCAGCAGACCGTGAGAGGACACAGCTGCGGTTCCGTCGTCATTGATGACCTCGCGCTCGGCTCTGAATGCTTCTGGATACACCAGGATAAAGCGCAGGTCGTTATATTCATTGGTGGACCTGTTCAGCAGAAGCAAGCACGCTTCCCCGGCGATAGTGACCCGCATTTCGTCGGTTATTTCCAGACCCGCGCAGCCATAGAAGGTTTTCTGGTGCAGAAAGACGTTGATCAGTCCCTGCAGCTGGTGTTTAAGAGTCACGGGGAGTCGTTTGTAGACTGGCAGGTTGGCTTCCAGAATGACTTCCCAGGTTTCCGGAAATGGCGTGGCGCGAATTTTCCTGAGGCGTTGGTTGGGATACCACATGACCATCACCACGGCGCTGAGTGCGAGGATCAAAAACACAATAAAAGGAGCCATCTCTTTCCAACTCATATCAACACTGCCTTGTACCATTAATCAGACAGACAAATAGCTTCCTTCTATTATTTGTCTGCTGTCTGCAACGACAGGTCCCGCTCATGTCAGGCTCTGTCTCCCGCGGCTACCCGCCGCGCAGGCGCATCCATCCGCCTGATTATCAACATGCCAATATCATTGCCATGTTGATATCGGATTACACTGAAACCTAGTGTACCCCGATAGCGCGCCTGAGCGTAAATGTGAGGACTCGGCTAAACAACAGGTTACGTGATTGTTATCCGTAGTCGGCGAATGAGGGGGGGAAAGAAAGGTGAATGAGGGGGAAAGAAAATGGGTGGAAGAATTGGGAGCCAATAAGCATGAGTCAGGACAATGATCGTCAACGTGAGGCCCTGCAAGGGTCTCTGCTGGGGCTGATGGTCGGCGACGCAATCGGCCTGCCGTGTGAGGGGATTGGTCCGAAGCGTGTGGCGCGATTGTTTACGGGACCGTTGCGGCATCGCCTGTTCTTTGGAAAAGGCATGATTTCCGACGATAGCGAGCATGCGGCCATGACCGCCGCCGCGATGGCGCGATATGGCTCCGATGCGGATCAGTTCGCCAGGAATCTGGCGTGGCGTTTGCGTTGGTGGCTGGCGCGTCTTCCGGCTGGAGTTGGACTGGCCACCGGGCGTGCGATTATTAAGTTGTGGCTGGGATTTCCCGCCAGGCGCAGCGGGGTCTGGTCTGCAGGCAACGGGCCGGCCATGCGCGCACCGATCATAGGTGTGGCCTTGGGGGCTGAGCCAGAGACATTGCTGGCGTATTTGCGGGCGTCTACTGAGTTGACCCATCGTGACCCGAAAGCCCTGGTCGGCGCCATCGCCGCCGCCCGCGCGGCCTATTTGGCGGCCCAGGGGCAGGTCGAGATAGCCGCTTACAAGTCAGATTTGCAATGTTTATTTACGCAACTGGAGCCATCTACGGCGACCAAGGCGGCGGTCAGCGAATTCAATACGCTGCTGGATAGTTTGGGCTTGGCGTTGCAAAAAGGTCTGTCCCCCGCGCAGTTTGCGCAACAGCTTGGGCTGGAGCGGGGCGTGACAGGGTATATGTATCACACCATGCCGATAGTGCTGTACGTCTGGCTCCAGCATCAAACGGATTATGCCGCGGGGATTGCGCAGATCGTGGCGCTGGGCGGCGATACCGATACCACCGCCGCGATCCTGGGCGGCATTTTGGGCGCGGGAGCAGGGGAGAAAGGCATACCCGCCTCCTGGCTGCAGGGAATATGGGACTGGCCTTTCAATCCTGACTACTTCAGAGGGTTGGCGGAGTGTGTCGATCTCGCCATTCATGAGGGGAAGTCGATGAGGACGTCGCTTCTGCCTGGACCTATGCTGTTACTGCGTAATCTGGCGTTTCTGGTGATCGTCCTGTGGCATGGTTTCAGGCGTCTGGCTCCGCCATATTGAAGCCTTTGTCGGCCAGGATGTTTACTCTTTTCCTTCATAAGTGGAAGGCGGCGCGCCGAAACGGTTTTTCCAGGCTTTGCGGAAAGCGTGCGCAGATTGGAAGCCCACTGTCTCCGCGAGACGTTCGATATTGGCGTGACGCCCCTCCCGCATTAATTTCTGAGCGACTTCCAGTCTCAGTATCAATTGATACTGCTTGATGCTGACGCCTGTGGCGAGCCGGAAGCGACGCGTCAGCTGCCGGTATCCCAGGTTGATTTCCCGCTCCAGTTGCCCTGCGGTCCAGGGAAGTTCCGGCGCAGCGGAAATGCGGTCCTGCAAGCGATGCACCTTATGATCCAGATGATTGCGGTAGCGCCGGCGCTCGGAGATCTGCGCCTGTTCGCCGTCTCTGCGCGCGTAGATCACCAGCTCCCGGGCGATATGCTGCGCCAGATCGTCATCAAGTGTCTCCGCCATCCAGGCGAGAATCATATCCGTCCCTGTGGTGACGCCCGCTGACGTAATGATGGGGCCATCGCACACATACAGTCGGTTCTCCAGCACGGTCGCACTGGGTTCGGCCAGCCTCAAACTGTCCACATGGCCGTGATGAGTGGTGCAGTGGCGATCGCGCAGCAGCCCGGCTCGGGCCAAGTAGAAGGCGCCGGTGCACACCGAGGCGATAGCGGCCTGAGGATAGCGTTGCGCATAGTTCTGTAACCACATCAGGCCTTGCTGACTTTCCTTGTCGCTGATCATGTCATCCTTGTACTTGCTGCCGTTGACGATCAGCAGATTGAAGACGACGTCGTCAGCAGGCAATGAGGCCAGCCCGCTCAGGGTGACGCCCTGGTAACTGGCGACTGACGGGGCAGGAGAGAAGAAAACCAGCTCCACTTGCCCTGGCCGATGATCACTGAGAGTGCGCAGCGCCTGCGCCGGGCCGGATAAGTCAAGCAGATGGGTGTCGGGGAAAAGCAGAAAGCCTATTTTCAGTGGCGTCATAGCGGCGATTACTCGCAGTCAGCGGAGGCGGCGATGAATGCTACTGGATTCGCCGTCACCGCCTGTTGCACATCTTTCAGTAAAATGACCGAAAAGTTACTAATGATGTCCCTGTCGGCGATGTCTAATCGTATTGCATTATCTTAGTCTTAACGACGCAGGTTGTGAACATTAATAAGCTATACGTGCTAACGGAGAGGGGCGGATCATGAAAGAAAAAATCAAGGTGGCGGCAGTTCTATTTGAAGGTTTTGAACTTCTGGATTTTTACGGGCCGCTGGAAATGTTCGGTTTGGCTGATGAGTTTTTCGTTGTTTATCAAGTGGCTGAAAAGGTCGGACCTGTACGCAGTTCCGCTGGCGTATGCGGCTATGCGGAATATGACTGGGCGGACGTGCGAAGCTATGACCTGATTCTGGTTCCTGGTGGAGCGGGAACTCGCCAACAGGCGGCTAATCCGGCGTTGCTTGAGTGGTTGCGACGGCAGGCGCACAGCGCAAGGGTTCTGGCTTCGGTGTGCACCGGCGCAGGCGTCCTGGCGGCGGCGGGACTATTGGATGGCTATCGCGCCACCACAAACAAGCAGTCTTTCGCATGGCCGATGTCACAGGGTCCAGAGACGGAATGGGTAAAACAGGCGCGCTGGGTGGAGGATCACAATCGCTTCACTTCCGCGGGGATTTCCGCAGGCATGGATATGGCGTTGCGACTGATCGAAGTGCTGGTTGACGCGGAAACGGCGGAGCGGGTGGCGGATGAAGCGGAGTATGAATGGAATAGGAATCCTTCCCACGATCCGTTTGCCGGACGCTTCGGATTAATTTAATGATAGTTTGTAATGTTTGTTGATATGATCCAGCGTTCCGTCAGCTAAGTGATTGACGCAGTGGGACTCTCTGCGCTCACAAGTCACCATCGCGTCACATCGGAGTGAGACGATCAAGCACTGTCAGATACATTACACACAGAAGGATGTCAGTTTTGAAACCTGTTGTTGGAACTCTGCTGGTAGGAAGCGTTTCTCTAGGGATGGTTGGATGTTCAGGAGGTGGGGGATCAGGCGGCTCAGAGCCTGTCAAAGTGGACCCTCCCGCCAATAATATCGCCGCAGTCTATTTTCGCGATCAGGATGGCGCAGTCGGCGCCATCGGAGGCGGCGTCGAGGTTCAATTACTTAAAGCGGCGACGCAGGGAGAACGTGTGCGTCTGTATTGGATGGACTCCACCCAGGGAGCCCGATTGGGCGGCTTGGTGGCGGAGTCGGATTCAGCCGCTCCCACCCATGTCACTTTACCTAATGGAAGTCAGCCGCCGCCTCAGGAAGACGCCCAACTCTTCGCTTATACCGCTACGGCGGCGGGAGAATCTAAAGACGGCGCGCCCGTCAAATTTTTGGATTATCAGAGCAACGCCGAAGTCCAGGGACATGGCGGCTCAGCCTTGGCGAACTGGCGTTATGGCGTTGATCGACCCACGCTGAAAGTCACTAAGTCGGAGGACGGCCGCTGTACTTTCGATAATGGGCTGGTGCAAGTGATAGACATGGCGAATAGAGTGGACGCAGGGTATGCCGGCGATCATTCGAATACCGTCGATGAGCGAAACTTCCCTCCCTATGATTTCGATTGCAGCGCCTCAATGGAAAACAGCTTCCGCACCATATGGGTGGACGAGGCAGAAACTGAGGTCTGGACCTATTCCTCTCTGAATGACGCCCTGTTCTACGGAACGCTGACTCATGACATGTTCGCCAAATATCTGGGCGAGCCGCCTTTGGAAGACAAATTGCGCCTGCGCGTTCACTATGGCAGCTCGTGGCAAGCCAATGTCTATTGGGATGGCGCATACGCTAATTTCAGCGACGCCCTGGGAGCGGCCTACGGACTGGCGACCCTGGACATCGTCGCTCATGAAATTGGCCATGGCGTCCTGTCGCGCATCAGCCGTCTTAAGCTCGTTGCGGCGATGAGTAACGACGCCAGAACCGTGCATGAAGCATTCGGGGATATATCCGGCGTGATGGCGAAATACGAGCACACCGGCGAACTGAACTGGGAGCACTCTAAAGAGTCGAATTACGGGATGCGTCAGCTTGATCGTATCGTGACTGAAACCGGAGCGATCGCCAGCTATTTTGATTATGACGAGGCAGGTAATAACGTTTATCTGCGTATCGGCATGATGACTTACCCCTTCTATCAACTGGCGAACAAGTGGAGTCCTGAACGGGCGTATCAGCTTTATATCAAGGCCGCCAGAGATTGCTGGGACCCGCAAATGGACATGCGCGGCGCAGCGCAGTGCATGCGCACGGCGGCGATCGCCATGGGCGAATCCGAACAGGATGTGGTGACGGCGTTCCGGGCGGTCAAGATAAAGTTGCTGGAGCAAGACACGCTGGCGCACTTTAAGGATGAGAGCTATATGTTGCGAGTCGAGTTTGTGGACGACAGTCGTAGCGACAGTACCGTCGCTTCCTGGCGGTGGGAGTTTGGCGATGGCCTGGTGTCGACAGAGGCGTCACCCCAGCATCTATACGACGAGAAAGGAACCTATGAAGTGTCTCTGCAGGTGACGGACGTTGACGGCCGCACTGACCGCTTCAGTAAATCCTTATCCGTGACGGATGAGTATTGCGCGTTTTATCAGGCGGAGAAGGCGACCCGCCGAATCGATCAAGTGACCGTCGCCGGAACTGTCATCGATACGCCAGATCCTTTGCGTACGGATTACACCGAGAACGCTATCCCCATCACTGATGCAAACGCGGTGACCATCACCGTTAAAGGCGATAAGTTAGTCGTGTCGCCGTCCAACACCTGGAAGATCTGGCTGGATGCGGATAATGACGGACGCTTTGAGAATAGTGCGAATGAGATGCTGCGCGAGGTGGCGCAATCCAAGACGGACGCGTATGAGCTGACGACCACGATTCAGTTGCCGGATGGGTTAAGCGGTGGGCCGCTGTATATGCGCATCGCCGGCGACTACGCCATCAACTCTTCCTGTACTCTGAAGAAAGGTTCTGGCGTGGATATCCGTATCGCGCCGTAATTGCAGGTCGCGCTCTGACGCTGAGGCAAAATAGAGGTAAACAAGCCCGCGGTGACAATGATCGCCGCGGGCTTTTTAGTGTCTGCAATGCTCAGGGATGCAATGGTACAGAGATGTACTGGTCTACAGCAGAGACTTCAGGATCATCATCACACCAACTCCCGCCATGATGACGGCGAAGCCCTGTTGCAGGTGCGGTCCTGCGAAGCGCGGCGCCAGACGGCGTCCGCCCAGCATGCCCGCCATAGCTCCAGCGACGAAGGGCAGGGCGATCAGCCAGGGAAGCGTTTTGCCGCTTAACATGAACAGACTGACGGTGCCCGCGCTGGTGAGGGCGACCGCCATCAGCGAGGTCGCCACAGCGGAATGAAAAGGTAGCGGCGACACCATGCGCAGGGCGGGGACAATAACGAAGCCGCCGCCCACGCCTAATAAACCTGATAGAAAGCCGGTGAGCGCGCCGCTGCTGACGATCGCCATGGAACAGGGGCGGGTCCAACGCAGACGACCGGTATCAGGGTTGAGCTGGCAGATGGGGCCTTTCAGTTCAGTTCCGTCACTTTGTACGGTCGCCCAGCCCATCTTGGCTTCTTCGGGAGCGCGGCGAGCTTGCCGCCACATACGCAGGGCTACGCCCAGCAACACCACGGCGAATACTAACGCCAGCAAATGCACGGGGGCGCGATGGGCGGCCCAAAGGCCGATCGGGGCCATCAGCATACCGGCCAGGGCCATCACTGTCGCAGCGCGATAGCGAACGGAACCTTGCGGCCAGGCGTTCACCACACCTAATGTGGCGGCGGCGCTGACCGCCAGCAACGCCACCGGCGCCGCCTGCGGCAGCGTCCAGCCGAGACTCCACATCAGCAGAGGGATGGCGATAATAGAGCCGCCGGCGCCGGTGAGTCCAAGCAGCACTCCCACGGCGATCCCGAGGAGCGCCGCTGTCAGCATGTTTGCGAAGCTGCAGCGGTCAGCAGGCGACGCACTTCAGGCTCCAGGCCTGTCAGACCGCCTGCGCAGCCGGCATCCAGCGCTTCTTCCACTGATGCGCCATCCACGAAGAAGGCCTTCAAGGCGAGCAGAGCGCCAACGCGATTGCTGCTCATGCAGTGGACCAGGACCGGGCAGTTATCCGCTTCATTCAGTATGTCCGCCAGCGCCCGGGCGTTGGCTTCCGTCAAATCCTGCGGGCCCGCTACCGGAATGTTAAACAGCTGCAGTCCTTGATCGTCGACCGGAAACGCGTTCAATAGGGGCGTTTCGTGAGGCTGACATAGGCTGACGACCGTTTTTACCCCCGCCGCCCGGATGCGTGGGAAATCGTCCGGCGCCGGCAGGCCGCAAGTGAAAAGCTCCGGTTGCGGCCGACGCAGGTTGGGCAGCAGCAGAGAGACGTCATCTGTCATGGGGTTCTCCTTGAATAGTTGGGTTTGAGGCAGGATTGCTGCAATAGTGGCGGTGCAGGAGTTTGACGATGGCCATGGCCGGCCCCTCCGCCACGGAATAATAAACGGTTTGCGCCTGTTTGCGCGTATGCACAAGATGTTGATGGCGCAGCACCGCCAGATGTTGCGATAGCGCTGATTGCGACAACTCCACGAATTCATTCAGTTCGCTGACCCGACGTTCGCCCTCGGACAGCGCGCACAGAATCATCAATCGGTGCGGATTGGAGAGCGCCTGCATCAGCGCGGCCGCAGCTTCCGCATTCAAAGCGTTTCCCATCAAGTCCAAGGGAGCAGGGGATGAAGAATGGGAAGCGGCGACTTTCTTTTTCATTTAGTTAAATCTAAATAAGTGTTTTCTAAATCAGTCTAAGCTAATATATTTAATCTATATCGATTGCGCAATGTCCAAGTGACTAAACTTTGCTGTCATGGACTTAATAGCTTAAGAGCCAAGGGGATGGAAATGAATTTAATCGTGCGGCCCTTTTTCGATCGGGCGACGTACACGCTCAGCTACGTGACGCATGGAGAAGGGGATAACCGTTGCGCCATTATTGATCCGGTGCTGGATTATGATTCCGCCGCCGGGCGCGTCGGCACTGAGTCAGCGCAGGACATTGTCCGTTATGTGAAGGAAAGCGGGCTGGAAGTTGAGTGGATTCTGGAAACCCATGCCCATGCTGACCATCTTTCTGCGGCGCAATGGCTGAAGCGCGAGTTAGGCGGCAAAGTCGCCATTGGCGAGCATATCCGCGAGGTGCAGAGCGCGTTCGGGCGTATCTTCGATCTGGGGGCGGAATTTGCGGTGGATGGCTCGCAGTTTGATCATTTGTTTCAAGATGGCGAGACGTTTC
Source organism: Hahella sp. CR1 (assembly GCF_029813005.1). Classification (NCBI taxonomy): domain Bacteria; kingdom Pseudomonadati; phylum Pseudomonadota; class Gammaproteobacteria; order Oceanospirillales; family Hahellaceae; genus Hahella; species Hahella sp. CR1. The sequence continues at coordinate 59,770 of NZ_JAPELK010000014.1, forward strand.
ACATTGGCGCGATGCCCGCCCAGGTAATGTATACGCCGGGGCATACGCCGGCCTGCGTCAGCTACGTGGTCGCTGATGCGGTGTTTATTGGCGATACGTTGTTTATGCCGGATTACGGCGCGGCGCGGGCGGATTTTCCGGGAGGCGACGCGACGGAGCTGTATCGATCCATTCGCCGCATCCTGTCATTGCCGCCGCAAACCCGCTTGTTTGTCTGCCATGATTATCTGCCTAATGGCCGCGAGTTGCGCTTTGAAAGCACAGTGGCCGAGCAGCGCAGAGAGAACGTGCTGTGCCATGAAGGCGTCTCTGAGGAGGGCTTCGTGCAACAGCGCAAAGCCAGAGACGCCAAGCTGGGGGCTCCCGCTCTCATGCTGCCGTCCCTGCAGGTCAACATCCGCGGCGGGCACTTGCCAGAGGCGGCGGATAATGGCGTTTGTTATCTGAAGATCCCGTTAAACCAGATCAGCTGAGCCATCCCGATGCGACGGGCGTCGCTATGTCCGCTACCCTGCGCTTAGAGTTTTCCTGCTTTGGCGGCTAGTGACGTCTCCGTCGACACATTGCTGTAGCGTTTAACGTAATCGTTGGACATGGCCGTCGCCTGGGCGAGTTGCTTGCTGTTCATGATGCCTTTCAGGAACTGCTTCATTTCAGAGGCCCGTTGCGGGTCCCAGTCTGAGATGGTTTTGCCTTTCTTGTTGAGTTCGGCGGCGGTCAACCAGGCGTAGGCCTCCACATAGTCTTTGTTGACGCCCAGTTTTTTGTAGTAGCAAAAAGCGACGCTCAACTGCGAGACCGGATTACCCCGTTGAGCGGCCTTGAGAAAGTGTTCAAATCCCTTGCTTTCGTTTTTGGCGAGTCCCTGTCCCTGTATGTACATTACGCCCAGATTATGCAGAGCATTGGTGCTGCCGGCGGCGATGGCTTTCTCGAAATAGTTGGCGGCCTGCTCATAGGAGCGATAGACGATTTTCCCTTCCTTATAAATCAAACCCAGCGAGTTCAGCGCTTCCCTGCTGTTCTGGTTGGCGGCTTCCGTCAGCCACTTCAGCGCTGACGCACTGTTGGGGCTAATGCCCACGCCATATTGATACATTTGCCCCAGCAACATTTGCGCTTCCATGTTCCCGGTTTCCGCCGCCTTCTTCATGTAGTCCGCCGCCAGGTAATAGTCCTGCTGTCCCGCCAGCCCATCAAGCAGCATTTTACCCATATAAAAATGCCCTTGTTGGTGCCCATGAGAGGAGGAGGTCTTACAGGAGGTCATGGCCGCCGCATACTTTGAGTTGACGTAATCCTGCTCACAGGCGTCGCTTAACTGGCTGACGTCCACGGCGACGGGTTGCGCATTGCGCAAGGCATTTTCGCGGTAACTGTCGTAGTCGAACTTGGCGCTGGCGGTCGTCGTCGCGGGTTGCGATGGCGCGCCGCTCGCCAATAACAGATTGCGGCTGATCTGGTCTTTGACCGTAGCGATAGGAATCGCCATGCCGATGCCTTCCATACCGCTCAGCCGTAAAGTATTCACGCCAATGACTTTGGCGTTGGCGTCCAGTAGCGGGCCGCCGCTGTTGCCTGGGTTGATGGCGGCGTCCGTTTGCAGCAGAGTGACGCCTTCAAAGTCCCTGATGCCGGAGAGAATGCCGGATGTTACGGTAAACTCCAGTCCAGCGGGCGAGCCGACGGTGTAAGTAGGTTGCCCTACTGCCGGATCGGTTTTCACCGCCGCGTCGAAGTATCGGCACTCTTTGACGGCGCCCACCAGAAAGGCCAGGTCGGTGTCTTCGCTCTTAACGACGGTGTGCGCGGCGAAAGTGCGGCCATCCAGCGTTTTGACCTGGACGCTGGCGTTTCGCTGTTCGGAAGACAGCTTATCGTAAGCTTGCTGCAGTTCCTGGCGATACTTTTCAATGCTGCGCAGTCTGTCCTGATCCGTGTTTTGCTGGGCCGATCCTTTATATCTGGGATATTGCTTTTCCCAGGTTGCGATGCGTTCGCGGGCTTCCTGGGTTTTTCTATCCACTTTGTCGATGGCTGCGGAAACTTCCTGCAGCGCGGGATTATCAAACTCCACCACATGCCGGTTGGTCACAATCAGACAGTCTTTATTGATAAAAAATCCCGAGCCTACGCTGGCCCCCACACTGATGGAGACCGCGGCTTCCCGCGCTTCCTGAATCGAGCGGATGATGTGCGTATCGACGGTTTGCTTGTCTTGGCTTTTGGGCTCCACGATGACGATGTGCGTCCCTTTTTCGGGCTGCGCTGGCGCGTCCTCATTCGAACAGGCAGTGAGCAGCGCCGGTGCGATGAGGCTGACTGCAAGCAAGCGGAAAGTCGCGGCGAAGACTCGGGTATAGGACATGGATCACCTTATAGGGGGATGATTATCGGCATGCGCCATTGCATGCGCCATTATAGGTCGCGCGGAGCAGTGTATTGGGTCGTGCGCACATGGATTTGACGTTGTTTTGCATCCGCAAAACTGAAGGTATCGGGATTTGGTAAGGCGTTTTGTATGCATGACGACGTCCATGTCTGGCAGACCCTGAATTATTGAAATTCCGTGGGGCTGGGAGCGAGCTCTTCCATGCCAAAGCGCTTTTTCAGTTCTTCATATGCTTTGTCCATGCGATATAAGCGATAGGCTTCGGCGAACTCTTCCGCCATACCGTCCGGCGCCTTGCGCGAGAACGCTGCGTACATGCGCTTGCCGGGAAATAAAGCTCCGTCCAAACGCTGCACTTGTTCATCCAGTCCGGCGATTTCCGCGCGGGCTCTTTCTATGGCGCTGGTGGCGCCGAAAATGGCGTCGAATCGGTTACTGATCAGCATGATGAAAAGCTGTGACTGATTAACGGTCGGCTGTTCTATAGGCGCTTTTCTGCGAATCAGATCTATCACCTGATCGCTCATGTAATAGCCGCTGGCCGCCGCCGTGCGCCAGCGCCAGACAAACTGCTCCAGCGGCGGGTCATAGCGAATTTCGTCATTGCGATCGCGTCTGATGTAAATGGTGGTGCGGGAGACATGCAGCAGGTTGTCCGGCAAAAAGTCGGCGAACTTCTGTCTTTCCGGAGAAATAGCGACGAAGGTCACCGCATGCACGCCGCCTTCCTCCAGTTCTTTCATGGCCCTTTTCCACGGATGCCGGCGAAACTCGATATCCCAACCCAGTCGCGCCGCCACCGCACGCATGATCTCAACGTGAAAACCGGTAAGATGCGCCGTTTCGTCGATATACTCGAAGGGCGAATTATTGGCTTCCTCCATGCCCACCAACAGAGTCCTGGCCTGACACCATGGCGCAAGCCAGCAGCAAAAAGCGACCAGAAACCATTTCATATAGCCTACCTCGACCTGCGCGGTGATAGGTTGAAACCTTTACCGCAGTAGTTACCTGTGAGCCTATACAAGTATAGACGTTAGATTGGGCGTTATTTACTTCCAGGAAGCCATCAAGCCGAATTTATTTCGTCTATTTTCGCCCAACCAAATCTGTATGATGATTTGCTTGCGCTTTATTGCGCAGAACGCCAACCGCCAACCGAAAAGGACCTCAATATGCTTAAAGCTTCCTGCCATTGCGGCAATATCAATATAGAAATGCCTCGGGCGCCTGAGGCGTTGGTGAGTTGTAATTGTTCGATTTGTCATCGCCTTGGGGCGTTGTGGGGACGTTTTGCTCCTGAAGAGGTGAATGTGGTGTGGACGGAGGAGGCGCCGAAACCCTATCGCTGGGGGGATGAGTATATCGACTTTCAGCATTGCCCGCGTTGCGGTTGCGTGACGCACCATACCACCACGGAAAACTGGGAGGAAAAGCGGATAACGATAAATTGCCGTATGTTGGAGCCGAAATCGATTGCGAACACGCCAATCAAAAAGTTTGACGGCGCGGATACGTGGAAATTTATTGAGGAATGACAAATTTTTACTGACGTAGAGACCTGAATACCCCCGATTGTCTGGCAAATCCGGCGCCTTCAACCATAATTTGATTGAACGGACGCATAGATTTTCCGTTAATCAATTGAGGGTTTCTTCGATGAAGTTTAAATCCGCCATTTTGACCTTCCTTGCGTTATTCCTTGCGGTTTCCGTCCGAGCGGAAACCGTCACCGCCGCCGGCGATCCCTGGCCTCCATTTATTGATCCTAACGACCCGGATGGCGGCGTCGCCGTGTCTCTGGCTCGAGAGGCTTTTTCCCGTTCTGGGTTCACTCTGGAAATGAATATCATGCCCTGGGCGCGAGCCATTGACGGCGTCAAAAACGCCAAATACGACGTGCTTATCGGCACCTGGTGGACGAAAGAGCGAACGGAGTTCCTTGCGTACAGCGAGCCTTATCTAACCAATGAGATTAAATTCATCAAACGCAAAGGCGATCCATTTGAATACAACGGAATGGACAGCCTGACCGGCAAGTCTGTGGGAATCGTCAGAGGCTACGGATACGGAGATGAATTCCTCAACGCCACTAACTTCAAGCGGCCGGAAACCGCGGACTTTTTACCAAACGTGAAGAAAGTGGTGTCCGGCAGGGTGGATCTTACCCTGGAAGACGAGCTGGTGGCGCGCTCGCAGATCGCCAAAGAAGAACCAGGGTTGATCGATCAAATTGAATTTACCCAGAATGCGTTGAACGCCAATACATTGCACGTAACCTGCGGCCTCGCCAACGCCAAGCATGAAGAAATTATTAACGCCTTGAATAAGGGCATGGCGGCGATGAAGGCGGATGGGACTTTCGATCAGATTTTGAAGAAATATGGCATGAAGTAGCGATCGCGGACCCTGTCTAGTCCTGAAACAGGCGCCAACCTATTTCAGGACGGGGCGCCCTAAAGTAAAAAGCCGGACGTTTAACAGCGTCCGGCTTTTTCTTGGGGTCGTTCTAACGGCAGGTTAGAAGCTGACCATCATGCCTTGCGGCAGCCACTCGTTGAAGACAGCGGAGGCCAGCAGTTGCTTGGCTTGTTCGATGTCCGGGCCGAAGTAGCGGTCGTGATCGTAGAACGGCACCACCTGACGCACTGACTTGCGCGCTTTCTCCACCAATGCGGAGGACTTCAACGGGCTGCGGAAATCCATGCCCTGAGTGGCGGCCAGAATCTCGATGGCGAGAATGCCGCGGGTGTTATCCGCCATGTCGGTCAGACGACGGCCGGCGTAAGTCGCCATGGACACGTGGTCTTCCTGGTTGGCGGATGTCGGCAGGCTGTCCACGCTGGAAGGGTGAGACAGACATTTGTTCTCGCTGGCCAGCGCGGCGCTGGTCACCTGGGCGATCATGAAACCAGAGTTCACGCCGCCGTTGTCCACCAGGAAAGGAGGCAGCTTGGACATGTTCGGATCGATCAACAGCGCCATGCGGCGTTCGGACAGAGAGCCGATTTCCGCCAGCGCCAGCGCCAGGTTGTCCGCCGCCATGGCGACCGGCTCCGCGTGGAAGTTGCCGCCGGACAGAATGTCGTCTTCGTCTGCGAATACCAGCGGGTTATCGGATACCGCATTGGCTTCCGACTGCAGCACTTCCGCCGCGTTGCGGATCTGGGTCAAACAGGCGCCCATGACCTGAGGCTGGCAGCGCAGGGAGTAGGGGTCCTGCACCTTGCCGCAGTTGCTGTGACTCTGCGCGATCTCACTGGTGTCCGCCAGCAGGTGGCGATACATGACCGCCGCATCGATCTGGCCTTTCTGGCCGCGTGCGTCATGAATACGAGGGTCGAAAGGCGTGCGGCTGCCCAAGGCTGCCTCTACGCTCATTGCGCCGGTCACAGTGGCCGCCGCGAACAGATCTTCAGCGAAGAACAAGCCTTCCAGGGTGAACGCCGTGGACGCCTGCGTGCCGTTGAGCAGCGCAAGGCCTTCTTTCGGCGCCAGAGTGACAGGCTGCAGGCCGGCGATGTCGAGAGCGGTCATGGCGTCGACGATTTTGCCGTCGTGTCTGGCCTGACCTTCACCCAGCAGGACGCAGCTCATATGCGCGAGAGGGGCCAGGTCGCCGGAAGCGCCTACGGAGCCTTTCTTGGGCACGATTGGGTAAACTTCAGCGTTAACCAGCTTGATCAGCGCGTCCACCACCAGACTGCGAATGCCGGAGTAGCCCCGCGCCAGCGCATTGATTTTCAGCGTCATCATCAGACGCACGGTGGCGTCGTCCATGAAGTCGCCGGTGCCTGCTGCGTGAGACAGTACGATGGAGCGCTGCAGCACTTCCAGTTGATCTTCGGCGATACGGGTGTTGGCCAGCAGGCCAAAACCGGTGTTGACGCCATAGACCACGCGACCTTCGCGCATGACGCGGGCGACGGCTTCGTGGGATTTATCCATGACGCGGTAGGCGTCTTCGCTCAGTGACAGTTTCACCGGGCCGCGGCTGACTTTGCGCAGATCCGCCAGGGTAAGTTGACCGGGATTAATTAACAGCTCGTTCACGTTATGTACTCCGCTACGCATTAGTCTTTCAACATCGGCAAGTCGAGGCCGTTCTCTTTGGCGCAATTACGAGCGATGTCGTAACCTGCGTCGGCATGGCGCATTACGCCGGTGCCGGGGTCGTTGCGCAGCACGCGGGCGATACGCTGATCCGCCGCTTCGGTGCCGTCACAGACGATCACCACGCCGGAATGCTGGCTGAAGCCCATTCCTACGCCGCCGCCGTGGTGCAGAGACACCCAGGTGGCGCCGCCGGCGACATTCAGCATGGCGTTCAGCAACGGCCAGTCGGAAACCGCGTCGGAACCGTCCATCATGCTTTCAGTCTCCCGGTTGGGGCTGGCGACGGAGCCGGAATCCAGATGGTCGCGGCCGATAACCACAGGGGCTTTCAGTTCGCCGTTACGCACCATTTCATTGAAAGCCAGACCCAGACGGGCGCGGTCTTTCAGTCCTACCCAGCAGATACGCGCCGGCAGCCCCTGGAAGCTGATGCGTTCGCGCGCCATATCCAGCCAGTTGTGCAGGTGCGGATTGTCGGGAATCAGTTCTTTGACCTTGGCGTCCGTTTTGTAAATGTCCTCTGGGTCGCCGGACAACGCCGCCCAGCGGAAGGGCCCTACGCCTTCGCAGAACAGGGGACGAATGTAGGCGGGCACGAAACCGGGGAAATCAAATGCATTCTTCACGCCTTCTTCCAGCGCCATCTGACGGATGTTGTTGCCGTAGTCCAGAGTCGCTGCGCCAGCTTCCTGTAACGCCAGCATGGCTTGCACCTGCACCGCCATGGATTGCTTGGCCGCTTTGACCACGGCAGCGGGGTCTTTCAGACGCATTTCCGCTGCGTGCTCCATGCTCCAGCCTTGCGGCAGGTAGCCGTTCAGCGGGTCGTGAGCGGAAGTCTGGTCGGTGACCACGTCAGGAGTAACGCCGCGCTTGACCAGCTCCGCGTATACGTCCGCTGCGTTGCCCAATAGACCGATAGAGATGGCTTCGCCGGTCTTCTTGGCGTCTTCGATCATCGCCAGAGCGTCGTCCAGGTCTTTCGCCTGCTTATCCAGGTAGCGCGTGCGCAGACGGAACTCGATGCGGCTGGGATCGCAATCCACCGCCAGCATGCAGAATCCGGCCATGGTCGCCGCCAGAGGCTGCGCGCCGCCCATGCCGCCCAGACCGCCGGTCAGAATCCATCTGCCGTGGGCTTCACCGTTGAAATGCTGCTTGGCGACGGAAACGAAAGTCTCGTAAGTGCCCTGCACAATGCCCTGAGAACCGATGTAGATCCAGGAGCCGGCGGTCATCTGGCCGTACATCATCAGGCCTTTCTTATCCAGCTCGTTGAAGTGTTCCCAGTTGGCCCAGTGGGGCACCAGGTTGGAGTTAGCGATCAGAACGCGGGGCGCGTCGGCGTGAGTCTTGAATACGCCTACCGGTTTGCCGGATTGCACCAACAGCGTCTCGTCATCTTCCAGGCGCTTCAGCACTTCCACGATTTTGTCGAAGCATTCCCAGTCGCGGGCGGCGCGGCCGATACCGCCATACACCACCAGGGATTTAGGGTGCTCGGCGACTTCCGGGTCCAGATTGTTCATCAGCATGCGCAGCGGCGCTTCGGTCAACCAGGACTTGGCGTTCAGCTCAGAGCCGCGTGGGGCGCGGATCTCTCTCTGGTCGTCATGGCGAGGATCTTTCATCGGTTTCTCCTGTGAGTTACTTCTACGCTTTTGTTGTTGGTTTTCCCAGCAGCCCGGCCAGGCGCGCGGCGAGTCGTGCGGCGACGCGGGCGGTTCTGCTGTCGATATCGTAAGTGGGGTTATATTCGGCGATGTCCGCCATCAGCACTGGCAGGCCTTTACGCTGAATAGCGTCCAGCATGGCTTCGACGATTTCCAATGGAACGCCGCAAGCCGCCGGGGCGCTGACGCCGGGAGCGGTGGCCGCCGGCAGCACATCCAGGTCGATAGTGAGATAGAGACAATCAATTTTGCTCATGAAGGCGTCCAGCGCGCGCAACATGGGACCCAATTGGGTAAAGCCGCAATGGGTGTCTTTCAGATAAGTGACGCCAAGTTTGTCGGCGCGGTCGAATAAGGCCTGGGTATTGGCGTATTCACTGATGCCGAACACCGCATAGTGAAAGGGCTTGCCGGTGTTCTTGCAGTATTTGGCGATCTGCTGGAAAGGCGTACCGGAGCTGGCCCCTTCGCTGTCGCTGCGCAGATCAAAGTGAGCATCCAGGTTAAGGATGCCGAGCACTTTGTCCGGCGCCGCCTGATCCAGGTGTCGGCGCAGGCCCTGAAAGCTGCCCCAGGCGACGTCATGTCCGCCGCCCAATACGATAGGGTTGTGTCCTGCCTGCAGCTGTTTGAATACCTTGTTGGCCAGCGCCGCCTGGGCGTCTTCCAGCTCGCCTTCCCATTTAATATTGCCGCAGTCGTAAACCGGGCGGGAAAGGCGCCAGGGCAGGTTCGCCAGAGCCTTGATGATTTCGTCAGGGCCGTTCGCCGCGCCCACGCGACCTTTGTTGATATAGACGCCGAGATCGCAGGGATAGCCGATCAACGACACGCCCGCCGGACTGTCTTCCTGCGGCGCGCGAACTTGCTGGTGCCAGCGTACGGCGGTGGGGCCGTCGGCGCTGTCGATGCGACCTGACCAGACTTTTGCCTCAGACATTGTGAATTTCTCCATGAAAAACGCGTTGATGCGGACCGGTGACGCCGAATTCGTAGCTCAACTGAGCCGGGTGCTGGCAATCCCAGACAATGAAATCCGCCGCCATGCCCGGCGCCAGATGACCGATGCGGTCCTGCATGCCTAGGGCCTTAGCGCCGTGGCGGGTGACGCCGGCGAGGGTTTCTTCCGGGGTCATGCCAAAGAAGGTGCAACCCATGTTCATCATCAGGCGCATTGACGCCAGAGGGCAGGAACCGGGATTAAGGTCTGTGGCCAGAGCCATGGCGACCTTGTGCTTGCGCAGCAGATCCATGGGGGGCCGCTGGGTTTCCCTCAGGAAATAGAAGGCGCCTGGCAGCAGCGTCGCCACCGTGCCGGAAGCCGCGATAGCCTGCACGCCAGCCTCGTCCAGATATTCCACATGGTCGACGGACAGCGCGTTGAATTCCGCGGCGAGCTGGCTGCCGCCGCTCAACGTCAGTTGCTCCATGTGGCCTTTCACCGGCAGGCCCAGTTTCTGCGCAGCTTCGAATACCCGGCGGCATTGCTCTGGGGTGAATGCGATGGACTCGCAGAACACGTCCACGGCGTCAGCGAGCTTTTGCTCATGGGCCATGGGCAGGGCTTCTTCGCAGATCCAGGATATATAGTCGTCGGAGCGACCGGCGTACTCGGGAGGCAAAGCGTGAGCCGCCAGCAGGGTGGTGCGGACGTTGACCGGATAGCGTTGCCCCAGACGTCGCGCTACGTGCAGCATCTTCAGCTCTGATTCCAGATCCAGACCGTAGCCGGATTTGATCTCTACTGTGGTCACGCCTTCCCGCAGCAGGGCCAGCAAGCGCTTCTCAGATTGCTGCATCAGCTCTTTCTCGGTGGCGGCGCGGGTGGCGCGCACGGTAGAAATAATGCCGCCGCCCTGTTTGGCGATGTCTGCGTAGGAAACACCTTGCAAGCGCATTTCGAATTCAGCGGCGCGGTCGCCGCCGTAAACCAGATGGGTATGACAATCCACCAGGCCGGGGGTGATCAGGCGACCATTGGTGTCAGTGATGTTATCGGACGCGCCGCCATCCCATTCAGACATGGGGACGATGGCTTCTATATTGCCGTGCGCCACGCCGAGTGCATGGTTTTCCAGCAGTCCGTAAGCGTGTTGGGCGTCAGGATCAAGGGTGGCGATCCTGGCGTTGATCCACCAATCCATAAAATCTCGCTCTCCGCAGTGTTTTTATAAATGTATATACATTTAAAGACAAAAAATGCGTTTTGCGCAAGAGGGGAGGTGAGAAAAAATTCTTTTCATAACGAACACCGAAACCGGTTAGGCGTAGCTTGGAGACTATGCTTTCATGTCGTAATAACTATAAAAATAGAGGGTTTAAGACATTTTTTGAATTTGGCGTGCTGATACGAATATAGCGAATTCTGTATCCGCACAGCCCCATGTAGCGGGATGTTGAGAGATTAGAAAATTTAAATGTATATACAAATTTTCAGTTCGTTAACTACTTGATCTATAGGCAGGATGGTTAGAAACAGGGGGGAAGATAAGGAAACCGCAAGAGTCCGCGCGCGCGAAAGGCGAGCCTGCGGCTGTCAATCGCTACAAGACAAACAGATTTGATGATCGCTATGGAAGAGGGGACGACGCCTATGAAAAGTGGCTGTCGGATTGCAGGCGATAGCGGCTGCCAGGATAAGTCAGGTGGGCGCTGCTGACTAATTGCTGACGGCTCCAGGTGCGACGATAGATGCGCAGGCAGGGCTCATTGATATTGATTTCCAGCAGCTCGCACTGGTCCGGGTCCGCCAGCACCGCTTCAATAATATGCTCCACATCGGAAACCGGATAAACGGAGGTAAGGTATTGATTGGGAGTGACGACGGAAAAATCCTGGTCCAGATATTCCGGCGCCAGCAAAGGGTTGATGTAACGATCTTCCAATTGCACCGGCACGCCGTCTTCCTGATGGACGATTAAGGTATGAAACACCGCTACGCCGGTTTTGATGCCCAGCTGCACCGCCACATTGGAAGAGGCGCGCAATTGCTCCTGCTTGACGATGCGGGCGCTGTAATCATGTCCCCGGGCCTTGATTTCCTCCGCGATATTGCGGATATCCTGAAAAGAAGAGGTGGGCTTGGCGTCGTTGACGAAAGTGCCTTGCCCCTGATATCTCACCAGACGCCCTTCATTCACCAGATCCCGTATCGCCTTGTGCACCGTCATGCGGCTGACTTGAAACTGCTGCGCCAACTGCATTTCCGTGGGAATGCGGCCGCCGACCGTATAGCGCTGGCTCTCGATGCCGCTGACGATAAAGTCCTTAACCTGCTGAAACCGGGGTTTGGATGACACGGATAAATTGTCCTTGCGATTGCCTGACGAAAGCCGTCAATGATTCGGGCGCATATTGTATAGGCATTTTAGCGGCGAATCAGGAAGTTGTAATGAGCAAGCCGCATCGGCGGTCCATGTATACAAATATTTACATTTAATTAGTGCATTTTATGAACAGCGGCTATGCTTACAAGCGAGCCGGGCGTTGGATCGAGTGGTTGCCTCCAATCAGACGCCGTCTGTGTCCGCTGTATCCATCGTAGTGCCTGTGTTGTGCTCGCCGAGGGAACTCTGAATAGCCAGAGGAGTCCCTGCAGGATACCGCGGCCGGCTTTTTGCGAGTTGCTTCATCCGTTCACCCTGCAGGCGTGGCTAGAACGCCGACAATAAACAGAGGAGTGAAGCAATGATAATCAAACACCTCCCGACGCATCCCTTTCCGGTTGTTCCAGCAAATCTGAAGGTATTTCTGTTTTATCTGGTCGCGATTATGTTTGCGGTAAGCGGTATCGCATTGGGTTGACGTCCCGGACGCCCGCTGGATGGCGGGCGTCACAGCAGTTTGCGGTTGAGCGCGACGTCCTTGTATCCCTTCTGCACGTCGAACATCCGGCTCAGAGGAACGAGGTAGGGACTGTCCGTGGCTTTCTCGCCGTTAATGGTTTCCAGGTTGATGCTTTTGAGCGGCTGATGAGGTCGATACAGCAGGTTGCATAAAGGCGCCAGACAGGCCTCTATGTCTGGATGGTCTGGGGCAATCGTGATATCCAGCTGTTTGCCATTGCGTCGAGACGTCATGATCAGCTCCGGCCCCCTAAACGCCATATGGATGGAATCCAAACGTTTCGGCAGTTGTTGTTGCAGGCCCGGCAAGCCCAGCCCGCAAAGCGACATGGGATCGGTGGCGTTGAGCCAGTAGATCTGCGTCTGCGACAGACCGTTCTGCAGCATTTGCAGCGCGATGGGGGTAATGAACTGTGGGCCGGGGATATCTTTGAAAAAGTAGCCGCCAATAATCTCTCTGGAAAGCTCCATCAGGCGCAGAGAGCGAAACACTGCGCTCCAGCGCATTTCCGGCAGCTCTCTTTGTAGCAGTTCGCGAAACACTACGCCGTAGCGACTTAGTAGCAGGCGTGCGCGGTCTTTGCCGCGTTCCTGTTCCGTTATCGGGTCTTCCTGCCGCAGAGGCCAGCGCACCTGCCGCCAGGTTCCGGGACTGTTCGCCGCCTGTTTTGACTGGGCGAAGGAGTGGCGCATGGCGCGTCGGCGCGAAGGAGGCCTGCCGGAACTCTGAGCGGGCAAGTCGGGAATAGTGAATTTGTTTTCTACCCCTCTGCGCAACGCGGCGAAGGTGTCATTGTTGATGCGTTGCTTCCATACCCAGTCCCATAAGCGTTCAGTCAGCGTAGTGTTGTCCAGCCCACTTTTCCCGGAGAGGGCCTGGAAGTCGTAACGGCTGTCGGCGTCTGGAAACAGGGTCTGCAGTTCGCTGGCGTTTGTTTCGTTCAGAGAGGTGGGAGCGTCAAGCAGATCCAGATCCGCATTGAAGCAGAATAGGGTTTTGCCTTCCTCTACGCCAAGCCACTCCAGGTCGGATTCCTGAAACAGATGATCCAGCAAGGCCGGGTTGTAGTCCGGCAGTCGCGCGGGGAGTATTTCATTCTCCCACAGCGCAGCAGGGGCGGGCGTTCCCTGCAGGCGTTGCACAATATCGAAGAGTCGCTCATGGGGATCGTCGTCGCGCTCACACGCTTGGGTCTGCCAGCAATGTAAGAACAGGGGAAGCTGCTCCAGGGGGAGAGGGGCGAATTCCGGCGCGGCCTCTTTGCGCGCCATATGCAGGAGGATTTCGAAGTTCTCCCGGTCGCAATAACGCAGCTCGGTATCCCCTTCGATCAGCGGGCCGGCCACGATTGCGCGCGCTTCCACCAGATCGGCGAGAGCCCGTTGCAAACGTTGTGGATCGACGCCAAGCCAGTGGCTTATCTCCGAGGAGGATACCGGGCCGTAAAAGCGCAGCCACTCGCCCAACAGCGTATCGAAGAGCGCATCGGATTCCGCATCCCCGTCGGTTTCCGGATAGAACGCCTGTGCGAAGGCGTCCTGGTTTTCCCGCGCCACCATAATCTGGGCGTCGCGATGCGTCAGACGAATACGTTTGGCCTCCGTCGCCGTCAGCATGTCTTGCAGCGTCTCCTTGCCGGATTCCGACTCAATACGGGCGAGTAATGCGCGCCATTCAGAACCAGGAATAGCGCCGCGTTCCTTGATCCAGTCCAGCAGGTCCCGCGCGCTGTCCGGCGCATATCCTGGCGTCAGACGCTGGCGTTTCTGCACGAAGCGCTGACACAGTTCGGCGTTTACGGCGGGACGTAGTTCATCGTTGTACAACAGCTCTCGCAGCAGGTCCTCGCTGAGATTGGAGGTCTTGTCCGAGGTGGGCGTGTCGTCCTTGTACATGTACAGGTTGACCTGCTCCCAGGCGATATTCTGCGCCATGGGGCTGGGCGTCCGGGTGTTGGCGACGGACCATTGCACCTGTCCGGTTTGCAGCTCCTCCAGCAGTTGTTTTAATGCGAGAAGATCGAATTCGTCCTGCAGACAGGTGCGCCAGGTTTCCAGCAGAATGGGAAAGTCCTCGTACTTGAGCACGGAGTTCAGCAATTTCTGCGACTGTAAGCGACTCATCCACAAAGGCCGGCGTTCATTGAACTTGCCTCTGTTGAGCAGCAACGCCCGGCCGGCGCATTCCCGGAAACGTGCGCCGAAAAAACCGGAGCCTTCCAGACGGACGCGTAACAGCGTCTCTATCCGCTCAGGGGAGACCAGAGAGAGAATGGTTTCGACGGGAATCTCCTCCGGCATTTGCAGGACGATGCACTCGTTACTGACATACACCACCGGCTGCTCGCCGAAGGATTCCAGCCAGGCGGCTTCCAAAGCCATGCCCCAGGGGCGGTTCACTTCCGCGCCCCAGCCGGTATGCAGCACCATCTGACGGCCGTGGCTGTGTCCCAGTATTGAGTCGACGATCTCCACCAATAGATGGTGACGATGTGGCAGGGGGCGTCCTGTGTGGGCCCGTTGGCGACGCAGGAAATCCAGCAGGGAGTCCGCCGCTTCCGCAGTCATGCAATATTGCGACTGCAAGGTGGCGACCAGATCATCGGCGTCCAGGTTGGCGTCCAGATATTTCAGGAACAGGCCAATTTGTTCGGAAAAGTGGAAATTACGACTGATGGACTCGGCTTTCCAAAACGGCGGCGTAGTGGCGCCCGCTTTAGCGGGAAGCACGAATACGTCGTTGTGGGTGATTTTCTGGATTTGCCAGAATTGTGCGCCGAGAGTGAAGCTTTGTCCGATTTTCGCCTCCCAGACAAACTCTTCGTCCAGCTCGCCGATACGGGCGCTGCTGTCCTGATGACGCAGATGAAAATAACCGCGATCCGGTATCACGCCCCCGGACTGATAGAGAGAAAGCAACGCGCCCGGTCGCGCAGTGACCGTGTTGTCCAGGCGATCCACGGAGACGCGCGCCTGCAGTTCGCGGATGCGACTCTCCGCATAACGCCCCGCCAGCATGTCAATCAGCAGATCAAATTGGCGACGGGGCAAAGGGTGGTAAACGCTGGACATGCGCAAATGGGCGTACAGCTCATCCAGGTCCCAGGTGGCGACGCCGGTCATGGAGATAATTATCTGCGCCAGTACATCCAGAGGGCATTGCAATGGGCGCACCGGCTCCAGATCTCTTTCCATAATGGCTTTGGCCAGGACGGCGGACTCCAGAAAGTCTTGCGGATGCGTGGGAAACAGCGAGCCGACGCTGACGTCGCCGACATTATGTCCGGCCCGACCCACGCGCTGGATCGCCGCCGCCACTGAACCGGCGGTCTGCACCAGTACGACTTCGTCCAGCGCGCCGATATCAATGCCCATCTCCAGAGAGCTGGTGGCGACGATAGCGGCCAGTTCGCCTCCCTTGAGGCGTTGCTCCACCTCGGTGCGAATCTCCCGCGACAGCGAGCCGTGGTGCGCGTAGGCCACCATGGCGTCCGCCGCCTGATTGATTTTGTAAGTGAGCTTTTCACACAGGGCGCGATTATTGGTGAAGATCAGCGTGGCGCGGTTGGCCTGAATTCGCGTCAGCAGGGTTTCCGCCAGGGCGTCCCAGAGGTGTTTATCCGCCCCGCGCTGGGCGATGGCGGCCGGATAATTGACGCTGAGCCGGTAATGCTTGGCGGCGTTGGACTCCACCAGCGTGATCGGGCGCTTGCGGTATTGCGGGTGGCGCGCGTAGTCCGGTTGGGCGACATCCAGTTCGTAGCCGGCGATAAAGTCTGCGGCGACGGAGATGGGGTTGATAGTGGCGGACAGGGCGATGCGCTGAAACTCACCGGACAGATCCACCAGACGCTCCACGGCGGAGATCAGGTAAGCGCCCCGTTTGACGCCAAGCAGGGAGTGCGCTTCATCAATGATGACCGTATCCAGATCCTGCAGCAGGCTGAGGCCGCTTTGCGAACTCAGCAGCAGGTTGAGGCTTTCCGGCGTGGTGATGAGAATCTCCGGCGGTTGCCGTAGCATCTGGCGGCGCTCGCCTGAGGGGGTGTCGCCGCTGCGGGTCTGCGCGCGGATAGCCGGGAAGGGCTCGCCTTTGCGCTCAAAGCAGGCTGTCAGCTCCGCCAGCGGGCGGCTGAGGTTATTGCGGATATCGTTATTCAGCGCTTTCAGTGGCGAAATATAGAGGATTCGCGTACGCCCCGGTTGCAGCTCGCCAGTGGCGAAGCGGTTGAGGGCCCAGAGAAAGGCGGTGAGGGTTTTGCCGCTGCCGGTGGGAGCTGTGATCAGGCAATGCTCGCCGGAAGCAATGCGCGGCCAGGCTTTGTTTTGAATATCCGTAGGCGCGCCTAAATTGGCGGCGAACCATTCCGCGATAATTGGATGAAATAAAGCCAGCGCCTGGGACATAAGAAACCGTTGTCGCCCTGTGGTCGTAAATAAAGCTTGCCGATAAAAGTAATCTGAATCATATATGAATTCGGCGAAAGTTTGACGGTTCCGCACTTCGCGTAAAGAATTGAAGGTATAACGCCTGTGTCTGGTTTCTGTGGGACGAGGAAACCGTTTTGGTGTGGAGGCTACAAAGCATGCGATGGTATTCCTGTCCTGTCCTCTCTTGTCCTGCCGTGGCGCTGGTTGCGTTGTTGTTGGGCGCATCCTTGTGTCGGGCTGATGAAGCGATTGAAAAACTGACGTTTATGACCGAGGACTATCCCCCCTTTAATTACGTTCAGGACGACAAGCTCAAAGGGTTCTCCGTTGATTTGCTGGAGCTGATCCTGAAAAAGCTCGGTTCAAAAAAGACCCGCGAGGATATCCAGGTGCATCCCTGGGCGCGCAGCTACCGGCTGACCCTGAAAACTCCCAATACGGTTTTATTTGTCATGACCCGGCGCGGTCCGCGGGAGGATCTTTTCAAATGGGTGGGACCAGTGGCGGCGTCGCCGATTGTGTTGCTGGCCAAAAAAGAGCGCAATTTGAAAGTCCGCTCATCGGAAGAGGTGAAGCAATTTCACATCGCCTCCGTACGTGAAGACATCGCTGAAATCGTACTGGATGAATACGGCGTGCCCCCCGAAAAGCGTGAGCCGGTGCCTTACCCGGAACTGGCGGCGAAAATGCTGGAGGCGGATCGGGTGGACATGTGGGCCTATGGCGATATCGCCGCCTACTGGATCATCAAACAGAACGGTTTCAATCCTTCTGAGTATGCGCCGGTGTATGACTTTGGCTCCGCCGGCGATAATTATTACGCCTTTAATATCGATACGCCGGACTGGATTATCGAGCGCTTCCAGAATGCGCTGGACGAACTGAAAACGGAGATGGAGCCCAACGGCCAATCCGTTTATCAGAATATTATTGATCGCTACATCAAGTAGGAACGGACGTCCCGCATGAACAAAGATCTCAGTGTCGGCGCGCTTATGGGGCTCGCTTCCGGTTTGTTGATCGCCGGCATCGGCGTGTTGCTGGAGCTGGCGGACTGGAGCGACGCCCTGTGGGTGAACTACTGGATGCCCGGCGGCGTGCTCGGCGCCGCCATCTGTTTCGGCGCCTGGCGACGGGGCTGGAACGCCGAGCGCAAGGGGCTGCGCCTGCTGATCGTTATCGCCGCCACGATTCTGGGGTGGCGTTTATGCTTTCTGTTCTTCATCTCATCCTGGGAGGTCGTGTCACTGGCGCTGATGGGCGCGGTGGGCGCTTGCGTCACTGCAGTCGGCGTTATCCTCGCCTGGCGCATACGCGCCTGGTGGATCTTTTTGGCGTCATTCACTCTGGCCGGCGCGGCGGGCGGCGTGGTGGACTTCGTGCTGATCAACAGTCTGCCGGAGGTCGCCAAAGTGGCCGTCTGGCATGGCTTTTGGGAAAGCGCGGCGATTTTCCCCGTTTGGCAGGCGATAACGCTGGCCTGCGCCCTTGCTGTAGGCGGCCCCAACTCGCCAGATAGGGCGTTCCCAACGCCTAAAACAGGTAAACGTCGTTAAATTAAATTTGCGTAACCCTTGATCCCCGACTAGCCTTTCAGCTATCCAGTTAGCGGTCCCTGCATTACCGGCGAGCCAAGGTCGGCGACAATACTTTTTTCTTTTAAAAACAGGAGCGAAGTCGGTAGGAGAGACTGGATTGAATTGCGTTTCCAATTAATGGAGGAAAAGACAATGCAATCCAGAACAAAAATAAAAACAGCGGTATTTCTAGGTCTTCTTGGCAGTTCAGTTGGCGTATCCGCAGAAATGGGCGACTACTCATTCTGGGATACCTTGGGCAACCTGATCTGGCCCCGGGGTGCGAACAACCCGGTCACGCAGGAGCAGCAAAACGCAGCGCAGTATCCCTTGACGCCCAACCCCTCCGAAGTCGCCGACGGTTTCAATCCCGGCGCTTATCTGCAATGGCAGACCATTCAATTACACCCTGACACCGGCGCAATTTGCGGTAACGGCTCGCCTTATAAATTCTTCGTCAATCGCGTGGCGCACACCAGCAACACGGTAATTTATATGGAAGGCGGCGGCGCCTGCTGGGATTATGAAAGCTGCACCGGTCAGACCGGCATTCGCGGCGCTCGCAATCCCAATGGCATTCCCGACGACTACATGAGCCTGCAGAATCCGTCCGCCAGTCTGGTGAGCCCGTTCGTGTTCCGTCTGCATCCCTGGACCCGCACCAAAACCCAGAACTGGAACATGGTTTACATTCCCTACTGCACTGGGGACATCTATACCGGGGATAAGGTCGCCATCTACGACGACCCCACCGGCGAACATGACCCGCTGGTATGGCGTCATAACGGCGTACGTAACACGCGCGCAGTGGTGGCCTGGCTGAAGAACAACCTGGAGCGTCCCGGACAAATGCTGATGACCGGATGCAGCGCCGGCGGCGCGGGCTCTTTCGCCAACTATCACCCGGTGCGTCGCGATATGGACCCCGGCAAGGCCTACCTGATCAATGACTCCGGCCCCATCTTCCCGGCGCCGGTGACTGGTTCGGAAGAAGAGTATCCGTCCCTCAAACTGCAGAACACCATCCGCAATGTGTGGGGGCTGGACGGCGATGGCGACGGACCTTTGTATTACCTCCGCAACGAATTGCCGTCACTGGACCTGAACGATCTGGGCACGCTGTACACCGCACTGGGCGAGCACTATCCGAACGATCGCCTGGGGCATACGCACTTCTGGGATGACCTCAATTACTCTTCTTATTCCTATGAGCGTTTCTATGACGACATCAATAACGAGCCGGATGAAGAGAAGCGTAAGCAGAGAATTCATCAGCGCTGGTACAAAGACACCAGTCACCTGATGACCTCACTGGACGGCTATGATAACTGGGGCTACTACATTCCGCGCTTCCGCGATGTGAATGAAAGCCACTGCACCAGCATCATCGAGTTCAACAATGCGGACATTCAGGAAGACGGTCTGGAGCTTGGCGACTTCGTGAATAATGTGATGGAAGGCTCCGGCCCGGTCATGTCCGCTTCGGAAGAGGACTCCGTCAGTGATTATCAGAAAGGTTTCAACCTGTTGTACTGGTTGCTGGATCAGTTGCTGTAAACCGCTCTGGTCAGTGAGCTGATACGTTGCAAAAAAGCCCCCATTCGGGGGCTTTTCTTTGTTTGAAGAGACGGGGTCGAAACGGGGAGGGCGGAGCCTTTCCTGCGATCAGGATCAGTTCGTCGCCCCACTGTTGTCCAGCGCGTAGGCTTGTTTGAGTTCTTCGTTCAGGCGCTGGGCGAGATAATCGTCGCGACTAAGGCCATTGGGATAATGGGTCATCGCCAGCACTTCCTTCACTATTTCCGCTTCGCGTTTCTTGTACTCGGCGAATCGAGGGTCCGGGTTGTCCTTGAATTTCTGCATGCGCGCCTCGCCCGCCTGCTTGTACTGCTGAATCAGCTCTATGCCTTTGGCCTTGGCTTCCGGGTCGTTGGGAGTGATTTTCAATAACGCCAGTTTCATGATCAATCCTTCCGCCGCAGAGAGTTTGTGTTCTTTTTCCAGGCGGTCGATGTTTTGTTCCGCGCGGGAGAATTTTTCCCGACGGGTGGCGCTGTCCATCTGCTCCGCATGTTGCAGCAGCTCGCGATAGTCGCGTCCGTAATCGAAGTAGGACTGGTATTCCGCATAACGCTCCAGCGCCTGGTCCTCTAAAAGACTGTCCTGGTCCTTGGAAAGGCTGGAAGGGCGCGCCTGGGCGGAAAAATTTTGCATGCCGATGGGGAGAAACGCGTTGGCGTCATTAACGGCGACGGTGGCTTCGGGAGATGTGCTCGTGTTGGTGTCGGATGGAGACGGGGAGGAGGAACCTCCCAGCAGCCAGGTGGAGAGCCCCAGTGTGGCTGTTATTAGGGCAATGCCGAAATAGGCCTTGGGTGTCATGATCAGTCTCCTTTTTCTTATTTGAATATCCAATGGTGAGAGATCTTCTCATTTACAAATATAGCCCCCTAATCGGGGTTTAATAAAATTTTTTCTTTTTGTGCATCCAAATTGATAACTGGCGTCGTCTTGATAAGTGAAGACATTCGAAAACCCAAAAAACTGATTGAGGAGATGCCTGATATGAAATTCAAAAGCTTTACCGTTCTGGCCGCTGCAATGATGCTGACTGCTTGCGCCGCTAACTCTCAAAATCATGGCGGCGAGCCGGTTTCCAGCAGAGATACGTCTCTCGGCTCCATCATGACCAACAAGCAGGGCATGACGCTGTACACGTTCACCAAAGATGCGGCCGGCGTCTCCAACTGTAATGGCGGTTGCGCGGAAAACTGGCCTCCATTCATGGCGGGTCCATCTGCGCACGATACTGGCAAATTCACCATCATTACCCGCGCTGACGGCTCCAAGCAGTGGGCGTACGAGAGCAAGCCTCTGTACCTGTGGGTGGGCGACCGCGCGCCTGGCGACGTAACGGGTCATGGCGTCAAAAACGTCTGGTTCACAGTGAAAATGGACTCTGCGAAAAGCCATAAGCAAAGCAATTACAGCAGCAGCTACTACTGATCGGCTGAGCTGGCGCGTGCTGGCAGGCGTCTCGTTGGAGGAACGTAGAAACGAAAATCCGTCGCAAACGCCAAGTCCGACTGGTATGCGGCGGCTACCTGGATATAATGCCTGGGAACCTTCGGGGGAATCGATCAGGTGAACTCAATTCAGGAGCCGTCGTTGAAGACTGCAACCGACACAGATTGGTCCGTGGAGCTGGCGCCGCTGTTGCGCCGCATCGTGGACCAGGACCGAGCCGCGCTGAAGCGTCTGTATGATTTAACCGGCGCCAGGTTAATGGGCGTCGCCATGCGCATACTGCAGGATGAAGGCGAAGCCGCCGACCTGTTGCAGGAAGTGTACATGAAGCTGTGGCGGCAAGCGTCCCAGTATTCAGGAGCCGGGTCCGCCTGGGGCTGGCTCTGCGTGCTGACCCGCAACGCCGCGCTGGACAAGCTGAAAAGCAGACAGCGCAAGCGTGAAGATCTCATGGATGATGTTGAGCCGTTGATGGCGGATCTGGCTGGCGAGGGCTGCGGGCTGGCGGACCAGGAAGGCATGCGGCAGTGCCTCGAAAAATTGAATGAAGAGCCTCGTAAAGCGATTTTATTGTCTTATATCCACGGATACAGCCACGGCGAACTGGAAACTCGGCTAGAGCGCCCGTTAGGGACGATCAAAGCCTGGATCAGACGCGGACTGCAGGAGTTAAAACAATGTCTCGAAGCATGAGATATAAAAACGCCACAGTTTGCGACCATCTGGCGAGTCAATATGTGGCGGGGGCGATGAGCGCCCGAGTTCGTCGACGCATGGAAACCCTGATGCGCGACTATCGTGAAATGGATACGGCGGTGGCCTACTGGTCAGACTTGATGACGCCGATGCAGGATAGTCTGCCGGCGCAACAACCGCCTGCGGATCTGTGGGCGAAGATAGACGCCGCGACGGCGCCGGCCGTGAAACCTCAAGCAGCCAGGACGCAGGCGCAGGTAGCCAAAACCAGTTGGCTGGCCAGTTTCTGGGAAAATCTCGCCATGTGGCGTTTCTCCGCGATGGCGGGAACGGCGGCGTCAGTGGTGTTCGCGGTGGCGTTGCTTTGGAACGTCATGGGCGGCGCGCCGGGACGAGGAGCTGATTACATGGCTCCAATGAGTCGCAACGGTCAGGTGGCGCTGGTGATCTCCGCCTATAAGGGCGAGGAGCCGGGAACCTCTCAGTTGGTGACCCAATGGTCCAAGCGTTTCCAGGACAAACCTTCAGGCCCGCTGCATTTGTGGGCGGAGAAGATGGATGATCATAGTCTGGTGTATCTGGGGCAGATTGACTCAGGTAAAGAAAACTGGACCCTGACCTCCGCGGAATGGAAAGTCATCGCCAACAGCAGCCGTCTGTTGATCAATGACAACCCTTCCACGCTGGATGTCGCCGCAGTTACCTTTGAAGGTCCTTGCGTCCAGCTGAACGCCTGGAAGAGCTAAAAGGCTGGCGTCCCGAGTAAAGCTGGACAAGCTGGGATAGATGGATAGAAAATGCGCGGAATCTGATTAATGATAATCAGGCCGCGCATTTTTTTATCTCCGAAATTCAGAGGCAGTACCATGGAAAACCCGTATCAGGCGCCGCAGGCTGAGCTGGATACGCACAGCGAATCTTCAACTCCCTTCTTCACCACCTCGACTACCAAGTTGATTGTCTTATACATCGCTACGCTGGGTTTATACCGTCTCTATTGGTTTTACAAACACTGGAAAGCGCTGCAGGTTCACGAAGGTCTTAAAGTCGCGCCGGTATGGCGCTCCATATTCAGCATCTTCTTCACGCATTCTCTTTTCAAATATATCGCTAACAGTCATCAGGAACAGGGCCTGGGAACCTGGAGCGCTCACGCCATGATGGCGACCTTGTATGTGCTGATGACGGTAGGGGGCGAGATTGCCGCCCGTATACCGGCGAGCGACGTTTTTGGCGTCTGGGATATAGCGCTGCTCGTGACATCTGTTATTCCTCTTTACACGCTGTATGAGGCGCAAACCTATGCAAACCGCGCCAATCAAGATCCTGACGGGAAGAGCAACAGCCGTTTCAGCCCCTGGAATATTCTGTTCATCCTTATGGGGCTCGCTATTTGGGGCGTGGTCGTGTTGGGCGTGCTAGCGCAATACACCGCCATTCTGGACTGATAATTCCGCACATCTCCCCGGGAGTCATGGTTCGTGACTCCCCAATCTCCCCCTCAAATTCCCCCTCTAAACTCCACTTGGATGGATGTCCGTTCACGTCGTCGCGACTAATGTTACTCCGTGGATGCGCGCGGGTGTTTAACCTCGACGGGCCATCCATGTAAGGAGTTAACAATAAAAAGCTTGCGGGAGAGCTGACATGGTCATGGATAACGTAAATAACAAGAATGCCGATAGCAGGTTGGGCGAGGGCGTGAGGCGGCTTGCAATGGCGGCAGCCTGTGCGGGTACGCTGTGCGCTGCCGGCAATGGCTATGGCGAAGTGAATCGTCATGCCTCAGTAATGGTGCATTTATTCGAATGGAGCTGGGAGGACGTGGCGCAGGAGTGCGAACAGTATCTGGGGCCGAAAGGATTTACTGCGGTGCAAGTATCTCCGCCGCAAGCTCATATCGGAGGCGCGCAATGGTGGACCCGCTATCAGCCCGTCAGCTATGTGCTGACCAGTCGTAGCGGCGACCGCGAGCGTTTCCAGACTATGACGCAACGGTGCGCCGCGGTGGGCGTGGATGTCTATGCGGACCTGGTGATCAATCATATGGCCTCCACCGGGTTCGACTTTCCTGACGTCCCGTATGGCGTTAATGACTTCCATAACTGGAACTGCGGCGGCATTAACTACGGCGACGCCAATCAGGTTTGGAACTGCGATCTGGTGGGCTTGAAGGATTTGAAGACCGAAAGCGATTACGTGCGCGGCAAAATTGCGGATTATATGAACGACCTGATCAGCCTGGGGGTGAAAGGCTTTCGTATCGATGCCGCCAAGCACATTCCGCCTGCGGACATTGAGAATATCCTCAGTCGCGTTCAGGGTTCCCCCTATATCTTTCAGGAAGTAATCCGAGCCTCAGGAGAGGCGGTGCAACCAGAGATGTACACCCATATCGCCGATGTCACTGAGTTTCAGATGGAGCGAGATCTGGCCTGGCATTTTCGTAATGGCCGCATGGCGAACCTGGCTGACTTTTCCCAGTGGGGAGACCGCTTGGCCAGCAGCGACGCCATGGTGTTCGTCGCTAACCACGACGATCAACGCCAGCACCCGGAATGGGCGCTGACCTGGAATGATCCGCAGGGCATGTACTATCTCGCCCATATTTTTATGCTTGCTTATCCCTACGGCTATCCCAGAGTGATGTCCAGCTATTACTTCAATGACCACGATCAGGGGCCGCCTAATTCCGGTCCGCATACCAGCGGCGCCTGCGGCGTGGACTGGGTGTGCGAGCACCGCTGGGGCGGGATTGGCAATATGGCGAAATTCCGTCAGGCCACCGCCGCCAAAGCTTATATTTCCAATGTGTCCCGCGACGGCGACAATCGGCTGGCCTTTGGACGCGGCGGGCTCGGCTTTGTGGCGCTGAACAATGACACCGGGGTGTGGAGCGCCTCGCTGGACACCGGCTTGCTGGCGGGAGAATACTGCGACATTCTGCATGGCGATTACGTTAAAGGCGTCTGCACCGGCCCCACGGTTTTCGTGGACAACGCGGGCTATGCTTCCATAAATGTCGCCGGCCGCGACGCCATGGCGATTCATGTGGAGGCCAGGGTGGCGGATTGCCCGCAGTGTCAGTCACAAAGGGTGGATGTCTCTTTTACCTGCGATAACGGCCAAACCCAATGGGGACAAAGCGTTTACGCCATAGGCAGTCTCCCTGAACTGGGCGGCTGGAGCCCCGCAGGCGCAGTCAAGCTCGACCCATCCGCCTATCCGGTATGGAGCAGCGTCATTTCTGTCCCCTCAGGATCGCAGGTCGAGTGGAAATGCCTGAAGCGGGACGAAAACAACGCAGGTGCGGGAATTGAGTGGCAGCCCGGAAGCAATACGGTATTCAACAGTGACTTGGTCAACGCCACCCGTGGCGGCTGGTAATTAAAAAATCCGATTGAAAGCTCATGACTGAAAATGAGCCACTGAAAAGACAAGATCCGGCTTCGCCGGGTCTTGTTTAGGTGAGATTCTGAGTATCTGATTGTAGCTTCACGCACTTCTCCTGAGTTTCAAAAAGAAAGCTGCTCTATACTTTCCCGTTAATTTCTCTGGATACCCGTCCCCCAAATGCGCGATGAGTCATGTTGAACAAGAAAAAATTCCTAACTGAGTTGGCGTTGAAAAATGCGGCATTGTTGTTGGTATTTGCGCCGGCGATGATTCTGTTTACCCTGGATAGCATGCAGCATATGGAGGCGGGCAATCAGTCCGCCATTCTGGCGGTCATCGGGTTATTGATGGCGTCGGCGATTGTGGGGATATTCGAGACCACTTATCAGAAGTCCGTGTTGGAGAAACCGCTACAACGCTGGTTGGCGCACTTGACCAAGGCGTTGCTGTATCTTGGCGTGACGGAGTTGATGGCCATCGCGATCGCTGCAGTGGGAACCACTTATCCGTTCTGGGACGATCCATTGATCTGGGCGTTATCGCCGATTTATCTGGCCTTGTATCTGTTTGATTGCTGGGACGGTTTGATCGCTGCGGACAGCCTGTCCTGATCATCGTATAGGGCCTGGAATCCAGGGATTCAACAGGCCCTATACGTGCGAGCTTATTCCGGCGCCAGGATGCGCAAGGACTTGGAAGGCAGGGAAAGCGTCAATGCGTGCCCATTCGTGGTGAAAACCTCTCTGCTGAACAGATCTCGCCAGCGACTTCCCGGCGCGCCCAGCAATCGCGTATCCAGTGACGTGGTAGAGGCGTCGCCACGATTGGCGGCGATGATCAGCGACCCTTCCTGAGCCGTTCTGGCGAAGCAATAGCTGTCTGCATCCGCCCCCAAATCCAGATGTCCGCCCCGGCTCAGGGCGGGAGTATCTTTTCGCAGGGCGATCAGGGCTTTACACCAGTTCAGAATGTCCATATCCCAACGTTCCCGATCCCAGGGGAAGGGGCGACGACAGTCCGGGTCTCCACCGCCGGGCAGCCCGATTTCATCGCCGTAGTACAGACAAGGCGCGCCGCTGTAGGTGAAAAGTAGACCCAAGGCCAACTTGTACAGGTCGCGATCGCCTTGCAGCAGGGTGAGAAAACGGGGCGTGTCATGGGTATCCAGCAAGTTAAGCTGGCTCAATTGAATTGGGCAGGGAATCGCCGCGCGCGCCCCCGCCAGCCAGGCGGCGAATTCGCGCCCGTCAATGGCTCCCGGTTGTCCGGAAATATCCAGACCAGCCAGCCAGGCGCGAAGAGGGTGGGCGAAACCGTAGTAGTTCATCGCGCCGTCTTCTTGGTCGCCTTGTAGCCACTCCGTCGCTTCAAAGAAATGTTCGCCCAGCAGATAAGCCTGCGGCGCTTCCTGTTTAACGCACTCGCGCATGCCGCGCATATGCGTTGCGTTATTGTGGGCGCTGGGACCGTCGCCCAGCATATGCACGGCGTCCAGACGCCAGCCGTCGATGGCGTAGGGAGGACGCAGCCAATGGCGAAGAATGGCGTTGTCGCCCGAGTACATGCTGGCCGCCACTTCCGGGTTGGCGTAATTCAACTTGGGCAGGCTTTCGAAGCCTTTCCAGGCGGCGTAGCGACCTTCGGAGTCAAAATTATAGAACGCGCGATAGTGCTCGTCGCCCGCCTGCGCTTGCTGAAACCAGGGATGATGGACGGATGTATGATTGACGACGGCGTCCAGTATCAGCCGCATATCCCGCGCCTGGGTTTCTTTGCGCAGGCGCAGCAGTGCGGGCTCGCCGCCAAGGCGCGGCTCCACTTGGCTGTAATCATCCGTGTCATAGCGATGGTTGCTGTGAGAAGCGAAAATCGGGTTGAGATAAATCGCGCTGACGCCCAGTTCATCCTGCAAATACGGTAAAGCGTCAACCACGCCGTTCAAGTCGCCGCCGAAGAATTCTGACGATCCCTTGGACGGATCTGGGATTGTGTTCCAGTCGCTGAGGGGCGTCTGCTTTTCATGTTCATTAAGTCCTTTGTTACTCGATGCGGAATCACCGTCGCCGATGCGAAACCGGTCTGGAAAGATCTGGTAGAAAACCTGATTCCATACCCATTGTGGCGTTTGTAGGCCCTGTACATGTTTGAAGTGAAAAGAACGTGAACGAATTCGAGGATGCAGGCCGCCAGCGTCGAGACAAAACTGCCGCTTTGCGCAGATAAATTTGAATAGATAATAGGTGGTTGCAGCGCCAGGATTAATGGGAATTTCAACCCGCCAGTATTGCGCGTCCGCTTTGGTTTCCACTGGCTCCAGGGCGGTTAAATACTCTTCATTGTCCAACTCATAGCGAATCCAGCCGCTGTTAATCGTTGCGCCTGACGCTGTGCGCACGCTGATGCGAAGCCGTCCGTCCTCCAGTATCTCGACATCGGTGAGAGGGTGGTGATGGGCGATGAAATCGGTTTGCATCGTAGCGTACTCCGGCGTTAAAAATTAGTCGGGCTTTGTGAAGGCGTTCTGGGTATGCTAGTGACGCAATGCGCGTTTGGCATCAGCCGGCGACCTGCGCGTTCTACGCCCCCCAAGAGAAGGATTCATCAGAGGCCAGGTATGAGCCAAATTGCGCAGCACTGGCTGCAATTGATCAACGACGCCAGAGCGCAAAGCCGTTATTGCGGTGAGATGTTTTGCGAGATTGCGCCGCCACTACTGTGGAATGAGCGCCTGGCGCTGGCGGCTGAAGAACATTGTCGGGATATGGCGGAGAACAACTTTTTCGACCACATTGGCGGCGACGGCTGGCCAGTGGGAGAGCGGGCGACGCGCAACGGCTATGTGTGGTCGCGGGTGGCGGAGAATATTTCCTTTGGCCATCTTCCGGTGGAAGAGGTCATCGTCGGCTGGTTGGGCAGTCCGGGTCATTGCGGCAATATCATGGCGCTGGAATATACTGATATGGGAATGGCGTGTGTCTGCGATGATAAAGCGCCTGCAAGCAATTATTGGACGCTGGTGCTGGCGCGTCCGTTGTCGTCGAGTTGACCGCGCCCGTTGTGCGAGCGCCATGATCGACCAACAGAGTATGAATAGCGGGGCGATATGAAGATAGCCATTGTCACATGCGACGGATTCAATGAAATGGACTCCTTTATGGCGCTTACCCTGCTCAATCGGGTGAAGCGGCCGGGCTGGCGGGCGGAACTGGCTTGCCCTTCCATGCACGCCTTGTCGATGAATGGCGTCAAGATCACTGCGCAGCGACCGCTGATGTTCGCCAGCGAGGCGGATGCAGTGTTGTTCGGCAGCGGCGTACAAACCCGCGAGCATGTGAAAAATGACAGTATTATGTCGGCGTTTCATCTTGACCCGGAATATCAGCTGATCGGCTCGCAATGTTCCGGCGCTTTGTTTTTACATAGCCTGGGACTGCTGAAGGATACGCCGGTCTGCACGGATGCGACCACGGGACCGGTTTTGCAGAGCCTGGGCGCCCAGGTGGTGGAGGGCCCGTTTCACGCCAAGGGAAATATCGCCACTGCGGGAGGCTGCCTGTCCGCGACCTATCTGGCCATGTGGGTGATCTGGCGCAGCCTGGGAGAAGAGGCGGCTAGAGATGCGATCGCTTATGCGGCGCCGGTGGGACAAAAGGAGCTTTACGTAGACATGGCGACCCAGGCGATTGCCGCATTCATCTGATTTCCATGTGGAATAGGTTATAGTGCGCGTTGGGTTAAGTATGGCGTTATCGGCTTTTATCAATAAAACCCACGCGTTGAGGCAGTCCGAGGCGCGGCGAAAAATGGTCGTTATACGGCGGCTCCCTGGTATTAAACGCGTTTAAATCAGAGACATGTATTCGTTAGTCAGATCCAGCAGTGTGTTGATTCTTCTCGCAGCGTTATGCAGCGGGTGTGCGAGCCAGTTCAAGCCGCAAAACGAACCGATTAAGTCCTACAGCAGCGACCACGCCTATAGCTTCCGCACTTACCAGCGCGACAATGACTTGGGGGAAACCCTGTTGATCCTGGCTTTCTCCGGCGGCGGCACGCGGGCTTCTGCGTTGTCCTATGGGGTCATGGAGGAGCTGAAGGACACACGCATTGAAATCGATGGCGTCAAAACCCGCTTGCTGGATGAGGTGGATTATATCTCCGCCGTATCAGGAGGCAGTTTCACCGCGGCCTATTACGGATTGTTCGGCGACAAGCTGTTTTCGGACTACGAGAAAGTATTTCTCCGTCAGAGTGTGCAGGGCGCATTGCTGTGGCAGTTACTGAGCCCGGGATACTGGTGGCGTTCGCTGTTCACCCGCTTTGACCGTACGGAAATGGCGGTTGAATACTATGACAACTATATCTTCAGGGGCAGGACCTTCGCCGATATCCCCTTGAGTCGCCGTCCTTTCATCAATATCAACGCGACGGATCTCAGTCAGGGGAACCGTTTCTCCTTTGATCAGGATACTTTTGATCTGCTGTGCTCGGACCTGAACAAGTTCAATGTAGCGCGAGCGGTGACGGCGTCCTCGGCGGTGCCGGTAGCGTTTCCTTCCATCGTATTGAAAAACCACGGCGGCGACTGCGACTTGAGCGAGTCCGCCATGTTCCGAATGTTGAATGAATCCAAACCGCTGGATATTCGCCAACAGGAACTGGTCAGCGGTCTGCTGTCCTATAACGACAGCAAACAGCATCCTTATATTCATCTGGTGGATGGCGGTATTTCGGATAACCTGGGGTTGCGAGGGGTGATCGACGGTCTGCAGCTGGCTGAACTGGAAAACGCCGCTCAGGATCACACCAAAAAAGTAAAGCGGGTGGCGGTGATTCTGGTGAATGCGGAAGTTCGACCGAAACGAGGCATCGACGAAAGCCCCAACAAGCCCTCCATTACGGACACCATTGACGCAGTCACTAATGCGCAAATCCAGCGTTATAACGTGGAGACCCGGGCGATTCTGCAGGATCAGGACGACCGCATCGTCCGGGGGTTTCAGCGCTTCGGGCGCATTCCTTATTACTTTATCGAAGTCAATTTCCAGTCCTTCTCATCGCCTTCGTTGAAAGAGTTCTTCAATAGCCTGCCGACCTCACTGGAATTGAGTAACCGGGAAATCGACACGCTTATTCAGGCGGGTCGCTCCTTATTGCGGAATTCAGAGGAGTACTCGGAGTTTCTGGAAAACTTCACGACAGAAATGCCGGACGGGCACATTGAAATCAGGATTGATGATTTAACTGATGAAGATGAGTGATTCTATTCCGCGCAAATGCTGACATCTTTTTCTCAATAACACTCCACGTCATCCATCGGACTTTGTTTATGGCGCAGCGCGTCGTTGTACACGATGGCGGCGCCGGCGTCGGATTTTGCTTGATACAACGCCAGGTCCGCGCTTTCAATTAGCAGTGGCGTCGGGCATTCCGGAGTCACTCGCGTGAAGCCGATATTGACGTTGATTTTGCCGGCGGGGAAGGGGTGAGAGGCGACGTTTTTGCGAAAGCGCTCCAGAGAGGTTTCTACGCCTTCCTTATCCGTCTGATTCACGATGACCACGAATTCCTCACCATCAAAGCGGAACAGCAGGTCGGAAGAACGAAAGCCCTTTTTCAACAGTAACGATATCTGCAGCAGGGTCTCATCGCCATTGCTGCCATTGGCGGGCGTTGCATGGTCGATATCCAGTAGTGCAAGCCAGGAGGACTGGGTTGCTTCCTCAGGTTGCTTCAGATGATAGAAGTCGACCACCTGCTCCAGTGTTCTGTCCATGGTTTGCCGGTTTAGCAAGCGGGTGAGCGGGTCTCTTTCTCTGGCGTCGAGCAACGCCACCTGGTTGCTGTAGACGCCGAATAAGCCTCGTATTACTTCAAAGTCATAAGTGCTGACCGCGCCTTTTATCAGGATTATCCGGCGGGGCTCCAGGGCGCTGGCGACGTCGTAATAAATCGTCGGCGCGGCGCTTCCCACCCAATATCCCACGCCGCCGCGAGATTCAGCGGCTATCTTCTTGAGTACGTCAGCATTTTGATTGTCGAAATCATCGTTGCTGATAAGAGGAAAGCGTCGGACCAGCATCTCTTTGCGCTGGTTTGAACTATGGGAGGCCGGCGGCGCGGCGCTGAATATCTCGTAAGCGGAAACCTCATCAACACCTTCGATGCTACGCAGGAGGCTGATCAGATTCTGTGTTAAATCGTGATAAGACTGGTTTTGCAACAACTCAGCAGAGAGCTGGAATGCTTTCTGCAAATCCTCTGTCGACATGGCGGCGTCCTATCCGTCCGGGAATGAACATATTAAGAATAGATGTAATCCCAGTGGGGCGCTATTAAAATTTCCGGTTCTGATTTATGGATAGACGCCCTGGAAGATGAAGCAAGTACCTCTAAATCCCGATGATGAAAAACTGTGTCAGACGATATTTTTCTATAAGCATGAGGTTGATGGCCGTGAGACGGTAGTACCTCGAATCAACTATTTGCTGATGTTAAATACTCCCTGTATGGACGCCGCAGAGGAAGAAATGCGCAACGTTAAGCAAATACTGGCAGACGCAGAGAATCCCGAAGAGGACATAAAAGTACTGTTCAGCGTATGTAATTGGCGCCCCCACATCGTGGGCTGTTTGGCGATGTGCTATTTGCCTCGCAACGACACTCTGGTCGAATCCCTATGGGAGTTGTTAGCCGGACAATCCTGGGCGGCTCCGCAGATCGCCGCTACAGTGTCCATGGTCGATAGGAACTTTGCTGGCAACGCCGCCCAAAGGTTGTCCAATACGAGATTGGTCAACACTGGTTTGGAGCTTAATACCGAGCGACGCAAGCTGGTGGGTTCTCTCAACTTGGCAAAGAGTTTCCTGGCGCTATGGAGTTTGCTGGAAGAAGTTGACGCCGAGGCGGATGTATTGCATCAAACGAGGCTTATTGAGCTCAAACAAGACTTGAAGCGCCTTGAGCGGTCTCCCGCCTCAGACATCGCCATAAACTGGAGAAGACAGTTGCAAACACTGATGCGCAGCGTTCCGCCTGAGCAAATATAAACACATTGTCCGGCGCGAAATTCCGATATCGCAATCTTTACAATAACTCTGCGCTGGAAGTGCTAGGATTAATAGCATTCAATTAAAATTAGCATTGGTGAATGCTATTGAAAGAAGGTGGTCTGGATGGCAATGGATACCGAGACCTTCGCCTCTATTCTGGCGAATATGCGGGAACGTTTCCTGCAGGAGCTGGATGAGCGTTGCAATAAGCTGGAAGAGTTGATTCTGACGCTGGAAAGAGATGGCGCGAATAAGGAAGTGTTCAACGAACTCTATCGCGGTATCCATAATGTGAAAGGGGCGGGGGGTACTCATGGCCTGAATGTGGTGACCACCATTTGCCACCAATTGGAAAGCTTTCTTGCCGAGCTGGGCGCCAACGCCGCTCTGGACGCCAGCTCCGCCAACAATGCGCTGGCTTATCTTGATCTGCTGCGCCGGGTCAGCGTGGTTCACCGCAGCGAACTCATGCAGCAGTCGGACATCGAAAGTGAGCTGGAGCGTCTGAACCACCGGGTGCTGGAAAAACGCAAATCCGGCTTACTGGCGGAGTCTTCACAAACACTGGCCAGTTACTACCAGCAAGCGCTGGAGCCTCTTCCGGTGCGCCTGGTATGGGAGCAGAACGGCTTGAGCGCATTGGGACGCCTGCTGCGAGAACACTTCGATTTCATTATCGCCGGCGGCGAACTCAAAGAACTCAACAGCCTTGCGGTCGTCGCCGCTTTGCGCGCATCGCAAACCCGCAACCACAAAATCCCCGCCATACTCATCACCAGCCGCCAGGGCCTCAAAACGGAAGAAACCCAATTCGACGCCATCCTCTCCAAAAATAAAGAACTGCCGGAAAACTTATTGTCGGCGGTGCGGAAAGCGCTGTCGTTGTGATTTTTCGACCTGCAATCAGCCGTCTGGGCAGTTTAGCAACGTCACCGAGATGGGCTGGTGCTCACTCAGCGCCTTGGCGTCTGTTTTAAACCGCTCTTTTCCGAACACCGTTTCAGACTCGCCACATTGAGCCCTTACAGTAAACTCCCCCTGACTAAATCCCAAGTAGGACTCTTCTGTAATCTGGTAACTAATACGACCGCCAGCTTCCACTGATACCCGAGGAAACTTAAATCTGTAAGGGCTATCCGGCGTACTTCGAATTTCCAGAATGGTCAGCGGCAGGGCTGATGGGTTACTTATTTCAATCGTTTCAGAAAGCGGAATATCAATATTTGGCCGTTGATGATTGCAGCATCCTGAAAGAAGTGTGGTGAGTATTATCGGTAAGGCTATTTTTTTTATGCTCATATCTACTTGAATGACTCGCAACTATCTATTGTTATCAATACATGCTCTTTCTTGGCCGATGCTTCAACTCTGAAGCGACTTCCTGGCGCCTCATCATTGTCAAATTCGCCACAAGACCCGCTTATGAAAAAGTACTGATCCGAAATGGCCTCGTAACCTCGCCTAGTGATATTGATGGTATCCATTTCTTCATTTGGACGTAAGGATTGCCCAGGTATGGAAAAGCCTGCTACTTCGGTGTCGAAGTTATATAGAAGTCTTATGTTTACTTTGTGACCAGTCTTGTTTTTTACGACTAAGTCTGCAGGGACAAAGCTGTCATGCTGAAGTTGGCCATCAAAACAGCATCCGCTAAGAACTATGAGTGGAGCAATTATAATAAATTTTTTCATTTAAAAGACACCCTTGATATCCATAGTAATGACTTTACATCAGTTTCACCTGCCCGTGTTTGGGGGGTAAAGTCACCAGCATTGCCATCATTATAGTATTTCATTAAATCGACTTCGGTATTTTCAGGGTATAAAAGACCGCCACTGTTAATAGGTTTGGGGCTTTGAGTAAGCAGAGTTGAGCTGCCTTTATGGCTGTAAGAATAAATTGACGTTCCATAGGAGCTTAATATTTCATGTCCGATCTCATGAGCGGCAGAATACATGAACTTACTATCTGACACATCTTTGTCTGCAAAATGCCATATTCCACTTACGCGCACCCAACCTGTGTTGTAAACTATCTTTTCAGAAAGCACGTTTCCAAGAAAAGATATTACATTCCTTACTTTTCCGGGGTTGCTTGATCTGATAAATGGGCCATTTGCATTGTATTCCAAATAGATGTCATCCATTGCATTTTTTTCACTTTGTATGGGCTTTGTCAATATTTCAAAGTGACTGCATTGGTTTTTTGTAGTTAAGTTTATTCCTCGCGACCAGCTCTTCTTGACAGCGCTAAACACCATTTGTTTTAAATCATTAAACCCTATATGTCTAATGTGCCTGGCAGTCATATAGTCAGGCATATGATGATTGCGATACTTTTGGGTCTGAAATATCTCTTCTGGTGGAAGTCTACCAACACCCCTTGCACCTCCATCCTTTAAATTTAACCGGATTTCAACATAAGCCCGTCTAATATTTCTGTCAATTTTCACGTCTACCCAGTCTTCCTGAGCAGGCTCTCCTTTTAGGGAGATAGTGCTGAGTTTAGTTGCTGAATCTTTTTTTGCCGTGACTGTAACACGTAGATGACTGCTCTTGAGAATCTTTGTATCAAGAATGCCTGCTTGGTTATAGCCATCCCAGTCCCAAGTGTGAGTGCCTACCTGACGCATATTCGGCAGGAGTTCACTTTGAAATACTGGAAGATCACCATCAGAGATATTAATAAAGAGTTTATCAACAGGCTGATTCTTTACTTGTATTTCAAAGGTAATAAAGTCTTTGTTTTTTGTGGTGTTCGACTTGAGTTCCCGGAAATCAGGGATGCATAGAGGGGTTAATATGGTATCGGGAGATGTTTTGAGTAGTTTTACTTCAACATCAAAATCCATTCTGCTCATCTTCTTCCAAACCTTGGTTGTACACTAACAAAAAATTCATGTTACAAAACTTAACAAATAGGATGAATAGGGCGTAGAGACTAGCCTCTATTGGGTAAAGAAGAGCGAAGAGAATTTAGAATTGAAGGCGGAAGCTGAGTAAGGGGCCGTTGGCTTGGCCCTTTATCTGCTAGCTATGGGGGGGATGACCGCAGTTATATCCGCTCCACCTCTACACCAATACCCATATGGTCGGTGATGGCTACGGCTTCCCAGCTTTGGTGGCTGGTGGGAGCGAACTGAGAAAGGTAGATCAGGCGATTGACTCTAACTGATTGGGTATTGTAAACCGCCACGTCGTATTTTTTGGTTCCCGTGCTGTTGGTGCCTTGAAACTCTCTATTGTGAGCGTCGAAGGGTTGTATTGATGAGCCTGTGTGCGCATCAGCGAAGGTCTGTCCCAGGGCTTCGCTGACTACGGTGTGGGTAAAGTCGTTACTTCCCTGGTTGGTGTCGCCCATGATGATGTCGATAACCCCTGCGTTGCTTTGCAGTAATTGGTTGCGAATGGCGCCGTAAAATACCTTGGCTGCGTCAGCTGATTTGGCGACTGAGTTGGGAACGTGTACGAAGACCGCCAGGACGCCGTAGCTCTTTATGGCGATCCAACCCTGGCCGTCGCCCACGAAGCGATGCTGGCTGTTATTGGTGGCGTGCACACTGAAGCAGTTACATGCTTTGGCGGGCGTCGACGTTTTGAATATCGGGCCGGCGCTATTTTTCAGTGTGGCCCATTCTGCATGCTCGCTGTTCAATTCGCCAAAAACCATCAGGTCGCAACTCTGTCCGAAAGCTTGGCCCAAATGTTGATGATTCAAGCGCGCCTTGCCTTCCACCAGGCTCCGAAAGGAAGCGTTATCGTGCTGTCCTTTATTCATTTTCCCTGCTGACGCCGTAGAAATCATCTGGGAAGGGCCATGAAGCAGTTCATGC
Source organism: Hahella sp. CR1 (assembly GCF_029813005.1). Classification (NCBI taxonomy): domain Bacteria; kingdom Pseudomonadati; phylum Pseudomonadota; class Gammaproteobacteria; order Oceanospirillales; family Hahellaceae; genus Hahella; species Hahella sp. CR1. The sequence goes on from NZ_JAPELK010000014.1 coordinate 95,804, forward strand.
GGTTCGACGTTGGGATTCGTCGGCGGCACCAGCAGCCAGGGTCCCTGGTGATTAGTAGCGGAATGATCGTGAGTCATCCGTGTAAAGTGTTGCGAGTTTGATGCGCTGACGCCATGGTCGCTACTGGCGTTGGAGTTTAACGACTGATATGCAAAGACTGGCATGTCCTGTTACCACTTACTGTGTGCATTTGAGATTGTTTGAAACAGTATGAAGGGCAGGGAGAGGCAATCTTTGGCGCGTACTCCGTTACACTTTATCCGTTTCTTGTGAGCCGACATTTATGCTTTTCAAGCGATTGATATGCAATGAAAAAATAACGAAAAGCCGCCGTGCGTCACATAATAATTCGTTAGGCTTACGCCTGAGTGTTCGGTCAGGCGTAAGCGACTTTTATTTCACCCGCGCCATCAGCTTGTTATCCAGCGTTGCGATGTAATCATAGCCGTATGCGCCTCTTTCCAAGTTGTCGTAAAGCGACTGTGAAAGGTTTTTGTCTACTTCTTTCGAGCACGCGGCTGCAGCCAAGGCGATAGTGGCGACGGTGTCCGTATCCCCCGTGTAAGCGATGCATTTAAGTAGAATGGACTTGAGGTCGTTTTCCGCTATGACCGCCGTGATGGCGGCGCGAGTGGAATCCACGCCCAAGGCGCCGACTTTACCTTTCCAGGGGACATTCCAGTCGCCGGGGACTTTGGAGGCGATGTATTCGCCAAGGTCCTGTTTCGGGCCGAGGCCGTAAATGAAATAGTGCGTCATCAAAGCGGCGGCGAGGGCGGCGTTGACGCCGAGCGGGGTGTTATGGGTGACTTTCGCCTGTAGCGCGCAGTATTCGATGACTTGCTTCTCATCCGCCAGCACGCCGATGGGACTGGCGCGCATGGCGGCTCCACTTTTCTCGCTGTCGGGTTTGATGCGCGCCAGAAATTCCTCCGCCGTCTCTACGCTACAGAGAAAATCATAGAAGCCTTTGGCGTAGCCCTCCCTCTGATCACGCTTGAAAGCGTTAAGAAAGTAGCTGGCGAGAATAGTCTCGTTCCAGTGCTGTTCGGCGATCAGGGCCTCCGCTACGGCGATCGCCATTTGAGCGTCATCGGTGTACTGACCCGGCAGAATAGTGGTGTGTCGCTGGTGTTGAATGTACTGCTCGCCGAAGTTGTTCTCGCGCACAATCTTGTTGGAAGCGTATTCGAAACCAGCGCCGTAAGCGTCGCCGATAGCGAGTTCTAATAACATGTTGAATCCTTCTGCTTATTCGAAAAAGGCTTGATCAGTCGCTGCAACGATGAATCTGATCGGCTTTGGCGGCGCATCCGCTATTTCTGCGGTATCCACGCCAGCGTTAACCGGCCGTTAACCCGTTTCCCGATAGGATGTCGCCATTGTCGTATCAATCATATCGGGGTCGACGAAATTGTCCGTAGTACTTCAATTCAAACGATGCATTATTCCAGCGCTGCTGCTGTCGTTGACCGCCTGCAGTTTGACGCCGGTTAAGCAGGCAAGCAACCTGGAAAATATAGAAACGCCCGCCGCCTGGGATCAGTCGCTGGATGAGGGCGTCTCGCTGGAGAGTCTGACAGACCTGATTGCCGACGCGCAATTACAAGGCCTGTTGCAAGAGGCCATGCAGGCCAATCCTGACTTGCGTCAGACGGCGCTGCGCTTGCGTGAAAGCGGGTTCAGCCTGACGGCGCAGAACGCTTCCCGCATACCTGAAGCGTCCGCCAGCGCCAAAGGCGAGCGTTCTGGAAGCGACGAGGTGGACGCCCACAGCACCTACTCGGCCGGCCTGAACTTGTCCTGGGAACTGGATATCTGGGGGCGTCTAAGTGATCAAAGCAACGCTGCGCGCGAAGACTATGCCGCCGCGGAAGAAGACTTGAACGCCGCTAAAGCCTCCCTGGCGGCGCAGGTAATGCAAACCTGGATTGCTTTGTCCGCTGATCAGAGCCGGCTGGCTATTCAGCAGGCGCGTATAGACAGCCTGCAACTCACCGAAACCACCATCCTGGAGCGGTTTCAGAGCGGACTTGGCGACCTCGCCGATCTGGATGCGGCGCGTTTATCCACCGCCAACGCCAAAGCTCAGCTGGAACAACTGAGCCAAACCTATCATGACCGCCTGCGTACGCTGAATGTGCTTTTAGGACGGTTGCCGCAAACGCCGAATCAAACCGCGGAAATCCTGCCGGAGGTGACGTTGCCCCAGGCGGATACGCCTATGCAGGTGATCGGCGCGCGGCCGGATTTGCAGGCCGCCTATCGTCGAATTCTGGCGGAAGACGCTCGCGCCAGCGCAGCCTACAAGAACCTGCTGCCTGGTTTTTCCCTGTCCGCTTCTTTATCCGATAGCGGAGAGCGCGTGAGCGACCTGTTCCAGCAAAGTCCGGCCTGGAGCCTGCTTGGCTCAATGACGGCGCCTTTGTTTAACGGAGGAAAAATCAAAGCTAATGCAGACGCACAGGCCAGTGTGGCGGAGCGGGCGTGGTGGAACTATCGGAACACCCTGCTGAACGCTCTCAATGAAGTGGAAAGCGCATTGGAAAGCGAACGTCGCTTGAGCGCGCAGCAAACTCACTATCAAAGCGCCAGGGAGCACGCCGAATCCAGCCTTAGCCACTATCAGGAGTTGTACTCCCAGGGGCTGGCGGACATCACTGATCTTCTGCAGGCGCAGCGCAGCCTGTTCGACGCCCAGACCCAGCTGCTGGAGACGCGCCGTGACCGTATGAGTAACCGAATTACACTGGGCCTGGCCCTTGGACTGACATTATGAACGCCATCGTAAAACCCTCTCCCGAAGACGCGGCGTACAGCGCTGCAAATGCTGACGCCAAAGCTCGCCGACGCAGAAAAGCCTGGGTGTCTCTGCTGGCGCTGACGACGATTCCACTGGCGCTGTGGGCGACCGCCTACGCCATCAACAACAAGCCGGCGCCGATGCAGAGCGAAAAGCATCAGAGTCTGCCCGCGGTGACGGTGATTGAAAGCACCCCTGGCGCTTATCCCTACCAGCTCAGGTTGAACGGGGAAGCGACGCCGGAATATGAGCTGAAGCTAAAAGCGGATGTGGCCGGCAAAGTGACTGAAGTGGGAAAAGTATTCACCGCAGGAGCGCACGTCACCAAAGGGGAATTACTGTTCGTTATCGACGCCACCGATTATCGCGCAGCGCTCGCCAGCGCCAGGCAGACGCTCGCCGAAGCCGATTACGCGTTGCAGCAGGAGCAGCGCGAGGCCGAGCAGGCGGAAAGAGACTGGAAGCGTTCCGGCATTAAAACGCCGGCGTCGGACTTAACCTTGCATAAACCGCAACTGGCCAGCGCCAAAGCCAAGTTCGAAGCCGCTCAGGCGGCGGTGGAGCAGGCGAGTAACAATCTGGCGCGCACCCGGGTCATTGCGCCATTCGATGGCGTAGTAGTCAGTCGTAGCGTCGCTTTGGGGGATTATGTCAACGTAGGCGCGGAAGCCGGAACTCTGTATTCCGTCGAGGCGGTACAGGTACGCCTGTCCCTGACCCAGCCCCAGTGGGGAATGTTGCAGCAGGACTTGCCGGAAACAGTCACCCTGCGCTCCATCGAAGAGGATGGCGCCGCCTGGAGCGCCCAGGTGGTGGGGTTGGATAATTATATCGACGCCTCCACACGTCTGCGGGGGCTGTTGGTGGAGGTCAAGCAGCCGTTGCAGCAGCAAACTGCATTGCTGCCAGGCGCGTTTGTGGAAGCGGAGATTCGCGGCGCCGATATGGACAACGTGTTGAAAGTGCCGGCGTCTGCGGTGACCGCAGGCGGCTATCTGTGGTACGTGGATCAGGACGACAAGCTGGCGCGGGAAACGCCGGACATTCTGTTCACTGGCGATGATTCTATCTATGTGAAAGCGGAAAGCGCCGCCACCCTGGCGGTGGTGCGTAATCCTTTGGCCGGCTACGCGCCGGGCGCGCAGGTTCACCCTGTGCGGGAGACGGCGCAATGAGTTCCAAACAGTTTAACGCGGGCGGGGGTTGGGTCGCCTGGTTCGTGCGCAATCCCGTCGCCGCCAACTTGCTGATGGCGGTGATTCTGCTGGCTGGCGTAGTGACCGCATTTGAATTGCGCAAGGAAGGCTTTCCCTCCTTGCCGCCGGATGAAGTCACCGTCAGCGTCAGCTACTCAAGCGGCTCCGCCAAAGCAGCGGAAGAGGGCGTCGCCATCAAGATCGAAGAAGCCTTGCAGAGCGTGCAGGGCATCAAGCAGATCACCAGTAAATCCTCCACCTCGTCGGTGACGGTGACGATTGAGAAAGAGAGCGACTACGACCTCGATAAGCTCAATCAGGACGTCAAAATCCGCGTGGACGCCATCAAGAATCTGCCGGAGGCAGCGGAAAAGCCGGTCATCAGCCAGGCGGAGCATGTGGATCACGCCATTTGGGCGCAGCTTTATGGCGATGCGGACCAGGACGTGCTGCAGGATCTGGCGGAGCAGCTGCGCGATGAACTGCTCGCGGATGCGGAAATCAAGCGCGTGACCACCTATGGCGATCGCACGCCGGAAATTACTGTTGAGATCAGTGAAAGCCGGTTGCAGGCCTATGGTCTGACGCTCTCCGATGTGGCCGCCGCCATCAACGGCTCCTCACTGATTCGCAGCGGTGGCGAATTACGCAGCGCGGACGGTTATATGGTCATCAAGGCCGATGATCAGAAATACCGCCGCCGCGACTTTGAAAGCATCGTGGTGAAGGAGCAGCTCAATGGCGCGCGCGTCACTCTGGGGGACGTCGCTCAGGTCAATGACGCCTATGACGATACGCCGATGCTGTCCCGTTTCAACGGCGAGCCCTCCATCGCACTGAAAGTGGAAATGATCGGCGATTCCGACATCATGAAAGTCTCGGAGCGGGCGGAACAGATTACCGAAGCGTTTCGTGAAAACCTGCCGCAAGGCGTTTCCAGCGCAACCTGGTATGACAAAAGCAGCGCCATCGCTGATCGTTTGAACCTGATGTACAAAAACAGCTTCCAGGGAATTCTGCTGGTGCTGGTTCTGCTGGCGTTATTTTTGAACTTCCGTGTGGCCCTGTGGGTCGCCGCTGGCATTCCGATCTCCATTGCCGGCGCCGTATTTTTGATGGGGGACGGTCTGTCCGCCATGACCATCAACTCGCTCACGACCTTTGGTTTCATCATGGCGCTGGGTATCGTGGTGGATGACGCGGTGGTAATCGGTGAAAGCATTCATACCGAGCAAAGCCAGCGCGGCGCCAATGTGGCCAGCACCATCCGTGGCGTACAGCGCGTGTTGGTTCCCGCCACCTTTGGCGTGTTGACCACCATTGTGGCGTTCGCCGGCCTGCAACTGGTGGAAGGCAAGATGGGGCAGCTGTTCGCCCAGTTCGGCATCGTGGTGATCTTCTGTCTGGTGTTTTCCCTGATCGAATCCAAACTGATTTTGCCGGCTCACTTGGCCCATGTGCGGGAAAAGGCGCAGCAGGGACGGAAGCACTTTGTCGCGCGCTGGCTGGAGGCGGTGCAGGAGAAAGTGAGATTGGGCCTGGAGCGCTTCACCCATCGCTACTATCGGCGCGCTTTGCATGCGCTTTTGGAATACCGCTACGCCACGCTGGCGGCGATGTTGGCGTTATTCATCGTCGTGGCGGGTTTGATACCCTCGGGCGCGGTGCGCTTCGTATTCTTCCCCAATGTGCCGGGGGATGTCATCAACGTGCAACTGACTATGCAGGACGATGTCGGATACGGCCTGACCCAGCGCGAGGCGCTGCGTATTGAGCAGGCGGCGCAGGATCTGAACGCCGAGTTAATCGAGTCGAAGCAGATGGAAACGCCGATCATCGCCAACCTGCAGGTGAGGGTGGCGTCGGAAACTGACGTGTCCATCACCGCGGAACTGGCGGAGCAGAAGCAGCGCGCTCTGAGCATCGACGAAGTGGCGGCCTTGTGGCAGAAGAAAGTCGGCGCAGTAGAGGGCGCGCGGTCAGTGAAGTTCATCACTGCGTTTGATGGACCGGAAGACCTGCGCGTTGAGCTGGCTTCCAATGACAACCAAACCCTGACCCTGGCCAACGACAGACTGATCGCCGCGCTGCAAGAATACGCCGGGGTGGAGAATATGGAGAGCACCCTCAAGGTCGGTCAGCCGCAGATTACGCTGTCGCTGACTGATTCCGGGCGCGCGCTGGGATTGACTACGGCGCAGTTGTCCGCCCAGGTGCAGCAGAACTTTCAGGGGTATGAAGCGCAGAGCTTTCAACGGGGCAAGGACGAAGTGAAAGTGAAGATTCGTTATCCCACCAATGATCGCAGCCATGTGGACGACTTGGTCAACGCCCGCGTGCGCACCGATGATGGCCGCGTGTTGCCGTTACTGAGCGTGGCGAAACTGGAGTCTTCCTATGTCGCCAACGAAATTACCCGGGTGGACCGCAAACAGGTGGCGGTGGTGACGGCGGATGTAGACAAAAACATTACCTCGCCTCAGGAAATTCTCACTGCGTTGCAGAGCGGCGAGCTGCGTAAACTGCAACTGGATTACCCGGGCCTGACGGTAAATTTCGGCGGCGAAGCGACGGAGCAGGCGGAAACCAGCGCCTCCTTCATCAAGGCCTTCGCCCTGGCGTTATTCGGCATTTATGCGCTGCTGGCGATTCCCCTGCGCTCTTATGGCCAGCCCTTGATTATCATGACCGCCATTCCGTTTGGCGTGGTGGGAGCGATTCTGGGGCACTGGATGGTGGGCATCTCCATGAGTCTGTTGTCCCTGTTCGGTGTGTTGGCGCTTTCCGGCGTCGTGGTGAACGACAGTTTGCTGATCGTGGCGGAATTCAATGAAGCGCGCCAGAGCGGTATGGCGGTCAAAGAGGCGGTGAAGCACGCCTGCGCCAGCCGTTTGCGCGCCATCTTGCTGACTTCCAGCACTACTTTCGTAGGACTGGCCCCATTGATATATGAAACGTCCGTACAGGCGCAATTCCTCATCCCGGCGGCGGTGGCGCTGGGATACGGTATACTTTTCGCAACGGTCATCACTTTGGTGTTGATCCCGGTATTGCTGGCGATCAGTGAGGATATGCGCAGCCTGATTGGCGGACGACGCCATCAGGCGGGCGACAACGGCGCGGCCAGCGCGGTTTTGGGCGCGCCCGATGAAGCGGTTTGATGATGGGAAAAAGACTATGAGCGGCCATTTGCGAGTGCTGCTGGTGGAGGACGATATTGATCTGGCCACCACCGTGCTGGATTATCTGGCGCTGGAGAACATGAGTTGCGATCACGCCGCTAATGGCGTGGCGGGATTTAATCTTGCGCGGGCCAACGCTTACGATGTGATGCTGCTGGATATCAATATGCCGCGCATGAACGGGTTGGCCATGTGTCGCAAACTGAGAGAAGAGGGCGTGGATACCCCGGTGCTCATGCTCACCGCGCGAGACACCCTGGACGACAAGGTGGAAGGCTTTCGCGCCGGCACTGATGATTATCTGGTGAAGCCGTTCGCCTTTGCAGAGTTGATTGTGCGTTTGCAGGCGTTGTCCCGCCGCCGCAGCGGCCAGGCGCGTTTGCTGACGGTAGGGCCGTTGCAGATGGATCTGGACCAGCGACAGGTGCGGCGAGAGGGGAAGGCGTTAACGCTGACGCCTACAGGCTGGCAGTTGCTGGAAAAGCTGATGCGACACAGCCCGGGCGTGGTGAGCAAGAGCGATCTGGAACAGTTGTTATGGCCGGATTCGCCGCCGGACAGCAATGCATTCAAAGTGCATTTATACAAACTGCGCATGGCGGTGGACAAACCCTTCGCCAGTGCGCTGATTCATACCGTGCCGGGGCAGGGCGTCCGTTGCGGTGAGGCGGTGCGCGATGAAGAGGAGGCGGTTTGAAGTTCGCTAAAGAGTTCGGCGTCAGACGGGTTTTCCGCTATTACCTGCTGGGGATCGCGACCCTGATTGTGATCATCTACACCCTGTTGCTGAAAGAGTATTTCGGACGCGGTCTGGAGCAGGCGATGACGGTGGAGATGTACTTTCTGGCTCAGGATTACGATCAGCGTCTCGCCAATAATCCTGAGGCGGAATTGCCGTCAGGTCTGTATGTGCAGTCTTATCGGGATTGGTCTGCGGTGCCTGAGCCCTATCAATCGCGGCTTGATCAGTCTGAATTGGTATCCGCCGATCTGGAAGTCCTGTTTCGCAATGAAACCTCAGAACCGAAAGCCCCGGGGGACATCTACTTCCTGTTTCCCTTTCATCTGTCGAACGACGAATGGCTCTACATCACCCGGCATCCCACGCCGGGCGCGCTGCAGCATGACGTACGCCATCAGATCTGGCGTATTCGCGTGAGTCAGATCATTCTGGCGCTTGCGGTGATCCTCAGCGTTATCATTCTCACGCATCTGTTTTTGCTGTATGTGGGGCGACGTGTGGACCGGTTGGCGCACTGGGCGCATAACCTGAATCTGGATACCCTGACGGAAAAACCGCCGCAGATGGGCTTCGCGGAATTTTCGGATATTGCCGAGAAGCTGCACAGCGCCTTCGCACGATTGCGCACTGCTCTGCAGCGGGAAAAGGACTTTTTACGGCACGCCAGTCATGAGCTACGCACGCCTATTGCAGTGGTGCGCAACAATGTCGAGCTGCTGCAACGCCGCAATCCGCCGGAAGAACTGACCCCGTCGCTGGCGCGTATCGAGCGCGCCGCTTATGGCATGCAAAGCATGACGGAAACACTTCTGTGGTTGGGGCGGGAGCAACGGGAAGGCGCGCCCCGTCGCGACGAGGACTTGGCGGCGGCGATTCGCGAGCAGATCGATTTCCATCGTTATCTGCTGCACAGCAAGCAGGTGTCGGTCACTCTGGATGCGCCAGACACATGGGTGACGCCGATAGCCATCACGCCCTGGACCATCATCTCCGCCAATCTGGTTCGCAATGCGTTTCAGCACACCGCAGCGGGCTCCGTCACTGTGACTCTGAGTGAGAACAGCCTGGTTGTTCTCAACGTTGACGAAGAGGTGGATGGGCCCTCTGACGCAACAGAGCGGGAGGAAAGTAACCGCATTGGCCTCAAGCTTTGTCAGGAAATTGCGGAAGCCATGGCCTGGTCGCTGCAAATCGAGCGCCGACCGGATGGGATGCGAGTGGAACTCAGGTTTGAAGAGGCGCGGATTAAATAGAGTTTATTTTTCCCCGGATGTTGGAGCGCCGCCTTGCAATATGGATGTTACAAGGTATAAATTGCCCAGACAGCGTGGCAGTTACTAAAGTACACCTAAATATTCAAACCTTTACAGTAGGTTATGATCAAATGGCCTAACCTAATCGGCTGTACTACTGGCCTCCTTCTTTACTTTCGGAGTAAAAATGGATTCGGTTGCGAAGCGCATATCGAGTTTGGGGACAAACCTCGATGGAGTCCCAAACGAGCCCTGTGACGGGGTCCAACCAGAACGTAATCAGTACCTCCCTTTTTTTCAGCCTATCGTCGATATTAATCGGGGAATGGTGGCGGGTTATGAAGCTTTAGCGCGCATTCGCCGCGATGACGGCGCAGTGATGTCCGCCGGGCCCTTATTCTCCGATCCCGGCGTTGATCGACGGCGGCTTTTGAATATTGACCGCATGGTGCGCAAGCAGGCGCTAGAAACCGCTCAAACCCTCCCTTCCGATTGTTTCCTCACTCTCAACATTTCCCCCGAATGGATGCGCAAAAACTGCGACGAAGAGCAGGTTCCCACGATCCGCATGATTCATGAAGCCGGCATTGATCCGCAGCGCGTGGTGGTGGAGTTTACCGAGAACGGCGGCGACGAGGCCGCGCTGGTGGAGCAGGTGGCTGAATATCGGCGCGCGGGCATGCGAATCGCCATTGATGACTTTGGCGCCGGATATTCGCAATTGAACCGCATTATTTCTCTGGAGCCGGATCTTATTAAGCTGGATATGCGCCTGTTCAAGCGCGCGGCGCGGGGCGGCATTTCCGGTGAAGTAGTGCAGTCCGTGGGTTACCTGGCGGAGCGTGCGGGCAGTCAGATCATCTGCGAAGGGGTGGAGACGGAAGACGAGTTCCGTTTCGCCATGGAATGCGGCGCCCGTTATATTCAGGGTTACATCTTCAATCCCGCGCTGGAGCGTTTTTTGGCGCCGGATGCGCCGCAGTCGAAAGTCGGTATGTTGTTGGAGAGCTTTATCCATCGCAAAGTGGAAGAGGAACGCCGACACATTTACTACATCCATCAGATGGAAAAATGCGTGCTCGATATCAAGGACTGCGTGTTGCGCAATGAGAACTTTGTTGGCGCGCTGCCGCAACCGCCGGAAGGCTTCCTGCGTTTTTATATCTGCGACCACACCGGAGTGCAAATCACGCCGAACTTTGATTGGGACGGCGCTGAATGGTTACAGCATATGGGCAATCAAGGGGTCAACTGGGCGGCCAGACCTTATTTCTATCAGATGTTGGCGATTGAGCGCCTGTTGCAACGGCGAGTCATCAATTCGCGACCGTACCGGGACACCAACTCCGGCTTTTTGTGCCAGACCATCAGTACGGTGCTGGACAGCGAACGCACCTTGTTGGCGGATATTCGTTACCTGTGCCAATAGAAAAGGCGTTCGCTCGCCTTTGCGTTAGTTCATACCTTGCCGGGACTACATAAATAAATTCGTCGATAGAGTCTGAGAGGCTTACAATGCGCTGGTTTGCAGACAGTCAGTGTGGAGTCTTTCGTGGTTGAAAAAGTAGATGTGGTCATAATTGGCGCCGGCGCCGCCGGTTTGATGTGCGCGATTACCGCCGGGTATCGCGGCAGGAAAGTCCTGGTGCTGGATCACGCCAATAAAGCAGGCAAGAAAATTCTTATGTCCGGGGGAGGGCGCTGCAACTTCACCCACCTGAACTCCACTCCGGCCAATTATTTATCCAACAATCCCCATTACTGCATCTCTGCGCTAAGACGCTATACCCCTCAGCATTTTGTGGAGTGGGTGGAACGCCATGGCATTGAGTATCATGAAAAAACGCCTGGACAGTTATTTTGCAACGAGAGCAGTAAAGATATTCTCAATATGCTGCTGACCGAATGCGACTGGGCTGGCGCGGAAATTCGTCTGCAGTGCAGCATTGATGCAGTGGAGCAGGACGGCGACGGCTTCCGTCTGCAAACTTCAAACGGCGTTATTCAGTGCGAATCCTTGGTGATCGCCAGCGGCGGGCTGTCGATTCCCACGCTGGGCGCATCGCCTTTCGGCTATAAAATCGCGGAACAGTTTGGCCTCAAGGTATTGCCGACTCGGGCGGGGCTGGCGCCTTTCACGCTGCAGCCGGATGATTTGCAGCGCTTTGCGCCGCTGTCCGGCGTCAGTTGCCCGGTCTCTGTCAGCGTTAACGGCGTGACCTTCAAAGAACCCATGCTGTTCACCCATCGCGGTCTGAGCGGCCCCAGCATGCTGCAGATCTCCAGTTTCTGGAAACCTGGTCAGGAACTCTCAATCGATTTGCTGCCGGACGACGACGTGCTGGCGGAGCTGAAAACCTGGCGGCAGGAATCGCCCAATAAACGCCTGGAGACCTATCTCAATGCGAAGCTCCCCAAGCGTGTGGCGCAGATATTCACCGAATGGAAAAACTGGAACGAAACCTTCCAGCAATGCTCCAACCAGCGCCTGCAGGAAGTCGCAGACGCTCTGAAAAGCTGGAAAATCAAACCCAACGGCACCGAAGGCTATCGCACCGCCGAAGTCACACTGGGCGGCGTCGACACTGACTGCCTCTCCTCCAAAACCATGGCCGCCAAAGACATCCCCAACCTCTACTTCATCGGCGAAGTCGTCGACGTCACCGGCCACCTGGGCGGACACAACTTCCAATGGGCCTGGGCGTCTGGGTTTGCGGCGGGTGGGGAAGTCTAAGAATGGTCTGCTTCTGGAAAACGTGTCTCCAATAGAGTCATCAGCCAATAGGAACCTTGCAATGAGGAAGTGCAGGTATAGCGGCCTCTTTATTTTGCTTTTAAGTGGAAACGCGATGGTAAACGCAGAGGCTGCAGATGCCTCTGCGAATAAGCCAGAAAAAATATTCGAACTGGAAACCTATAAGGTTCGCCTGATAAACGCTGAGTTAGAGATCGATAACGTTTGTCCGAGATTCGAACTTCTGGGCGCAAGTGGGAGTAATGTAATCCAGTCCATTGACGCCTGTGAGATCAAACTGGACGGCTATCGTACGCTTGATGCAAGAACGGACTTCAGCTTTATAGAGTTTTCCGGATATAAAGCAATGGGTGATCAAATAAGCTATGTCGCTGACATGGTCATAATGAAAGGAAAAGAAATCGTCGCGAACTGCTATGTCACCATTGCGGAAAATAAGCTTGTCCAAGGAGAGTGTATACCTATTGAACCGCAATCGATCCATCCGTGAACATGCGAGCCCTACCGTTTAACTGTTCGGCATACCAATCATTGGGGAATGTCAGGTTTGATTAAGTGTCCACACTGTAAAAAGATTAATACCCTTGAGGGGCGAGGTATTAAGGTTGATCCATATACGTGCCGCCATTGCGACAATAAGTCCTACCGCATGCCAGGAGTAACTATTGCAGTGGAATTGGGCGTTACGTTTGTAGGCCTTTATCTGATTTATACATTATTGAGAGTGGGACTGGATAGTATTGTATGGCATGCTTTAGGGGCAACTGCGATTCTACTGACGTGTCTCTCTCTTTGGCCTAATTTGAAAGTGTGAAAGCGGAAGACAGAGGTAACAGATGTCTTTGTTTTTGAACTCCATGCTATTGAGAGCAAGCCGTATGATAAGGCTTTGTATTTTTGTATTGGCGACCCTGCTGGCATTTCCACTTTCCGCCTGCGCGCAAACAGTTTTCTCATGGAGGCATGACGGCGTTGTCGTTAATCAAGGGCAAACGCTTCAGACAGAGCTACAAAACGCCTACGCCGGGTTTGAAACAGACGAAGGGCTCTATCTGGCGGGCTTTAAAATTGATCAGAAAGGGGAGAATCACCCCTTCATTATGTTTATCTCCCGGGACCTGAAAGTAACGACCAGCTGGCCATTGGAAACGATGGCGAGCCAGTTTTTCGAGTACCAACAAAAACTGTATATGCTGGATGTGGAGGGGAAGGCGTTTCAATTCGAGAGTAATGACTGGCGGCGCGCCAATCTGACATTCAAACCCAACTCAATCATCGTCTCCACCAGCCGGGACATAGTTGCCTGCAACCCTGCGCCATTGACTAAGATCGCCAACGGGACAGGCAGTTGTTATTCACTGTTTAAACAATGGAGTGTGGATGTGAACTGGCGTGCTGCTCCGCCAAAGATTTGCGACGGGGAATTAATTATTCAAGAGCACAAAGACGGCTCGCTCCACTATCTTGCGGTAGATATCGAGTCGGGTAAGTTATTGAAATCTCTTTATACTGAGAAAGCGTTCTCCGGTTTGTGTCAGGTTAGTTTTTGATGGCCTAATCTGGCTTATCTTTACGATCACTGCCTATATTATCAAGCCCACCCAAGACTGACTCATCAGTGTCGTTTTTCATTCTTAACGACAAATTCCGTCTTTACAAAAGTTAGAATTCTATTATCGCGAGTGCAGGGGATAATCTAAATATTATCCATTGGCGTATGGCCGCTTTTCAGTTTTAGAAATATTCGCGCCTTAAGTTTCAATCATTTTAGAGAGGGAATATTTATGGATATTTTCACCGAATATAATCTAAATAAAATTAAGGACAGGCAAATAGATACACTGATCGGTCTGAGTAAAGGCATTGTCGCCGATGGAAAGGTTGAGCAGGCGGAAGCGGAGTTTCTGCAAACTTGGTTGGTGCAGAGCAGGAGCGCTTCTGACAATCCAATTATCGTTAACTTGTTAGATAGAGTTAGCGTTATGTTGGAAGACGGTGTTTTGGATGGAGAAGAGTCCTCAGAGCTTCTAAGTGTTCTGAAAAGGATCTCTGGCGATGAGTCTTATCTCGGCGAGGTCGCTAAAGCAACCAGACTGCCTATTATTGAACCTATGCCGCCCATTACTTTTCAGGGACGATCGTTTCTTTTTAGCGGAACCTGTGCGCTTGGGACGCGGGAACAATGCGAGGAAGCGACTGTGGCGCGTGGAGGCAAGATAGCCAAAAACGTTACGAAATCACTGGATTATCTGGTGATAGGAACCTATGTGAAGGATAGCTGGGTTCATGAAAATTTTGGGCGGAAAATTGAGAAGGCCATGACGTATCGGAATAATGGCGTTCCCATTGTAATTATTACTGAACAGCACTGGGCTCAGTCAGTATGTATGTAATTGGATGATGGATATGTTGGATGCAAGGTTGATGAAAGGTTAAATACGATGGACACTTTATAAAGATTGTTTCATTGCACCCGATCTTCAGCTGGAAGAAGTTCTACATGTTTTGAAAAAGCCTCTACTATCTGAGGGATTTTTTCTTTGTGCTTAATATTGAGCATCATATAAGTAACGGCTTCATATAGCATGTGGTCGTTGCACTTCTTGAAATCAACGTCGAATTTCCTTTTGATCTTTTTATAGTGATCGTCGGTGATGGCGATGCCGTTTATACGGTGCGCCATCGCCATGTTCACATAAGACTCCAGATTGGGGGAAAAGACCATATTCTTCTTGATGTTTTCCGGGAAGTGATCGTACGCGGAGATGCCTAATAATTTTCCGACCACTAATTGGTCTATGTTCTGCGTGTCGGGGCAGTCCAATGAGATCGGTATATACAGATAAAAGCGCTGGCGATTCAGTGGCCAGGGTATGGCCACCAAATGACTGTAAATCTCCGTCACCTCTTTAATTCTTATGAAATCACCGTCAATACTGCCTTCATCGGCGGCGCGTATGGAGCGCGCCAAAGGAAGGTTCACCCACTCGATTCTCCAAGGGGTATCCCGAAAAGCGGCTTCAACGAACCTCTGATAAGGCGCATACAATTGCGCGATCTCATCGTTCGCTCCGATTCTCAGCACCTCCCGCGTATCTGAAGCGGCGCAGGCGGCTGCAGTTGCGCAGAACCATAACCCTAATACCGAAAGAACTTTCATAGCATTTTCCACCGAAGCGCATCCTGGTGAATATGGACTGAAGTTTTTACAGGCGTCGCGCATATTTAGTTTAGTAAACTACGCTGGCAATTAAAGCGCGTTAGGTGAGTCGGGTTGAGGGCTGTGGCTAAAGCGGCAAACTCGTTTTACCCATGTGGCCTGGCGCTTATGAGTAGAATTAAAAGCGACTTCGCTAATCAAAACAGCGGAAGCGTGATGGAGATCAAAGAGGAGAGAGTATTCTTGCTTCAGAAAGTATTTCTTATCGATCAGTCTGAAAAGCTCGTAAAGGCATGGAAAGAAGCCTTTAGTGGTTTTGATAACTTTGAAATCATCCAAGGCGACTTTTTCTCAAAGGCAGCCGACGCGATGATCAGTCCGGCGAACAGCTTTGGCATTATGGACGGCGGACTGGATCTGGCGATTCGAAATACGCTTGGCTTTGAAGTGGAGGAAAGAGTGCAGCGACGCATTCTTGACGACTTTCACGGAGAATTATCCATTGGCTCCGCGGTAATTGTGGGGACGGATAACGCGCGGTGGCCTTATCTGATCTCGGCGCCAACCATGAGGATTCCCGAAGACGTTTCCAACACGCTTAACCCCTATATTGCGTTTCGGGCAGTTCTACTGGCGATAAAAACGCATAACCTTCGTTCTGAGAGAAAGATAAATTCTATTTTGTGCCCCGGTTTAGGAACGGGAATAGGGCGGGTGGAGCCCAGGAAGTGCGCGGCGCATATGAGAGTCGCCTACACATCCCTTTCCAAACCAGCGCGAACTCCCAGCTATAACGAAATTCATGAGGTTCATCGGAGGCTTCAAATGGTGGTTTGAAGTAGGGGGGGCGGAGGACGTCTCAGACTTCGAGCAAGATGAGATTTCCTTTTTCTAGTTTTAGTAAAAAGCTACTGGGTTTCTCTATGGAGGTGTCGAAGTCAACTGTATTTGACTCCATTCTGTCAGTTTTTCTGTAGTCTGTTTCTCGTATTATTATCCGGTGGCGCCCGACGCTGGCTCTTGCAGAGAAACCATCGATGGGTTGTTTGCCGTCTCTTGTTGAAGGAATATTGCCATCGATATAGATTGAAAACTTATCAGCAATCAGATCTGGATGACGGGCAACAGCAATAGCTATTCTGCATGGATGTGCTTCTAAGTATTGCCTGGTAGACTCCTCAAAGAGTTCGTCCTTGGTCTTTCTCTTTTCGACTACCCACATTGTTTTGTTTGTAACGATTCTCCCATTAATAAAAGGGATGTACAGCCTATCTTGAAAGAAGCCTTTGCGCATATCCAATAAGAAGTCTCCTGTCAGTTTCTCTCCTACCTGCTCTAGAGGCTTCAGCCTCTCATATGGATATTCATATCTATCAAGAATTAGCTCGCCAGACTCTGTAAGCGTATAGCAGGAAATATAACCGCGCGCCAATGCGCTGCTAATGCCTGGGGAGGCGCGAGAGGGACTTGACTGAAAGCTGTAAGAAGAGAAAGGGCTGCCAGTGTGCTCAGATCTTGCGATAATCCTATAGAGGTGCAGATCTCCCAGTTCGATGCTATTGTGCATGTTTTCTATTTTATCTGGTATTTGCGCTGTCATGCTTTAAATCCTGATTCATACTTAAAGGCTCGCTTTATGCTCTCATAGAGTACTAGTTTGAGATAGTGTTTATAGCTAATTCACGGTATATAAGGAAGCGAAATGAAGGGCGGTGTAAGAGTTGATCTTATCAGATTTAAAACTACTGATTTAAGAACATAGTTGATATTATTTGATATTCAAGATGAAGGGTATGAGTAATGGATGCTGATTTATATAAGACTCCGGTGAGTGATTGCGATCTAGAGACGGATGAGGCGAAGAAAAGAGGCTTTAATGTTATATGGATATTTGGGGCAAGTTTTTTTGTGTATTTGTTTCTTGCCTATTTTTTAGTCCTTGTTCTATGGAATGTTACTATATCAGTATATTTATTCGAGGTAACTTCGGTTGGCTCATCACTAGGGATTCTTCTGTGGTTGAGGTTTGCGCTCATGGTTAGGCAGGCCAAGTTCCAGCGGCCCTCTTTGATTCATGACTTATTAGATTGTTCCTGTGTAGCGATAATGATAGTTGCATTTTTGTTCCAGGAATGGAAAGTCGCCTTCATAATCTTCTGCGCCTCTGGGGGCTACGTAACACTCGGACTAGCAACGATATTATACAGTGAGTATGTACGAGGAATTCAGATCCGTACAACTGGTCGTGCTTACTATTTTTTGCGTAAGTAGTGATGAAAAATATATGGTGAAATCAGTAATGAGCTGGAGAAAATAGCTCCTACCTCTGACGAGGCAAGACCCTGTAAATAATTCTGTGTATCTGCCTGGTTGTTAGAGATACCCAGTCAAGCGATCTTCGAACTCTGTAGGCTGGTTGACAAAAAGCGTGCAGCTGCGACCAAACAAAACGCTAAATTTTATAAAAAATCATTGTGCATTTTTCTGGTAACTATGAGTAGTCATTTATTGCTTCAAATAATGAATAAGGAGACGCTAGCGTCAATACAGATGGAGAGGCACTGGCTGACGCAGTTTGTTGCTCCATATTCGAAAGCGATTACCCAGCCAAAGCTCCTTTATAATACGTCTCTAGTGATGGGGAGAGGCAATGTTTACTTTTAAACAGATATCGGGCCGCTTTTATCAATTATTTTGGCCTTTATATAGCCATTGCTTGATATATCGACAATAAAGCTATCGTCCAGCTTTGAAAGACGCAAACTATATGAGTCTCTACCGCAACTCTCCAAGTGTACAACACAATGACATGATTTTAATATATTTAGCTGCCCATCTTCAAACTCAAGAGACACCCAATCCGGAGCTTCACCTTGAGTGTGAACGGTCATTTCTCCTTTTTTTGTGGTTCATATTTGAATAATATTCTGTGTGTCGGAACCGGATACAAATAGCTTATATTTTGATACCCCAGTCCTTTCTAGAAAGACTTCGCAGCCGTCCATAATGAATTCATCTAAATCACCGTTGTTATACTCTTGTATTCTCATTTTTATGTATGATAACTCTTTGTCTTAGTATTCGGCGCTATAGTTGGTTAGATGGAAGGTTCAAAAGACCACTTCGCATTTATGAATTCAATACTAAAAATGCCTGTCAACCCCGTGAGGACTGTAATCTTTCCAGAAATATTTTTTCTGGATTGATGGAATTAAAAACTGTGCACTTCCATCTCCGAAAGCGTAGAGAGAGTTATCTCGCTATCCATCTTAATAGAAACCTCTTCAAAATTGAAAAGCTTGAGTGAAAAGCATCTGTACTGGCCAATAGAGTCTTCAAAAGGTGTAACCACCAGCAGAATCCTATGTTCTGAAATAGAAAAATCTACTATCGGAAGGTCGTGCCATTCAATATCAGTAATGGAATTCATCTTTCACTCATGCGCATTCTTAATTTATAACCTTTGGTCTGCAGGAACTCTTTTCGAGGGTTCAACTAATTTATTGAAATGCTTGCTGTCCATGGTTTCGCTTTTTTTACAGAAAATTTTTATTATTGGTTCGATGACCAAAATATTAAATAAACGGCAAGAAGATCTGCGACTATACCTACGGAGAAAAAAACTATTGCTGACCTGTAGAAGAACTTCATAAATGAGTGTCTCTTAAATAGCCAGATAACGAGAGCTGGGAGAAGCGACAGGATTATTGTGGCTGTCGTAGCATACGCTACTTCGAGGAAGTAGTTGACTTCTGCTTCTGGGTCATAGTAAGTCTTGGCTGCGTACAGAAAGTATATATAACTAAATATGAATAATATGCAACTTAATGGCGCCAGATACTTGCTTTGCATTCTAGAGTTTTTCCTATATTTTATAATATATTTGTCGTGATATTTTGGATTTTTATCTCTTGAAAGGAATCTAAAACTAACGATTTTAAAATAATCCGGAATACATAGTGGATTGCTTCAGCATTATAAGGGAGAGCATGTCCGATATTTTAAATGCAGTGATAACAAATATCGTTCCAAAGGTCCTTGTGCTCAGGCTTTAAAGTTACTCCATTGGAGTCTGAATCTACACATGCAAGAACTCCTTTTCCTGGAGGAAAGCCTCCTTCTGCTTCTCGTTTATCCAGCATCGATAGAAGCTCATGTTGTTTAGATTCTGCGATATAGGTTATTACAATCAACCTGAGTCCTTCATATATATCTTGTCTGTTCATATAAATTCCAGGTTCGATTAAAAATAGAACGACTGCAGCAGAACT
This sequence comes from Hahella sp. CR1, assembly GCF_029813005.1. Classification (NCBI taxonomy): domain Bacteria; kingdom Pseudomonadati; phylum Pseudomonadota; class Gammaproteobacteria; order Oceanospirillales; family Hahellaceae; genus Hahella; species Hahella sp. CR1. The sequence continues at coordinate 115,166 of NZ_JAPELK010000014.1, forward strand.
AAATGAGACGCCGTGGATGATTTTTCCAGTTGCTTGCAATAATAACTTGTTACTTCACAAGTATAAATGAGTTTTCCCTTTTGTCCTTTGTGCGCTTTTACGGTTAGCGCCAGATAGATGGGGATGGCCTTCTGATATTTCTGCTGATGCATGCAGAAGGAAAGTCTTAAGCACGACGTCAAGCTTATCGAATAGGATGAAGCTTCCCCGTCAGCCTGGCGTCAAAGCAGCCTCCCAATCTCTTTGTGTTTTTTGTACATTTATCGGTCATGTCTGCCCCTGTCCAACTGAGAATTTTGGAGCTGGGCTAGAGACGTCATGTCAGAGGCCAATAGGACTTTTTAGCCGCCATTGTTGGCGTTTTCCCTCTGGCGCATCCATCCCAGTATAGGAAGGACAAAGTTAAGCGCACCCTTTGTCGAGATCTCTACTGCGCGTCAAGCTGTACTTTTTTTGATCTGCTCTATACTCAATTACTAGGATGAATCTGCTCTATGCGTTTGCCGGTGGAGCGCATAACCCGCAACCAGTTATGACGAGAGGGGCTAATTATGGTTATTGTTTCTAGCACTATTAGAAGAATAATTATGATGCTTTTCATTCTCATTTGTACCCATGCAAATGCAGAAACGATAAAGATATCAAATGGGGAGTGGGCTCCGTTTACATCACAAAGTTATAAACACTATGGTCTTGCTGCGCATATTGTTTCTGAAGCATTTAAAGCTTCAGGTGTTGACGTCGAATATGCTTTTTTCCCCTGGGCGAGAGCTTTGATAGATGCAAAAGAAGGGAAAGAGTTAGCGGCGACTATCGTTTGGACATATAGCGATGAGAGAGCGAAGGACTTTTTATACACTGATCCTGTCTTTACGCTTAAGTCTGTCTTCTTTCATAAAAAGGGAAAGGTCGTTGATTGGGAAAAGCTTGCAGACCTCAAAGATTATAAAATTGGCGGCGCTATTTCATATAGTTATGGAGATGAATTCACTGAGCTTGAAAAAGCCGGAGTGCTAAACATGTCTCGGATAGCGGACGACACCAATAACCTGAAAAAATTAGTCTCTGGGCGGATAGATCTCTATCCAACTGAGATGCAAGTCGGCCTTGAATTAATCAAAAATGAGTTGCCGCCAAATGAAGCGGAGCAGTTAACTTACTCAAAGCCCTATAGAGAGTCAGAGTACTTTGTCCTTGTATCAAAAAAATATCCTGGCGGCAGCGAGTTAGTGCAGAAGTTTAACGAGGGCCTTGTGAAGATAAAGGAAAGCGGCCTATATCAGAAGATGATGGATGACAGTGTGAATGGAAGCTATAGCCCGTAATTGAAAATGGTTTGGGGCGTATGCGCTATCTTTTCTGGTTAAAGAAGCTAATAAGGTTTTGGCTGACGATTACCTTTTCCCTTGCCGTTAGCGCAAGCCTTTCATACTCTGTTGAGGTTGATAAAAAAATAGCCTTGCTGACAGGAGACTATCCGCCATATGAAATTGAAGTTCCTAAAGATGGGCTGGTTGGCTATGACATAGAAGTGGTTAATGCGGTGTTTCAAAGGGCGGGATATGAAGTTGATATCCGCTTTTTTCCCTGGAAACGAGCGATTAACCAGATCGAAAACGGGCATGCTGCTGGTGGTTTTTCTATTGCGGACACTCCCGAGAGGCGTGAGATATGCGCGCTGTCCGATCCGATCAGCTCTATTACCCCTGTCTTAGCTGTAAGAGCCGACCTCAAGGAGCCTCGCCCTCAGGCCCTGGCTGAAACTCTATTGTATAGAGGAGTAGGAATACGAGGTTACTCGTTTCAACAGGAGTTGGCTCGTATTGGCGCACCGCACACGATACTTAGCACTGATGAGCAGGCCTTGCTATTTCTGATAAAATCTCGTGCGGACGTATTTTATACTGTTAAAGAAAGCACTCAGTTTCTTGTGAAGAGCATGGGCTTAGAGAACCAAATACAGTTTGTTCTCCTGCAAGATAAGCAAGTTGAATACTTCCATGTTTGTTTCAGTAAGGCTTGGCCTAATTATGAACGATATGTCGATGTGTTCAATAAGGGGCTAAAATCCCTTAGAGACGAAGGACTATATGAGCTGATACACAGGAAGTACGAATAATTATTCATAAGTGATCTGACCAGTAAGCTGCTCCTAAAATCAGTTCTGATGTGTTGGAGGGCGGAGGGTTCACGCAAAAAATTTGAATAAATTGGTTGTAGAGTTGTCTTTATAATAGCACCCCAATACGCTGACCCGTGTTTCCGCCAATGTCGAGGGAACCTGACATGTTAATGTCCAGGAAGTTCAGGTCTTAGTTGATTTACAGCTTCCAAATCTCCTCACATTTGAGCGAATGCGGGCTAGGCCTTCGTTGTGTAAGAAGGATCTATCTCTGATTCTGCTTGTTCGATGAGATCTGTGGGCGCTGACGCCATTCTACCATTCACGTCTTCGTTATTTTTAATCCAAAACGCAACTATTCTGCCTTTGTAAAAGCAAGGCGGCCATGAATTGTGAAAGAAAATAGCAAGTCAGTATTACCGTAAAGGATATGTGTTCTCGCTAGCGCTATCGTCAATGCAAACAACATATGCATAGAAGTAAAAATAAATATTCATTTACTGGTTTGTAATATGAATTTATCAAAAGTCCGAATTTAGGATTCGGCAAGGATCAGGAGAACACATATGTCTTTATTACATGTCCAAAACGCAATTGCGATAGCAGAACAATGGCAGCGCCAGAACAGACAAATTACTTGGTCTCCACTTGTTATGCCGCCTCAGAGAATGCGGCAAAACTGGGTTGTCAACAGTTCTATGGAGCGTTGGGCTAGGGGGTTAGACGTCAATCGTCCAAACCCGTTGAATATGGCGGCTAATCAAGTTGAAATATGTTGCTTTGAAATGCTGCTCCTGGCCGCCGCAGCGGCGAATGTCCCGAGACAGTTCTTTTTAGACCGTTATAATCGCGCTAATCAAGCAAGAGGTATAAACGGGCGCCGCTGGGGCGTACAAATCTTGCGTAATATGTTTCATAACGAAGTCTTTCACCAGTGGCCGGCGCCATTTCCCGCTAATTTAAATAGAGGCGACGTTGTTGTTTTCTCATACAGTAACCAGCCTTTATATCATGGGCAATATCAACTTGGGCACGCCGTGTTGCTGACAGGCCAACAGGATGCCTTTGGCAGGCATATTGCGATGAGCTTTTGTGGAACAAACAATCAGCCTGTGACTCGTGTTGAGAGGACGACGGTCGAGGCGCAGATATTAAATGGCGGTAACGGCACAAGGGCTTTCTACGGTAGGCCAGCTTGGCTGGGAGCATAGTAAAGATAAGAATGCCGAGTGAGCGTTAGCATCAAGATGCGCTCAGCTCGGCGCTATTGTGGGCGTGTCATTAGCGATCACGCCCATTTTCGTCATTAGGGAGCCAATACAAGAGCTCTACCATAAAGTTATTGGGGCGAATCTGGGGTGTGGGCTTGTCTAACCAGTTGATTTAATGAAACATCTACGATTTCCGTCTCAATCCCGCTGAACCAGATTCTTTCCATTCTCTTAATCTCCTGTCGATTCAGAATAAGTCGTCTAAATTTAATATATGAGTATTGGATCTCCGTCTTTGTCGTCGTCCGCTCGGGGATAATCAGGCGAAGGAGGGCTGGCGTTTTTGTGATGTGGAATTGGCGAACACTGATGTAATTAACATAATTTTCGGCGGTAAGAGGTGGGGTTGTGTTACATTTTAAGTCGCTGATATCTCTAGTGATTCCTCTTTTTTCTTTGTTTACTTTCAGTTTGGCTCCCCAAGCGAGAGGGGAAATCATTGTCAAGCACTATCAGCATCAAGATAGATACAAATACGGCCTTAAAGTATTGGATCTTGCGCTGAGCAAACTGAACGTCCCCTACAAAATACAATTCCCTGAATTTTTGGATGTCAGCATCAATGAGGCCAGGGGCGAACTCATGGTGACAAAAGGAATATTGAATCTTGAGTTCATGTCTACAAACCTGGAGCGCGAAGAAAAGATGATCCCTATAAGGATTCCTATTTATCGAGGAATCCTGGGGCTCAGACTTTTATTGGTGACCCAGGAAAAGAGTGAGATTTTCAGCAAGATAGACGACATTGATGATCTCAGGCAGTTTGTCGGCGGACATGGGGTGCACTGGGGAGATTTGCCTGTCTACAGCGCAAATGGATTGAAGGTAGTCACAAGCTCCCAATACGAAACCTTATTTACTCTGCTGAGAAATAATAGGTTTGACTATTTCCACCGCGGTTTCCTGGAAATTTGGGATGAGCTGGACAGGAATCAGGATCGACTTGTCGTCGCGGATAACATCATGCTGTTTTATCCGCATCCCGTGTATTTTTTCATTTCCAGAAATGAGCCTGAATTGGCGAGGAAGCTGGAGGAGGGATTGAATATCGCTATTGCCGATGGCTCTTTTAAAACGCTTTTTACAGAGGAGATGAAAGGTTATTTAGCGAAGGGAAATCTATCGTCCAGGAAGCTCATTATATTGAAAAATCCCGTTGTGCCTGAAAACAGCCCGGCTATCGACGCCAGCTGGTGGCTCCCGGAGAAATTTCAAAAGCAGTTGGCGGCGTCTCAATAGCTTAGACTTCCGCTAATCTCCCATTCCCAGCTTCGCGTTTGGGGACCTCCCAGTCGGTGAAACGCCCGCATTTGCAGGGACCAAGCCCGCTCGGCAATTGAACTATACTAAATACGTTCGCAGAAACCTGATCATTGGGGCGGTAGTCGCCACATGGTTGTCTCCATTCGTTTTGGACGCCTGGAGGTTGTCGAATGACGCTTGCTTCATTGCGTTGTATTGGCGCGCTTTCGTTGCTGGTGTGGAGTGTTGCGCCCTTGGCTGCTAACTCCATCGATTCGCCTGAGGCCAAGCAAAGTAAAGCCGAGATCCGCGTCGCTATAGACGCCTGGCCGCCTTTTCGTATTTTGGACAATGAAGAGGGCTACAGCGGGATCGATTTTGACTTGTGGGCCCGACTCGCCAGCGAATTAAAGCTCGATATCGATTACGTGCGCTGCCCATGGGTGCGTTGCCTGAAAATGATGGAGGACGGCGCCGTTGACGCCATGAGCGGCTTGGCGCTAAGACCTGACCGGGCGTTATACATGGACTATCTGGAGCCGGCTTATTACAGCTGTTCAACGGTGTTTTATGTCAGAAAAGGGCGTGGTGGAATACTTCAGGACTATGAAGACCTCTATCGCATTGATGTCGGCATCGTCACGGGGTCGGCTTATTTTCAGACCTTCGATGAAGATGAAAAGATTAACAAGATTGGCGTCAGCACCGAAAAGCAGTTAGTGGAAATGTTGGGGCGTTTGCGTTTGACGGCAATAGTCGGGACAGACTGCCAGGCGGACTATGAAATCGCCCAGTCCCCCTATAAAGGCCAATTCGACAAAGCCGAATATCGCCCCGGCAACAGTGTTGACTTATATTTCGCCATATCCAAAAAATCCTCCTTTCGCGACAAAAAGGATGAGTTTTCGCAGGCTCTTGCGCATCTTTTACAAGCAGGGGCCATCGAAGATATCCGTCATCAATATTTGCATTGAACTATTCATAAGCTCCCCGGTCTAACAAGGTTGGCCATAAATTCTGGCGTTGGCGAGGCGTCTCAGTGAACGCCAAAAATCAGTCCTCTGACTTATCGATTGACCACAAATACCTACTTAAGGAATCACGATGGAGAGCTACCCGTTCTTATTTCTTGGCCATGGCGTTGGTAACTTATCTAGCGGTTTTGATGCGCATATTCTTTTTGCTGAGCGACCGGATGAGCAAGCCATGGCGGATATTCAAGTAAAGCTTCAGGGGCATGGGGAAATTCGCTGGAGCGGCAACAGCGCTTCTTTCTGTGTGTCTGATCGCCAGATAAAAGGCGCCATGAAGTATGACCCTACCTATAGCGACAACCCGCAGATGCTCGACGACTCGGAGATCTATAAGACCTTTGGTTTGGTTCAGAGCAAGTTGAACGACATACAGCAACGGCTGGCGCACTTTTATTATGACTTTCAACTTACGGTGCAGGAAATTCATCAGACCTTTCCGGTCTCTTTATGCCTCATCCAACAGGGACCCAGAGTAAAGCTGACCCCATGGCATGCGTGGAGCGAGGAGCGATTGCCGCAGGTATTTGATGTGATGTCGGACTATTTTAGTCGTGAAGACGTTCGTAGCGAGCGCTTTAAAGATTACACCGAGGTTTCTTACTACGACGCCAATGCGGTCATTCTATGCCACTTTATTGAGACAATCGTGAGGAAAAAGGCGGATGTTAAAAAGCTCTCACCCGAGACTGTGTCCCGTCTGATTGAGGTTATTAAGTCCGCGATTGGCTACTCGGATAACTCCGACAATTTCCTGCTTAGCGCGGCCCTTTATTTGGGTGGAGTGGAGATGGAGGAAATCATTGTGGATTTTCCTGAGCACGCAATGGAGGCGCTGGAAGAGATCAACGAAGATTTGCCTTTGGATGAGCGGTTTCCCGAAGGGTTGTGAGACAACGATGGCGCAATATGTTCTGACATGATGAGAGTGACGATCTTGCCGTATTTTTAGTCAGGCCTCGTTCTTTCCAAGTATTGGACGGGGCAGAGTTGATGCTGCATTATGGCGTGGTTGTACACCTGTGAAACGAGGTTTGATTTCATGCTTGTCGAGAAGGCGAAGATATTCGCCAACGCCGCCCATGCCGCTATCGGTCAACGAAGACGTTATACCGATGAACCTTATATCGTGCATCCCGCCGAAGTGGCGGGAATCGTTGCGTCAGTGGGGGGAGACGAAGAAATGATCGCCGCCGCCTACCTGCATGACATCGTCGAAGACACCCAGGTCACACAAGAACTGATCCTGGAGTTCTTTGGCCCTTCTGTTGCGAAACTGGTGGAGGAGGTGACTGACGTGAGTCGGCCGCAAGACGGTAATCGTCAGGCTCGCAAGGAAATAGACCGACAGCACCTCGCCAACGCCTCCCCACGAGCAAAAACCATCAAGCTGGCGGACTTGATCAGCAACTCAACCAATATCATTCAGCATGACCGCTGGTTCGCCAAAGTCTATATGCAGGAGAAAAAGCTCCTGTTGGAAGTGCTTGGCGAAGGGGATTCAAGCCTGTATCAAAGAGCTCAGACCATCGTCAGTGAGTATTATGCGGAACGGGAAGCTCGCCGGTTGTTAAGAAGCGGCGAGCAAAACGTCTAAATCAGCGGCCGGGTGACTCCGGCTATTTTGGCGCTTCTTTTTGTATGAATAAATTTAGCTTAACGGCGCTAAGCGGCGTCATTCTGATCGTTGGCGCGACGCCGTATGTGTCGGCTGTGGAGTCGGTCTCAGATATGCAGACGAGTCCCATCAGGGAAGCGGAATATGCGTTGATATATAACGGACCTGTATCAGATGCTGAAAGCTCTGAAGCCATCGCGGACGTCGCCGTCCAGGCGGGCCTGACAGTGAGGTATATCACAGACCTGAAAGCGCTGCCGGACATGCTGAGTGGGGCGAAAGTTTTCATCATCGGCGGTACGGAAGACGACGTTGAGCCCCTGGTTGACGCCTTTACGCCGGATCTCTCCGCTTCATTAAAGGCTTACCTGAACAATGGCGGGCGTTACCTGGGGATTTGTGGCGGCGCCTACGTCGCGTCAGTGGGGTGGGCTGAAGAAAATCGGTTTGTGGATGCGTTAGGCATCGTTCCGGCGGAATCCGATAATTACGACAGTGACTTCGCTCCGAAAGTCTACCCTGTTATTTGGTCAGGGGAAGAGCGTCAGATGTATTATCAGGCTGGCCCTGCATTCAAACTGACGCAAAGCAAGGAGCAAGTTCGCAACATCGCCTACTTTGAAAACCGACAAATCGCCGCACTCATAAGCTCCTACGGGAAAGGCAAAGTAGCGGTGTCCGGCCCGCACCCGGAAGCCCCCGAATCATGGAAAGAAAATACTTTGGACGGCGCCGAGATGGAATCCAATCTGGACCTGGCAATCAAACTAATGCAGGAGTTGTTATCCGACCGGCCTGTTGATGGCTCTGGTGGTGTTTGAGGACCGTCAGAGCAATTGTCTTACTCACAGTTTTTATTGCTATTCGAAGAAGCCATATCTGACTACCCCTACAACGCCGGGCTGGTGGAGCAGTTCAAGTGTATTGGTTTTGGCGT